>NZ_JALQDD010000007.1:0-374268 GCF_023631405.1 Caballeronia sp. GAWG2-1
TTGGGGGATTGTTTCGCTATCAGGTTGGTCGATAGGGGGGGGTCGTCTAGGTTGTGTGTCGCGGTGGCGGTGGCAACGGGGGCGGGTGAAATCTAATCTTGGGGGCGGGTGCTCGCACCCGCACCCGCACCCGCACCCGCACCCGCACCCGCACCCGCACCGCCACGCGCTTTACTCTCCGCTTGCCCCGCGCTCGCGCTCTTGGCCTTCCACCACCAACTCGCCTCGAGATAATTGCGCGTCGCGCCAAGCAGATCCTTCACGAGCTTGCCCATCAGCCGATATTCCCAATACGGGAACAGATGGCTCGCCGCGATTGCAATCGCGCAACCGACCACCGTATCGATAGCCCGTTCGCCGATCAGCCGCATGCTTCCCGGCGCGAGCAGATGAAACATCAAGAGCACATACGACGACGTGAACACCACGCTCGCCGCATAGTTGAAGAGCAGCAGGCTGTAGCTCATCACCATCGACGCGAACATCACGATGAGCAGAATGTGCGGCTCCTTCACGAGCAGAATCAGCGCGATGGTCAGCGCGCAGCCTATCGCCGTGCCGATGATCCGCTGCGTGTTGCGCTGCTTTGTGAGCGAATAGCCAGGCTTCAGAATGATGACCGTGGTCATCACGATCCAGTACGCGTTCGTGAGCGGCAAGAGCCGTCCCAGCCAAAAGCCGATGCCCACCGCGATCGTGACCCGAAGCGCGTGCCGGAAGCTCGGCGAGGCCATCGTGAGATTCGAGAAAATCTGCATGAACGGCACGCGCCGGCTCGATATGAAACGCGACAACGCATGGTCGATCTGCACTTCGGTTTCGATCAGGCTCGCGTCATCGCGCGTGCGGCGGCGCATCTTGTCGATCAGGCGCGTGGCGCTCCACAAACGGCGGAACACCGCCGCCGCGGCCGCGTAGGCTTCGGCGTTCTTCTCGGGCATGCCGTGCTTGCGCATGAGTTCGAGTTCGTACTCGATAGCGCGCAGCTCCGCCTTCATGCTGATCTGCCTGGGCGCGGAACTGTTCTGCAATACGGCCAAGCCGATTTCTTCGAGATCCGCGCTCGCCTTGCGCATCAGGTCGCGATAAAAGATCAGCACGTCCGAGCCCGCGAACGTCTTGCGCACGAGCGGATAGTCCGTATGCGCGCCGACGAAGAACTCGTGCAGATCCACCACGTTGATGAACAGATTGAAAAGCCGCGCGCGCCGCGCGTCGAGCTTGCGGCTTTTTACTTTCGGCAGATTGCGCAGCACGATGTCGCGCGCGGCTTCCTGTTGCTCCACCGCCGCAATCTGCTTTTCGATGAGCTTTCGGTAGCATTCGTCGAGATCGGCGTCGTTGTCGTAAAACTCGGCGCGCGCCTGCAAATACTCCGCGCAACTGAAGATGCTCTGCGCCAGCGCCTGCTGTTCGATGCGATACACGAGCAGCCGGCTCACGAGCGTGGCCCAGTACGTGTACCAGAGGCCGCCCAGCAAGATCCACGACGCGTTGACGAGCGCCTGCATCGGCGTGAAGTGCTCTTCCAGCGTGACGACCATCATGAAGAGCGTGGCGAAGCTGATCTGCGGCCAGCGGTTGCCATAGACGACGATCAGCGAGAGCACGAAGGTGAGCGGCACGACCGTGAGCCATAGCGTCAACGGATGCGCCGTCGCAATGCCCGTGGCGAGCGCCGAGAAGAAGCCGATCACCGTGCACGCGAGCATCTCGTTGTGCTTGTATTTGAGCGGACCCGGCATGTCGACGACACACGCGCCAAGCGCGCCCGTCGCGATGGTGAAGCCCAGCTCGCGATTGTGAAACACGATGAGCATGAGCACGGCGGGCAGCGACACGCCCAGAGCGATCCGCAAGCCGCCGAAGAAATACTGGCTGTAAATGAACTTCCTGATTTCGAACGAATAGCGCATCGACTTCCTGGTTTGACGCTCGTTATGACCACGGGCGAAGCACGCTCCGGACCCAGGCGGTCAGGCGGGTTGAGTCTATCGCACTTGTCATGCACTTATAACTCACTTGCGCTTCGTTCGGAACTCGGCCGAATGGCCAGCTTTTCGGCGCCTCGCGGCCTTTGTTATGCTCACGTGAAAAGCGCCGAACACATCTTCAAGGGAGCCCACCGATGAGCGACAGCATCGCCGTGCCGCCGCACGAGATCGAGCTGACGGCCGTGCGCGCGCAGGGTGCGGGCGGGCAGAACGTCAATAAGGTATCGAGCGCCATTCATCTGCGCTTCGACATCCGCGCATCGTCGTTGCCGGAGCACATCAAGGCGCGGCTGCTCGCGCTGTCGGATAGCCGCGTGACGCGCGATGGCGTGGTCGTCATCAAGGCGCAGGAATATCGGACGCAGGACATGAATCGCGCGGCGGCGCTCGCGCGGCTCGACGAGCTGATTCGCAGCGTGAGCATCGTGCGCCGCAAGCGCATCGCGACCAAGCCAACGCGCGGTTCGCAAGTGCGGCGCGTCGAAGGCAAGGTCAGGCGCGGGGCGATCAAGGCCGGGCGCGGGCCGGTGCACGGCGACTGAAGCGGAGATTCAAGCGGGATTCGGGCGGGAGTTGAAGCGGCGCGTCAGCCGTGCTGCTCCGCGGGCGATACATCGAGCGGCCCGAGCATGATCGTCTTAAGCCTGCCGCGTCCGAGCACGCGCGCGAGTTCCGCGAAGACGCAATAGTTGAAGACGAGCGTGACGAGCAGAATCTGCACGGCCCAGAATTGCGGCCAGTTCAGATGGTCCAGCAAGTCCTGGTGCGCGGCCGCAAGACTATGCGTCTCTTTCCAGAACTCGAACAAGCGCTCCAGGTAATGGAGCACCAGCGCGACGAGCGTGTAAATGACGGTTTTCCATCCCGCATTCCAGATGAGCGGACGCTCGGGATAGCGATTGATGAACGGAAGCATATCGGCGAATAGAACCGCCTTGCCGAGAATGAGCGAGGCGACGAGCACGGATGCCGACGCGGGAATCGACAGGCCGGCGCCTTTCACCATGAGCGCGTGCACGACCATCACCACGTGCAGCACGACGAAGAAGAACAAGGTGGGCGGCAGCATCTTCATCAATTCGTGCCTGGCCTTCGCGAAAAAGTCGTGCATGGTCTGCTCCAGGAAACGCATGGATGCGCATGCCGGCGCGTTGCACGAAATGCAACGCGCATCCGAACAATTCGATGAATCTCGCACTGCGGCAGCGGCTGCGCTGTTTGCAGTCTAGTTCAGCCTACGAGCTTGCGGCGTCCTGAAAACGGCAGGCGCTTGATCGCGCCGGTGGCGAGCGCGGTGCCCGCAAGGACGACGGCACAGCCTTCGAGCATGACGAGCGACACCCGCTCATGCAGAAACAACGCGCCCCACAGAATGCCGAAGAGCGGAATGACGAAAGTGACGGTCATCGCGCGCGCGGGACCGACGACCGCGACCAGATGGTAGTAGATGAAGTACGCGATACCCGTGCAACCCACGCCCAGCGCGAGCACCGCCGCCCATGCAGGCGCGGAGACCGGCGCGGCGGGCCACGTGACGAAGGCGATAGGCGCGAGCACGAGCGTCGCGCCGATCATGCTGCCCGCGGCGTTGGTCATGGCATCGACGTCCATCAGATACTTTTTCGCGAAGTTGCCCGCAACACCATATAGCGCCGATGCCGCGAGCGCCGCGGCCGCCGCCAACACGCCCGCCGCGCCCGATCCCGCCGATCCGGGCGAGCCTTCTATCTGATTCCACACGAGCAGCAGCACCCCCGCGAAACCGATCGCCGTGCCGATCGTGCGCAAGGTCGTGAGGCGGTCCTTCAGCCAGAGATAGGCGACGAGCGCGCCCCACAGCGGCGTCGTCGCATTGATGACGGATGTGGCGCCAGCCGAAAGCGTCAGCTCCGCATAAGCGAAGAGGCAGAACGGCGCGGCCGAATTGAGAATGCCGACGATGAGTAGCGGTAGCGCACGCTTGCGCATGATCGCGAGACTGCTCGAAAACTGGCGGCGGCCGAGCAGCATGGCGACGAGAAACACGGCGCCGATGCCGACGCGCAAGGCCATGAGCGGCGCGACGCCGAACTCGGCGACGCCCACGCGGATAAAGAGAAACGACGCGCCCCAGAGCGCGGCGAGACAGACGAGTTGCAACAAATTGACGGGTGACATGACGATGCGGACTTCAGTGTTCCAAGGAAAAGTCCGCGCATGTTAGCACCGCGCCGCGCGCCGCTGGTCATCGCGCCGATGAGACCGCAAGGAACAATCAATGTGGCGGAATCATCCACGTCAACACGTTCTGCTGCAGCCACACGAGAATGCCGAGAATGATGGTGAGCAGAATCGAATGCTTGAAGGTGCGCGCGAAGACGAGTCCTTCCTTGCCCTTGAGTTCGGTCGTGGCGACGCCCGTCGAAATGTTTTGCGGCGAGATCATCTTGCCCATCACGCCGCCGGACGAATTGGTCGCGGCCATCAGCACAGGATTGAGATTGAGTTGATGAGCGGCGACCACCTGAAGGTTGCCGAAGAGCGCGTTGCCCGAGGTATCGCTGCCTGAGAGAAACACCGCCACCCAGCCGAGAAAGGCCGACACGAGCGGGAAGAACGGCCCGACCGAGGCCACCCCGAGTCCGAGCGTGTAGTTCATGCCCGAGTAGTTCATGAGATACGCGAGCCCGACGATGGTCGCCACCGTGAAGATGGCAATGCGCGTTTGCACCCAGGTATCGACGATAGCGTGGCCGAACTCGCTTGCCGGCAACTTCACCAGGAGCGCGGTGATGATGGCCGCCACGAGAATCGCCGTGCCGGTGGCGAGCGGCTGGAAGTCCCAGATCGCGCCGTAGGGCTGATTGTAGAGCGTGATGTAGACCGCCTTGTCGAGCCCCGGCCACGGGACCTTCACGTCGCCGATGAGGAAGATCTTGGCTACCGTCCAGACGATCACCACGACCGAGACGACGATCCACGGCATCCATCCCTGAGCGGCCGAGACGTTGCCGCGCGCGTTGGCAAGGCGATCGACGTTCACCGCGAAGCGTTCGTCGGGCGCGGGCTTCCAGACGCGCAGGAACGCTATGGTGAGGATCAGCGAGACGAGCGAGGAGAGGACATCGGTGAGCGAATAGCTGATGTAGTTCGACGTGACATACTGCGTCAACGCGAACGCGCCGCCCGAGACGAGCAGCACGGGCCACACGCGCAGCATGTTGCGAAAGCCCGCGTAGATACCGATAACATAGAACGGCAGGAAGAACGCGAAGAACGGCAACTGGCGGCCGACCATCTTGGCGAGCGCATCGGTGGGCAAGTGCGTGACCGCGCCGAGCACGGTGATCGGTACGCCGAGCGCGCCGAACGCGACTGGCGCCGTGTTGAAGATCAGCGTGAACGTGAGCGCTTCGAGCGTCGGAAAGCCGAGCAGGATCAAGAGCGAACTCGTGATGGCGATCGGCGTGCCGAAGCCCGAGATGCCTTCGAGCAATGCGCCGAACGAAAAGCCGATGACCACGAGCACGATGCGCCGGTCGTTCGGCAGGTTGTCGATCATCCACACGCGAAACGCTTCGAAGCGTCCCGAGCGTTGCGCGACGTTGTAGAGCAGGATCGCGGAGAACACGATCCACATCACCGGCCAGAGCGCGAACACGGCGCCGGCCGCGATGGAGTCGAGCGCGAGTCCAACCGGGAAGTGCCAGCCCACCATCGCGATGATCAACGCGACGATCAGTCCCGCAAGCGAAGCCTGCCACGCGGGACGGCGCGCCCAGCCGAGCATGACGAGTACGACGATGATAGGCAACGCGGCAACGATAAAGGAGAGCGCGAGCGAACCCGCGATAGGCTTGAGGATCTGATGGAACATCGGGTCTCCTGTGTCTCTATTCTTGGATGGATGCTGCGGTCTTCGCTGCTGGTTCGAGTGGTATCGAAGACTTTAAGCAACCGCATAACGCGCTCACTAAGAATAGGGCGAGGATGGCCCTCGTCAAGGCTTGAATATTGGCGTAAGGATGCCGGATGGAAGCGGAAAGGGACGTGACGCATCTGCTCCGTTCGGACGCTTGGTCACGCGTTTCGCGGGATGCGGCGCTCAGCTCTCGACGGTCGCTGGAGTAGCCGTTGTTCGTTGTGCCGCGCTGGAATCAAGACGCGATGCCGGCACTTGGCGAAACACCCAGAGCGCGAGCAGCCCAAGGGATGCGACCATCCACAGCAGGAAAAAAGCGAAGGCCATCATGTCCAATCCCCGAGAACGATAGGTAGCGCTTGGGCTGACACCCGTGCGGTCCGATAAGTAGGGATACTATTTAGCGATAATCGTGCCAAAGCACCGGCGTAATCCGCCAGGGCCTTGTCGGATAAGGAAAGTGACCGATCGTACAGAGTGGCAAGGCAAGCGAATTGCGTCTACATTGCCGGAAAATGTTTCAGAGTTGTTACTTTTGTCGGTAATAGCGGCGCAGAGTGCGACATCGACGCCGCATTCGAGCGTGGGGTTTCATTATTCAATGGCCATGGCCGCCACCGCCATGTCCACCGCCGCCTTGCCAACTGCCACCGCCGCCGTGCCATCCGCCGCCACCGCCGTGCCATCCACCACCGCCGCCATGCCATCCGCCGCCGCCATAGCCGCGTCCCCAGCAACATCCGCCGCCGCCCCAGTAGCCGAAGCCGATCGACACCGACGGATAACCGTAGCCGTAATAACCGGGGTAAGCAGCATATGCGGGATAAGCGGCGTAAGCGGGATAAGGTGCGTACGAGTAAGGATAGGGATAAGCCGGCGCATACGGCGTGCTCGTATAGATCGTCGAGTAGTCGACTGTCGGCGCGGCCACTGCGTACTGAGCTTGCGACGGCGCGTTCGCGGCACTGACGCCCGAAGCACCTTGCGCCGGTAACGCGAACTCACGTTGCGTGTAGGCAGCGGGAACCGGCGGATAGTAATAAGCGGGGTAGTCGGGATACGGCAGGTAGCATCCGCCGAGAAGCAATCCGGCAGCAAGCGAAACGGCCGCTGCCCTGTAACCGAAGATGATGCGCGGGGAAATCATGATGCTGCTCCTTGCTTGCGGCTTGCCGGACTCTACCTATGCGATTGCGAGGAAGGGTCCGTTAAGAAGGAGCTTACTCGATCGTTGCGGCGTGCGCGTCGCGCGTCCGCTAACAAACCTCGGCGTGTATCAATCCTGAAACAGCCCTCGATCGAAGCGGCGGCAAGCATCGCTGCTTGCCGCATAATATTACGGTGGATCGCCCGCTTACTTCCCGACTTGATTTCCGATAACCCCGCCTACTGCCGCGCCCCCCAACGTCGATAACGCGCTTCCGCCGATCACGGCCCCACCCGCGGCGCCAACACCAGCGCCAACGGCCGTATCGCGTTGACGCGTCGTCATGTTGTCGCAGGCCGTGAGTCCGGCGAGAAGGGAAACGACCACTGCTGCGGCGCCGATTTGTTTGATGATTTTCATGTCGACTCTCCAGAACGATTGATCAATGAAACGGCCGCGGCTTTGCCCACGCGTCCTGCCGTTCGATCACGATCTGGCTTTCATCGACGGACGCCGCAACGTTTTTTTCGCCGGTTCGTTCGTTTATCAGCAGGAAAGATGCCCGAAACGGTGCACGCGCGCGCCATGCAAAAACGGCCTGCAAGGAAGCACAGGCCGTTGCGTACAGTCAGCGTTTGCTTCAGGTCGGCTGATAAATCTCCGCGCCCTTCTTCACGAACTCGATGGCCTTGGTCTGCATGCCCTTGGCGAGCGCATCGCTTTCGGAGACGCCTTGCTTGGCCGCGAAGTCGCGCACGTCCTGCGTGATCTTCATCGAGCAGAAGTGCGGGCCGCACATCGAGCAGAAATGCGCGACCTTGGCGGAATCCTTCGGCAAGGTTTCGTCGTGAAACTCGCGCGCCTTGTCGGGATCGAGGCCGAGGTTGAACTGGTCTTCCCAGCGAAACTCGAAGCGTGCCTTGGATAGCGCGTTGTCGCGCACCTGCGCGCCTGGATGACCCTTCGCCAGATCGGCCGCGTGCGCCGCGAGCTTGTACGTGATGATGCCGGTCTTCACGTCGTCCTTGTTCGGAAGTCCGAGATGCTCCTTCGGCGTGACGTAGCAAAGCATGGCGGTGCCGAACCAGCCGATCATCGCCGCGCCGATGCCCGAGGTGATGTGATCGTAGCCCGGCGCGATGTCGGTGGTGAGCGGCCCGAGCGTGTAGAAGGGCGCCTCGTCGCACCATTCCAGCTGCAGGTCCATGTTCTCCTTGATGAGCTGCATCGGCACATGGCCGGGGCCTTCGATCATCACTTGCACGTCGTGCTTCCACGCGATCTGCGTGAGTTCGCCGAGCGTCTTCAGTTCACCGAGCTGGGCTTCGTCGTTCGCGTCGTAGATGGAGCCGGGACGCAGGCCGTCGCCGAGCGAGAACGAGACGTCGTACTGCTTCATGATCTCGCAGATGTCTTCGAAGTGCTCGTAGATAAAGCTTTCCCGATGATGCGCGAGACACCATTTCGCCATGATCGAGCCGCCGCGCGAGACGATACCCGTCATGCGGTTGGCCGTCAGCGGCACGTATTGCAGGCGCACGCCCGCGTGAATGGTGAAGTAATCGACGCCTTGCTCGGCTTGCTCGACGAGCGTGTCGCGAAAGATTTCCCAGGTCAGGTCTTCGGCCTTGCCGTTGACCTTTTCGAGCGCCTGATAGATCGGCACCGTGCCGATCGGCACCGGCGAATTGCGGATGATCCACTCGCGCGTCTCGTGAATGTGCTTGCCCGTGGACAAGTCCATCACCGTGTCGCCGCCCCAGCGGATCGCCCAGGTCATCTTGTCGACTTCCTCGCCGATCGACGAACTCACCGCCGAATTGCCGATGTTCGCGTTGATCTTCACGAGGAAGTTGCGCCCGATGATCATCGGCTCGCTTTCCGGGTGATTGATGTTCGCGGGGATGATCGCGCGGCCGCGCGCCACTTCATCGCGTACGAACTCGGGCGTGATGGCCTTCAGGGCGTCCTTGTCGAAAGGCACCGCGCCGAACGACTGGCCGGGATGCTGACGGCCCATCATCGCGGCGAGCTTTTCGCCGTTCGGACCGCTCGTCTTGAGGCTTTCGAGGTATTCGGCGCGGCGCTGATTCTCGCGAATGGCGATGTATTCCATCTCCGGCGTGACGATGCCCTGCCGCGCGTAATGCATCTGCGACACGTTCTTGCCGGGCGTCGCGCGTCGCGGATGACGATGCAGATCCGGGAAGCGCAGCTCGGCCGTTTTCGGATCGGCGGCGCGCTCGCGGCCGAATTCGCTCGAAAGACCCGCGAGTTCCTCGGTGTCGCCGCGCGCTTCGATCCAGCCGGCGCGCAACGCGGGCAAACCGGAGCGGATGTCGATCTTCGCGTCCGGATCGGAGTAGGGGCCGGACGTGTCGTACACGTACACCGGCGGATTCTTTTCGCCGCCGAAACTGTCGGGCGTGTCGGACTGCGTGATCTCGCGCATCGGCACGCGGATGTCGGGCGTCGAACCCGTCACGTAGACCTTGCGCGAGTTGGGCAGCGGCGCGATGGCGGCTGCATCGACGATGGCGTTTTCGGACAGGAACTTGGGATTCGCATTCATGTGCTGTTTCTCCTTTTCAGTCGCAGGGACGGTAATTGACAGCGAGCACGCGGGCGATCGAATGAACGACGAACAAACGAACGCCGGCGAGCTCGGCTGATTCAGGAGCTAGACAGGGAGGAACGAGATGGAAAGGTGCGGGCCCGAGAAGACGTGGCGCGTGAGAGAGATACCGTGCGCCGAGGCCCGAACGCTTCCCTGCGCTGGCATTATCCAGATCAGGTTCAAAGGGTATTTCTCACCCACATTGCACGGGCCATTCAGTCGACGCAGCCGGACGAATCGCGATGTGCAACGCAGGACCCCCGCGTTAGCAGGCGTCACCATACATCGTGGCGTGGCATCTTGGCAACCGTTCGCGAAGTTTGCGCTGAAGCGCAGGCGCTTACTGCATAATGGCGAGCGCGCGATTTTCGGTACTTACCCGGATGTCGTCAGCAGTCGCCCCGCCTGTCGCTTCCGCACTTCTTTCGCTCCGTCATGCCGTCCATCGTCAGTCCCGCCTCGTTCGTCACCTGGCGCGCGCGTTCTTCAAGCTCATGCCCCGTTCGGTCGATTGGCGGCAGTCCCCATTGCAAGTCTCTTGCCCCGATCCGGGCGCGCTTCGCGGAGTAATGCATGTCTGCCGTACCTCCGCGTCTGCCGCTCGGTTTTCCCGACCGCTTTCCGTTTCGCGCTCCTCGCAGCCTCAAGGGACGCGTCGCGCTCGCGTTGGCCGTCGTTTATCTCGTGTGGGGATCGACGTATCTCGGCATTCACCTGGCGCTCGAATCGTTTCCGCCGCTCATGCTCGGCGGCCTGCGTAACCTGTGCGCTGGCGTCGGTCTCTTCGTGATTGCCGTGCATCGCAAGGCGGTGTGGCCGACGGCGCGTGAAGTACGTAATGCAGCGATCGTCGGGACTTTGCTCGAAGGTTTGTCGAGCGGGATGATGGCTTACGGCATGCGCACGGTGGGAACCGGCACGGCTGCCGTGATGGTGGCTACCGTGCCGCTCTTCGCGACGATCTTCACCGCGCTTGCCGGGCGCAGTGTGGCGAAGGGCGAATGGTTTGCGGTGGCGCTGGGTCTCTTGGGTATCGTGTTGCTCAATCATGGCGATCCCTCGCCGAGCTCGACCGTCGGCACGCTTGCCATCTTGTGCGCGGCAATTTTTTGGGCGGGCGGGGCGCATTTGGCAAGCCGTCTTTCGCAGCCTTCCGATCTGCTGATGTCGACTGCGTTGCAGATCGGGCTTGGCGGGCTTATCGCGACTGTCATCGCGTTCGTGTCAGGCGAGCGCCTTGGCCAAGTGAGCATGGGCGCGGGGTTTTCGTTCTTGTATCTCGTCGTAATCGGATCGATGGCCGCGTATGTCGCTTATAACTTTCTCATACGGAACACGAGCACGATTGTCGCGACGAGTTGTCTTTACGTGAATCCGGTCGTCGCGGTTTTATTGGGCGCTTTGTTGCTTGGGGAAATCATCACGCAGTGGACGGTTGTTGCCACGGTCGTGATTTTGATGAGCGTTGCGTTGTCGTTTTGGTTTGATTATCGGCGGCGGGGGTTGGTTTGAGCGCAGGAATCTGGCCCTTGTAGGCAAGGGCTTTCGAATAGAACTGAATCGCCGCCCGACGCTTCTTAAAAAGATAGCAACTATCGTAGATAGGAATCGGGGCTAGCTTGACTTGACTTGTTGAAAAGAGCACCGTGGTCCCTTACGTCATCAGTTTCATTACCTAAGATATCTCGCGCGCTTCCGAGCCACCATCCCCCTTTCTCATAGCACGCCGTAACACGAACCGCCACGAGTGCAACTAGTTAGCCGCTAATGCGAATGGTCTCGAAATATCAGGTGATGGACGCTTGAGCTAAAACGCTGCTGTTTCCTCTACCGACGCGTTATAGCGCGATCAGGTGGCGTCCAATGAAAAGCTTGCCGGACACTTTCTCCCGTATCTGCACACGACGTCCGTGACACAACAGGCGTCTAAAAATAACTCATGTCACGTGAATGAATGGCGCGCTGTAGCGACCACATCCACATTTATATTTAGCTTCTTTGAGCGATTGTTTTTTAAAAAACGTAGCACATACTCGTGTGCATGGAGCTGCGTTCATGAAGACATAATGCAGCATGTCCGCTATGCAAGGCGCAATGGCCCCCTCCGTGTCTAGTCCCGATAGACTCAAAAATAAGCAAATTCGAAAAATTTGAAGCGTTGCTTCATTGCTTTCAATTGCATTGGTTATAGTGCTTGGAAGCAGGTTGATTAATCGAGTAAGAGCAGGACCTTCAAAATTCCTCGGTATCCGCTTTGGCTCCATCCTATTCTGAAGTCGGTTGAGCTTAAAACGCCATTCAAGGCATATAGATGATTTTTAATACGAGATAACAACAGGAATAAAAACGAATTGCTTGATTTTTGGCGGAGTTTTTGGGTCATCGGTGCATCTCTATCCAAACCAATGCAGCCAATCCGCTATCGCCGCGTTTCTATTAACAACGGTCCGAGCATCGGCACAGCAATAAAGGAGGAATTTAACGACGACTATCGTGCCTACAAAAAACTACGTTAGACGAACCTTGGCCGGGAATCTAACGCAGCGCAATTACGCATCACAACTTGTCTTTCTTGTACGACCATTATATATGAAATTTCATGCTTTTCGGTTCAAACCAGTAACGCTGGCGGTGCTTACCAGCTTGGCAGCGATGGCAACGTCAAGCGCATTCGCAGGGACGGTGACGGGTTGGGGCGACTCGTTGGCATCCGGGGTATCGCGCGATGGAACGAATATTTACGGCGATAACAATACGGTAAATGCCACGGCGACGGTGATTGGCGATAGCAATGTAGCCAAAGCCAGCGCAACGATGATCGGGAACAATCAATACAACGATGTTACAGGTAGCGTTCTTATTGGAAACGGCGCACAGGTGTCATCGACTGCGGACGGTTACTCGGGTGATCTCGCGGCCGTTGCGATTGGAGCAAGTTCGAGCGCGAAACAATATAGCGTCGCTATTGGGCCCCATGCGAATGCCAGCTATGCCGATGCAACGGCAATCGGAGCGAACGCCCGGGCGAGTTTAAACGGTGTCGCTATCGGTACGAATGCCTGGGGTGGGGACTATAGTGCGACTGCGCTTGGCGCTGGTTCCTATGCCGATAGTTATAGTACGGCGCTCGGAACCAATGCACGTGCGCTTGATAGGAGCTTGGTAGTTGGGATTGGCGCATCCGGGTCGAGTAGCAGCTTGGTTGTTGGCAACGGAGCATCCGGGTCGGGTAGCAGTACCGTGTTAGGGAATCACGCATCCGCTGGCAGTAGCGATGCCCCAATTGCGATTGGCGAAGGTTCCTACGCCGGCGCATATGGCGCGATCGCGACGGGTTGGAGTGCGCAGGCGAATAGCCCTAATTCGATTGCCTTGGGCACGCGGACTCAAGTAACCGGGGACAGCAGTATCGCGATCGGGCGCTATATAAACGTTAGCGGCAACAACATGGTGGTGATCGGCGGCAGTGCAGTGGGCGCTGACAGTTATGCAGTTGCCCTCGGCAACGAAGCGAAGGCACTGAAGTTCAGTGCGGTGGCGCTCGGGGGTAGCGCGCAAGCTACTGACAAGTTCACGTTAGCCCTTGGTGCCGAATCGAATGCTTCGGGATGGTATAGCGTTGCCGCGGGCGGTTTTAGCAGATCTGAAGGGGAGCAAAGTGCCGCCTTCGGGAATGGCTCATACGCTCAAAACATCAAGTCACTTGCGTTGGGCTCCGGCGCGCAATCGTATGGAGTCAATTCAGTTGCGCTGGGGGCAAACTCTAACGATTACGGCCTGGACAACGTGGTCAGTGTCGGCGGCGACTTTGGCTATAGCAGGCGAATCATTGGTGTTGCAAGTGGAGTCGGCGACACCGACGCTGTTAATATGTCGCAGTTGAACGCGGTAAGCGCTCAGGTTGCACAAAACACAGCGAACATCTCGGCTATGCAGGGTGGCGTGAGAGCAACCTTCGTTGGCGCGCCTTTGCACGCAAGCGCCGATGTGTCCGAAGTCGGCACGCCGTCGCTCGTCGGCGCAACTTCGAATGTAGGCGCGGCACCCGTCGTCGCACTGTCGGGCGGCTCAAGCTCCTTCTTTGCAGCTGATGGCGATTCGTCAGAAGTTGCCATCGCAAGTGCTGCACATTCTTTGGCAGTAGGCGCGAACGCTCATGCAAGCGCAGACGGGTCTATCGCCCTCGGCGCCAACTCGGTAGCGGACCGCGTGAACACTGTTTCAGTGGGCTCAGCTGAAAGCGCGCGTCAAATTACGAATGTCGCCACCGGTACGCAGGGAACGGATGCGGTGAATGTCGATCAACTGAATGGCGCAGTGACCAGTGCAGTGAAGCAGGCAGACTCGTACACCGACAACGCGATTGCCGGCGCGAACGTATATACCGATCGAGCCGTCGCGGACGCCAAGAACGAGATGAAGCATTACAGCGACCGGGCAGCCGCGTCGACCCTGGCTATTCCGAGCATTCCGATGCTCAATACCGGTGAAAAATGGGTGGGCGCAGCTGTCGGGAATTACGGCACCTCGACTGCTGTCGGCGTTGCGGCAGCGTATCAAGCGACGACGAACCTGAATGTCGGCGTGGCCGTTTCGTCGGCGAGCGGCGGCCCAGTTGCGCTCAAGGCGCAGGCGGGTTATCGCTGGTAAGCGATTTCGTGGGGGAAGGGCGCTACTTGCCAATCCCCCGCGATTATTTTCAGCCGAGCTTCCTGGCGAACCGGCGCTTGTGCTTTGAAAAATCATCATCTGAATGCTTCGGCATAAATGTCAGGTTGATTAGGCGTTTAGGCTAAAAAGCGCTAGGGATTACCTGCTGTTTAATGTCTAAAAAATGACTTAGTTAGGGTTAAAAACCATGAGGCTAGAAGGCAGATTTATAAATCTGGAGCGAAGTCAGGAACGACGACAGTCAATTGAAGCTCAGCTAGAACAACTTGGATGCGCAGATTGGATCACACGCTTTCCGGCAATTGATGGTCGCGCTAACGGACCTTTTGACAATGCCGCCGAAAACAGCGTTTGGGCCTGCCGACAGTCTCACACTGGAGCAATCTTGAATTCCGAGGATGACTCGGCAGTTCTAATCTTGGAGGATGATGTAGAGCTCAGTCGCTATTTCCCGAGCATTCTGAATGAAGCAACGCTCAATGGTTTCGTTGATAGCTTTCCAAATTGCGATGTACTCTTTCTTGACTGTGTGGCGTTTCGCGCACAGACTCCCTACCTGCTTTCGCTTGCTGAAGGTCGGCTGAAAAATCGGGTGCGTAGCGACGCTTTGGAAGTCGAGCGACACGCGCTCTCTACGGTAAGCATTATCGATGCTCGCGGTGTGTTCGCTTATTGCGCCGCCTCTTATGTCGTAACGCCCAAGGGAAAAAAGACATTACATCGGCTTTTTTCGGACGATAAGGACGCGAATGCAGCAGTAGATATCCTTTATAGAGATTGGATTGCCAGTGGCCAGCTCAATGCAAACATTACTGTCCCATTCATAGCGACGCCCGAGTTTCAAAACATCTCGACTATTCCCTACGAACAATTTAAATTTCTTCACCTCAACGTGTCAGATGCTTTGCTTGCCAACGCTATTCGGCGTCTATTGTTCGCTGGAGAACACCGGTTGGATATGGCCAATATAGCAGTCATGATCGGCGAAACGGAAAGTTCGCCTGAGTACACGCTTGGCATGAAACTATACGAAACGTCGCGCTCTTCCGATTATTGAGTGGAGACAGTAAAAACTCTGGTTTGTTGTCTGCTATGGCGGACTTCACCATGTTGGCGAATGGTCAGATGCACCTTAATTTGGAACTTTGGCTCGGTGCCTTGGTACGGCGGTGACCTGTTCTTGTTCAACCAGCGCGCCTTCCGCCTTTCCTTTTGTAAAAACCTCCTCCGCGCGCTGCATTCGCTCCTATCCGGCGCCGCTTTAATCGGCCTTCCAGCTCGGCCCGAGCAATTCCTCTAACGAATATCAGAGCCTTGCGGCGCAAGGCTCCCCGCTATATCTGCCGCCTCTGCGCACCGATGCAGGGCATGCGCATTGCTCAATGCCGTCACCCTCGAACGACAGTTTCATCGGCATGACACGAAAGCCTGTCGTTCAAGGGAATAGAAGCAAAAGAGAGAAGGGGTCTTCCGAGGCGCGCCGGGCAATACGCATGATCACTTAAGCGTGATGCTCGCAGCGCGGACCGGACAACAAAATCAATGATTAAAGCTAAGGAAGGTGGAAACATGAAGCTCATCCGCACAGTCACCGCGCTTGCCGCCGTCGCCTCGATCCTGTCCGCTTGTGGCGGCTCCGACGACGTAGGCAAGGAACTCGGACTCACGAATCCAGAAGTCCACTTCATCCACGCGATCCCGAGTGCCCCCAACGTCGACTTCTACGACAACGGCAAGGTGCTGCAAGCGAATCTCGGCTACCAGACGGTGACGAACTTCGCAAACATCGATACGGGCCAGCAGAACTTCTCCTACGCCGCCGTCAACACGACGACGCAACTCGCGACCGACACGAGCATCTCGAATGCCGCCAAGGGTCACGAGTACACAGTGATCGCGCTGCCTGACGCGGGTTTCCTGCCGTCCATCGCCGTGATCGACGATCCGTTCGACAAGGGCCTGCTCTCGAACAGCGCGCGGGTGCGCGGCTTCAATGCGTCGGCGAATGCGCAGACTCTCGATTTGTATCTGGTCGCACCGGGGACGAACATCGCGACCGTCAATCCGACGATGGCGGGCGTCGGCTTCAAGAACGCCGTGCCGGCAACGACGCAAGACTCGCTCTACGTCAACGGCGGGACGTATCAGCTGGTCGCGACGCTGCCGGGTTCGAAGACGCCGGTGTATGCGTCGGCATCGTTCAATCTGAGCAACAATGCCGATTGGCTCGTGACGACGCTGCCTTCAGGCAACGCGTTGTCGCAAGTGATCCCGAACAAGATTCGCGTGCTCGTTGCGCAGGGCGGCAATACCACGACGCCTGCAATCGAGCTGCCGGACACGCTGTAATTTGAAGCGCCCGGGTAACAGGGCGCAGACATCGACGAACCCCACGCTGCCGCATCCGTGGGGTTTTTTCGTTCGACGAGGAGCGGGTTTATGACCCTCGCAGACATCCGGCCGCCTACCTACGTGCGAACGTCGCCGATCACGCGAGGCAAGCAAGCCTCAGGTGCCACGCATCCACGCTTTCTCACGTACTAAAGACAAACGAAAAAAATCCCGCCAAAAAAATGACGGGACGACAGAAAATCAGCACGAAACATCATCGCGATGAGCGCCTGGCTCACCGCGCCGCGGCCAATTTACTTATGCTCTTCGGCCGAATTCGAAATAGCCTGACCGCCCTTCGAGATATCCTGGCCCGCGCCCGACATGGTATTGCAGCCCGCGAGCGCGGCGGTGCCGGCGATCAGCAGCAAAGCGATGATTCGAGTCATGTGTGTTCCCCTTGAATTAGAAATTCGGGTAGCCCTTCGAGGCTTCCGTTGTGATCAATCATAAAAAAGCGGCGTAGTCGCCGCTGTAGGCGCGCACGGGTTTTTGGTGTCGGCCGTCTCTGCTATTGGCGTAAGTATCGTCCTACGTAATCAGGCAAGCGGAACGGCCGCCGGCGCGCTTGCGATGAACGCACCCGCGCTGCGCTCGCGTGGCATCGACACGCTGATGCGCGTGCCATGCGGCGCCACGCGTTCGATCTCAAAGCGCCCGCCGCGCGCCGACACGCGCTGACGCATGCCGACCAGGCCGTGCGTCTGCGTGCGCTTCAAATCCTGCGGACGGATGCCGATGCCATCATCCGCGATAGCGAGCGCAACGTCGTCACCATCGAGCGCGAGCGCGATTTCGATGCGGTTCGCGCGCGCGTATTTCGCCGCGTTCGTGAGCGTCTCCTGCGCCACCCGAAAGAGCGCGATCTCGATAGCCTCGCCGAGCTTCACATCGTCGCCGGAAAGATCGAATTCGACGTTCCAGCCGTTGCGCTGCGCGGCTTCATCGGCGAGCGAGCGCAGCGCGGTCACGAGACCGAAGTTGGCAAGCACGGTCGGCCGCATGTCTTCGATAATCCGCCGCTTGAGCGCAATTCCCTGGTCCAGATTGCCGATGGCGCGCGCGAGCTTGTCGGACATGGCGGGTTCGCTCGTCCTGAGCTTGCCGCGCACCCACGCGACATCCATCTTGCTCGCGGTAAGAATGGAGCCGAGTTCGTCGTGCAGTTCGCGCGCAAGTTCGGTTTTTTCGTTTTCGCTCACGGATTGCAAATGCCACGCGAGCGCTTCGAGCTGACGCGTGCGTTCGAACACGAGCCGGTCGAGTTCCTCCTGCTGCGTAATGAGCTTCTTCTGCACGCGGTCCTGTTTGTCCAACTGGATACCGAGATTGCGGAACAGCAGCAGGAACAGGACGATGTTGAGCGCGCACAACGCGCCGACGCACAACGTGGAAATGCGCTGATCGGCGCGGCTTGCATCGAGCGCGTGCTGCGCGCGTTGCTCTTCGTTCAGCCGCAAGAGGGCGAGCGCGGCATCGAGCGTGGCGCTGGTGTCGGGCGACGGCGTCGCCACGACGCGGGCGCGCATTTCCGCATCCGCGGGCGTCTTCGACAGATCGGCGAGATGCGCCTCGCCTTGCGCGATGTTCTCGTCGGCGGCGGCGCTAATCTGCGCGAAGCTCGCAAGCGCGGCGTCATCGCCGATGCGGCGGTAATAGCTATCGAGCGATGTCAACGCGCGGCGCACGCGCCCGGCCGTTTGCGCGAAGTGGCTCTTGTAGGTGTCGTCGGCGGCGAGCGCGAAACCGCGTTCCTCGGCGCTGAGCGTGGCGATATCGGCCGCCAGCGACGATAACTGCGCGGTGGCGCTTTTTGCATCGAGCGCGGTCTCGTACTCGGCCGCGATGCGCATGCGCCCCGATTCCAGAATCACGAGCCCGCCGACGGTAATGACGATAGCCACCGTCATCGCGACCGCCCAGCTATAGCGATGCATCCATTCGTTGATACGCGTCGCGCGCCGGGCGAGTCCCTGTGGAGTTTCAGATGCTGCCGGCGCGGCGTCTTTTAGAACGTGGCTCATGGTGTGTTTCTGCGGTTCCGGCGGGCGTCGTGAGCCACGCCGGCAAAGCCGTTTGAAAGCGGATGTCGGTGGATTCCCACAGCAAAAAAGGAGCCAGCCCGGATGCGCGCGCCCAAAGGCCCGGCTAGCATGGGTTCGTCATCATTTTTCAATCATTCCAACGGGGAACGATCATGCTGAAGTGGGCATTGTTTTTCGCGATCGTGGCCGTGATCGCCGGTCTTCTCGGGTTCACGGGCGTGGCGGCGGGCGCTGCGACCATCGCCAAATTCTTGTTCGTGCTGTTCCTGATTTTGTGCGTCGTGTTCCTGGTGCTCGGCTTCGTCGTCACCAAGAAAATAGTCGATTAGCGACCAACTGACTCGCGCCCGAACCTGAATCAGACCATCAAAAGCAAGTCAGGGGGATTCCATGCTTCATTACGCTGCCGTTTTCTTCGTCATCGCGATAATCGCGGCCGTGTTCGGCTTTACCGGCATTGCCGCGGGCGCCGCGGAAATCGCCAAGATCCTTTTCTACATTTTCCTGGTGGTGTTCGTCGTCACGCTGCTGCTCGGCGTATTTCGAACCTGACGTACGCCAGAAAGCCTTGCTGCACCGGGCCGCTCGCGCGGCCCGCGCCTTTTGCGAAGCATTGGTGGGAGCAGGCATGGCGCGTGCATCGGAGCTTCTGATTGGATAGCAGGGCCCTATGAACGAAGCGGCACGCGTAGGCCTGCTCCAGCGAACGTCTTTCATCAAATTTCAAGGAGCGAACCAAATGTCCAAATCGTCTGCTGTACAAGCCGCGCCGACTCAATCGCGGGACGCATTCGTCCTCGACGTGGAAAAAATCCGCGCCGATGCGCGCACGCACATGGACGAGGGCCCGGTCACGCCGAGCTACGGCGCGGACCGCGAAGTCGTGCTCAAGTTGCTGAACGACTCGCTCGCGACAGAAATCGTCTGCACGCTGCGCTACAAGCGTCACTATTTCATGGCCAAGGGCATCCATTCGGAAGCCGTCGCAGCCGAATTTCTCGAGCACGCCAACGAGGAACAGGAACACGCCGATACGCTCGCGGAGCGCATCGTCCAACTGGGCGGGGCGCCGAACTTCGCACCCGACAGCCTGAAGTCGCGCTCGCATTCCGAGTACAAGGAAGGCTCGGACCTGATCGACATGATCCGCGAGAATCTGATCGCCGAGCGGATTGCTATCGATACGTATCGGGAGATCATTCGCTATCTCGGCGACAAGGATGTCACCACGCGCCGTATCTTCGAAGACATCCTGGCGGTGGAAGAAGAGCACGCCGACGACATGGCCGATCTGCTGGAAGGCCGTAACGGCTAAATAGCAGGGCATGCCGGCATGACGTCACGCGATGCGCGGAACTCGTCCGAGACCGCGCATCTTTTGCGTGGGCGCATGCGTACAATGGCGGCTCATCCCTGATTTCAAGCGCGAATGATCCGAGTCCTGATAGCCGACGACCATGCGATCGTACGCAGCGGTTTCAAGCAGTTCGTGGCGGACGAACCCGATATGGAAGTGGCGGCGGAAGCCTCCACTGGCGACGAAACCATCGCGCACGTGCGCGTTCAGGCGTTCGACGTGGTGTTGCTCGACATCGCGATGCCCGACAAGAACGGCGTCGATACCTTGCGTGTCATCAAGCAGATTCGTCCGGAGCAGGGCGTGCTGATGCTGTCGGGCTATCCCGAGAGTCAGTACGCGATCAACTTGTTGAAGGCGGGCGCGAACGGTTATCTGAACAAGGACGCGGCGCCGGAAGAAATCGTCCGGGCGATTCGCACGGTGGCGCGCGGGCATCGGTATCTGTCGGAATTCATCGCCGACGCGCTCGCCGACAAGCTCGACAAGCCTGCCGCCGAACGCCCGCACGAGGCGTTGTCCGAGCGCGAGTTTCAGGTCTTCTGCAAACTCGCGGCCGGGCGTATTCCGACTGAGATCGCGGAAGAACTGCATCTGTCGGTGAAGACGGTGAGCACGTACCGCGCGCGCGTGCTCGAAAAAATGAGACTGGCGAACAACGCGGATCTCACGTATTACGCAATCAAGAACGGCCTGATCGAATAGCGCGACGCGCAGTCGGACGGCAAGCTGAACCGGAGGGCGCCCGAAGTGGGCAAGCACATCATCACCGACGACCGTGCGCAGCAACGCGAAGCGCGCGACACGCCGCTCGCGGTGCTGCTTATCGAGGATTCCCCGCTGATCCGGCGCAGCCTGACCGAAGCCATCGACGCGCTCGGTCCGTGGCGCGTGACCGCGTTCGCCGAGGCTCCGGACGAAGCCATCGCGCTCTTGTCGTCGCAGCGGTTCCATGCGGTGATCATCGACTTGCAACTCAGGCACGGTTCGGGCATCGAGGTACTGGCGTGGTTGCAGGAGAGCGGCAAGGCATCGATACACGACGAGGCCTTTGTCGCGGTGCTCACCAATCACGCGTTGCCGACGTATCGCGAGCGCTGCCAGCAATATGGCGTGCGCCATTTCTTCGATAAATCGCTGGAGTTCGATCGGGTGCTGGATGCGCTTTGCCGGCACGCGCGGGAAAGAGAAGGTGAGCGCGGTTAGCGATCCCCGCCGCCGGAACCCGCCAACGAATCCGCCGCTTCCCGCCCGCGCCAGTGACTGAACGCCGCCAGCGCCGTCGCAGCCAGCCCGACGACGCAAACGCCCGTCCATCCCATTGCGTGCCAGGCGAGCGAAGCCAGCGCCGATCCCAACGCCCCGCCAATAAAGTAAGCCACCATATAAACCGTATTCACGCGGCTGCGCGCCTCCGGCTTCAAGGCGTAGATGCGCGACTGGTTGGATATCTGCGCGGCCTGCACGCCGATATCGAGCACGATCACGCCGATGACCAGCCCCGCGATGCTGCGCGCCGAGAATGCGAACACCACGAACGACAGCGCAACGAGCCCGATGGACAACGTGATCACCGCGCGCGGCCCGCGCCGATCCGCCGACTTGCCCGCAAGCGGCGCCGCGAGCGCGCCCGCCGCGCCGACGATACCGAATAGTCCCGCGGCCTGCGGTCCCATGTGAAACGGCTCGCCCGCGAGCAGGAGTGTGAGCAGCGACCAAAACGCGCTGAATGCTGCAAAGAGCGCGCCGCCCGTGAGCGATGCTTCGCGAAGCCCGGGATTCTCGACAGCGAGATGCCACATCGACACGAGCAGCTTGCCGTAGGGCAAGGTAGACGTCGGACGGCTCTTCGGCAGCCGCGCAACGACGACGACCGCCAGCACGATCGTCGCGACCACTGAAGCGCCGAATACCGCGCGCCAGCCGAAGTATTCGGCGACGAAACCCGACACCGTCCGCGCGAGCAGGATGCCGAGCAATAGACCGCTCATCACCGTGCCGACGGCATGACCGCGCTCGGCGGCTGGCGCGAGTTCGGCGGCGAACGGCACGGCTTGTTGCGCGATGGTCGCGACGACGCCAATGGCAAGACTCGCGGCGATCAGCACGGCGAGCGTCGGCGCGACGCACGCCACCGCGAGCGCCACGCCGAGCGCGGCCAGTTGGAGCAGAATCAGAAGCCGCCGGTCGAAGCGATCGCCGAGCGGCGCCAGCACGAGCATGCCAAGCGCGTAGCCGAGTTGCGTCGCGGCGGGCACCGCGCCGATCAGATACGCGCTGCCGGGAAACGAACCACGGAAATCGCCCAGCAGCGGCTGATTGAAGTAAATGTTGGCGACCGATACGCCCGCGATGGTCGCAAGCAGCCAGAGCGTGGCGCGCGAATAGTGCTGATGATGACTCGAGGAATTGGACGAAGCGGTCATGGTTGCCTTGAGTTGAGCGCGAGAACGGCGGCGAGCCGCCGTAGAGATGCGCGCTTCCGGTCGCCCGCCTTACTGCGCGGCATCGTCCGTGGGCTGCGGCTTCTTCACGAGCCTGGCGGGCGCGAGCCATTGAAAGCCGGTCAGCGTGTTCTCGGCGAACGTGCATTCGGCGGCGGCGGGCGTCTGGACGATTTTCGTGGCGGGCGGCTTGGGCTGCGTCGGGAATTCGCCGCGCACGACGACACGCGAACCGTGGTAGCTCGCGCCCGATCCGGTGAGCTTCAGTGGCGCGCTTGCGGCGTCGGGATACTCGGCGCGCACGCGGTCCTTGCACGTTTCGACGTTGCGGTAATACGAAGTGCAGCCGGACAAAAGCACGAGCGGAAGGCAGACCAGCAAGAAGAGGCGGGAACGGGTAATCATTGGTGAACAGGGTGAATGCTCGGCCGCGCGAGGGCGCATCGGAGCGAAATCAGGGGATGGCGAGCTTTATAACATGCGGGCGCGGCTTGCGTGACCGCATTGGCGTCGTGCTGGCTGGCGTGCTTGTCTGTCGTGCATGCGGCGCGCGGCGGTAGCACAATCGGCGGATAGCGTTTCGTTTTGTGGAGGCCATCGTCATGCGCAAAGATATCGAAGCCGGCGAATATCTGCTGGCGCTCAACGCGGAAGAAAGCGAAAACGAGTCCGGCGCGGGCTATGCGGTTCGTGTGCGGGTGGCGCGCATCGACGGAAAAGCGGTGCACGGCTCGCGGCTGGTCGATGATTCCGGCGAGATGATCGGCCCGCACGGTCCGTTCGAGACGATCGCGGGAGCCCTCGCGCATGGCGAGGCGTGGGGGCGCCACTACATCGCGCGCGTATTGGCGCACGGGTTGTAACGGCGGGTGGCGGCGCAGGGAGGGATGTCATCCCCGCGAGGCGAGGGTGCGCGCGCGAAATATCGGCCGCTAGACTTGGCCTTACCGCTCGGTCCTGCGCCGATCGGCTCAAGCCAGTTTGCGGAGATTGCCATGACGCCCGTTGCGCTTTACGTCACGCCGAACTATATCGCCTCGGTTCGCCGGGGAAGAGGACGTGAATGTTTTGGAGGCACCGTGAGGTTTATCGGTGTGGATGCGTTGCCGTTCGATATCGAGCATCTCTGCCTGCTCGACCGCGAAACGCCGATCGAAGCCTTGTTCGATGCAGTGAGGGATGCAGAACGCTTGTTGAATGCGGTGTGATCCGCGATATCGATGCAGCAGGCAGGCGAAGGAAAGCGCAACGGGGTAGATCCCGCAAGCGGGGCGCGGTCTCGGCCCGCAGCGCTATTACCCGCGTGGTGGTTTCGATTGTGTTCGTGGTCGTTCAAGTCTGACCGGAAACAGCGCGCGCCGCGATAAAAGACGACTGGCTTTATGCTGTCGATTCAGCATGAAACCATTGGCGAGTGGTACCGGGGACCGGACTTGAACCGGCAAGCCGTTAGGCGGCGGATTTTAAGTCCGCTATGTTTACCAATTTCATCACCCCGGCAGAGGGCGGACGCGAATTCTACCACTGCCATGCAGCGCGCCAAAACAGCGCGACGACAGCAAGTGAATGGCCCGCGCTCCGAGCGCATATCGACGAGAAAACATGACCCTCATCGGCCTCATCTCCGACACGCACAATCTCGTTCGCCCCGAAGCGCTCGAGGCCCTGCGCGGCTCTGCACACATCATCCACGCCGGCGACATCTGCAAGCGCGAAGTGCTCGATACGCTGGCGCAACTGGCTGCGCTGACCGTCGTGCGCGGCAATAACGATATCGGCGACGATGTCGCGATGTTGCCCGAGCACGCGCGCATCGACTTGGCGGGCGCGACAATCCATGTCGTGCACGATATCGCCGATGTGCCGAAAGCACTCGATGGCGTCCATGTCGTCGTGACCGGGCATTCGCACAAGCCGCTCGTCGAGAAGCGCAATGGCGTGCTGTTCGTGAATCCGGGTAGCGCGGGGCCGCGAAGGTTCAAGTTGCCGATCACGGTCGGTCTGCTCGAAATCGGCGAGACGGGTGACTCTGAGGACACGGACATAAAGGCGCGCATCGTTACGCTCATCGAATAAAAAAAGCCGGCGCTCTTGCAAGCGTCGGCTTTTGTTCTAACGACTCAACCTCGATGCTCAAGCCCGAACGGTATTCTCGGGAAACGAGCCATCCATCTCTGCTGCCTCGCGATGACCGCGCAGAATCGCATGCGCTTCCGAATGCGATGCCACCGCGGGCGGCGAGCCCTTCAGCGGCTTTTTGGCCGTCTCGCGCAGCGCGAGCACCGAAACGATGCCGATGATCGACGCGCCCATCAGATAGTACGCGGGCATCATCAGATTGCCGGTCTTGTCGACGAGCCACGCCGTCACGAGCGGCGTCGTGCCGCCGAACAGCGACACCGACACGTTGAAGCCGATGGCGAGCGCGCCATAACGAATCTTCGTCGGGAACAGCGCCGGCAGCGACGACGGCATCACGCCCGTGAAACACGACAGAAGCGCACCGAGAATCATCATGCCCGCGAAGATCGAAGGTACGGTGCCGAGGCGGATCAGCGAGAGCGCCGGGATCGACAGCAGCAATAAGCCGACGCAACCCGCGAGCATCACCGGTTTGCGGCCGATCGTATCCGACAGACGGCCCGCGAACAGCGTGAGCGGCATCATCAGCACCATCACGACGAGCACGATGAAAAGGCCATGTGTCTCGTTGAACTTGAGCGTCGCCGAGAGATAGCTCGGCAGATACGACAGCGCCATGTAGTCGGTCACGTTGAAAATAAGCACGAGGCCCACGCACTGCAAGAGCGGCTTCCATTGCTGCACGAGCGTTTCGCGAAACTGCTGCTTGGTCGTTTCGTGCGACACGGCTTCGGCCTTTTCCGCCTCGCGCTGGAACGCGGGCGTCTCTTCGAGCTTCATCCGGATATACAAGCCGATCAGCCCGAGCGGACCCGCGATCATGAACGGAATGCGCCAGCCCCAGCTGAGGAGCGCCTGTTCGGACAACGCGGCAGTCAACACCGCGACCACGCCTGCGCCGAGCACATAGCCCACGAGCGTGCCAAGTTCCAGGAAGCTCGACATGAAGCCGCGCTTCTTGTCCGGCGAGAATTCGGCAATGAACGTCGCCGCGCCGCCGTATTCCCCGCCCGTCGAAAAGCCTTGCAACAAACGCGCGGCGAGCAGCAGCACCGGCGCCATCACGCCGATGGTCGCGTAGCTCGGAATGAGACCGATACAGAAGGTGCCGACGGCCATCATGATCATCGTCATCGCGAGCACGCGCTTGCGGCCGATGCGGTCGCCGAGCGGACCGAACACCATGCCGCCGATCGGGCGCACGAGAAACGCGGCCGCGAACGTGCCGAAGGTGGCCAGC
The DNA here is from genome assembly GCF_023631405.1 of Caballeronia sp. GAWG2-1. NCBI lineage: Bacteria > Pseudomonadati > Pseudomonadota > Betaproteobacteria > Burkholderiales > Burkholderiaceae > Caballeronia > Caballeronia sp. GAWG2-1. The sequence goes on from NZ_JALQDD010000007.1 coordinate 25,950, forward strand.
AACTGCGCGGCCGGACTGCTCGACGGAAAGAAGACCTTGCCGAGCGTCACGGCGATGTAGCTGTACACGCCGAAGTCGAACCATTCCATCGCGTTACCGATAGCCATGGCGCCGACCGCGCGCTTGAGAAGCGATTGATCGACGATGGTGATGTCGTCGAGCGTCATACCGGACGCCTGGTTCGATGCGCCTCGTTTGCGCCAGAGGCCGTCATGTGAAGCATTCATAGTGCGAGAGACTCCGTGTTCAACCCCGCGCGCGCGATGCCAGCGCCGGGTGCGCCGCTCCGAGGGCGGCGACTACTGCCGATATCGGCCGGAATAGTGCAGTTTCGCGACGGCGCCGCATGCGTGCTTTCAACCATTGGCCGAAAGCGATAGCTCCGCGCAGCCCTGAATGAAGTCAGCGCTGAAAAATGCGTAGCAAATGCGGTGCCGGTGCCTCGCGGAAGAAGTCGCGAAATTGCACTCGGGAAATAGCAAACGAATTTGACGTGCGGACGGCGAACTCAGCGAGTTGCCGCGGGTGGGCCGCGACGTCGGCGAAAACCAAGGCTTGAAACGAAAAAGGCCGGCGCGACGTTTCGATGTCGCTCGAAAACCGACAAGCCTCTTTGTATGAAACTGTCACTGCCGCGTTCGGATTCAGGCTTTAAGCTCGAACTGACCGCGCGAATGATGGTGAATTGCTGTTGATAACGAGCAAGATGATAACACGATGACAGACGAAGCGCAAACCAGCCTGTCCGGGCGCTCGCTTGAAAACGCGCAATCCCTTGCTGGGCTTAGGATTACGCTTAGTCGAATTTGTCCTTAAGCGCTTGTTGAAAAAGACGAGCGCGCAACAAAAAACCGGCCGCTTGGGCCGGTTTCTTCGAGAGCCAGTTAGGCTTAAGTTCAGCTTTGCGGCGGCACATATCCCGTCGCGGTGTCGGCGCCTTCGCCGAAGAAGTACTTTTCCGTTTGCTTGAGCAAGTACTGGCGCGCGCGCGGGTCGGCCATATTGAGCCGGTTTTCGTTGATCAGCATGGTTTGCTGCTTGAGCCAGCCCTGCCACGCTTCCTTCGACACCGTTTCATAGATGCGCTTGCCGAGTTCCCCCGGCAGCGGCGGAAAGTCGAGTCCTTCGGCTTCCTTGCCGAGCTTCGCACATTGGATCATTCGGGCCATCGTCTGTTTCTCCTATTGAGTAGCGGAGCGCGTGCGTTCGTGCGCACGGCGCGTGCAATGTCGGTTCAAAGCTGTTTCATCAGGACGAGCGATTTGCGCTGCCAGTTGTAGAGTCGCCGGCGGTCTTCCGGCAGGTCGTCCACCGTGACCTTCACGAAACCGCGCTTGAGGAACCAGTGTTCGGTGCGCGTCGTCAGCACGAAAATGCGCGTGAGCCCGCGAGCGCGCGCGCGTTGTTCGATGCGCTTGAGCAGGCGCTCGCCATCGCCGGAACCTTGCGCCTCGGGCGCGACGGTCAGACACGCCATCTCGCCGATGCGCTCCTGCGTGTACGGATAAAGCGCCGCGCAGCCGAAGAGCACGCCATCGTGCTCGATGACCGAGAAGTGGTCGATGTCGCGTTCGATCTGATGCCGTCCGCGCCGCACGAGCGTGCCGTCGGATTCGAGCGGCTCGATCAGCGTGAGAATGCCGCCGACGTCGTCCGGCGTCGCTTCGCGCAGACTTTCGAGATTCTCGTAGGAGATCATCGTGCCGACGCCGTCGTGCAGGAAGAGTTCGAGCAGCACGCTGCCGTCGAGCTTGTACGGAATGATGTGCGCGCGCGCCACGCCGCCGCGGCAGGCGCGAATGGCGTGCTTGAGATAAAACGCGGTATCGCCCTGAAGCTCGCCGCTTTCGTGAAGCCGGTAAGCGTCGTCGAGCGACATTTCCCGCACGAGTTCGTTTTCCTGATCTTCGAGGCCGGGAATCTCGGTCACGAAGATGATCTTGTCGGCGCGCAAGGCGATGGCCGCGGCGGACGCGACGTCTTCCATCGACAGATTGAACGCTTCGCCAGTTGGCGAAAAACCGAGCGACGACAAGAGCACGAGCTTGTTGCTCGCAAGCGACTGGCGGATGGAATCGCCGTCGATCTTGCGCACGACGCCCGTGTGCTGGAAGTCGACGCCATCCAGAATGCCGACCGGCCGCGCCGTCACGAAGTTGCCCGACACCACGCTGATGTGCGCGTGAGCCATCGGCGTGTTCGGCAAGCCCTGGCTGATGGCGGCTTCGATGTCGAGGCGCACTTCGCCAGCGGCTTCCTTCGCGGATTCGAGCGCGCGCGCGTCGGTAATGCGCAGCCCGTGCGAGAACGACGATTCGACGCCGTGCAGACTCAGTTGCTCGTCGAGTTGCGGACGCGAGCCGTGCACCAATACGACGTGGATGCCCATGGCGTGCAACAGTCCGACGTCCTGGACGAGCGCATTCAGGCGGCCTTCCTGCACCAGTTCCCCGCCAAACGCGACCACGAAGGTTTTGTTTCGGAACGCGTGAATATAGGGCGCAACGGAACGCATCCAGTCGACGAACTGGGCGTGGGGATTCGGCGCTTCGGCTTCGACTGCGGCCGGCTGCGACGGGATGGCGAGGTCGGTAGGGGAATTCATGCCGGGATTATAATGCGATGCTATGCCGAATGTTTCCAGACGCCCCACCCAAGGCGGCAAGCCGCCATCCGCCGACAAGTCGCTCGATACCCAGGAGCAGTTGAAGAAACTGCGCGAAAGCTTGCTGCGCGACGCGCAGACAGGCGAGGACGAGGCTGCCGGTCTCAGCAAGAAGGAACTCGCCGCGCGGCGATTTGCGGGCGGCGGTGCGGTTGAGGGCGTGGTTGGGAATTCGGGTTCGCAGGGGCAGAATGCGAAGTCGCCGACGCCGGTGGCTTCGCAGCCTCGGCGCGGCGCGCAGCAAGCGGCCGGAAATGCTGCCGCCAAGTCGCAAAAGCCGAAGCCGCAGTCTCCGGTCACGCAGGAGTCGCGAGGAGTCGCACCGCAAAGTCGCGTGGAGCGCAAAGCGCTGCAGGAACCGTCGACGCGAAAGCTGGATGCATCGGCTGATCGGAACACGTCGCTCGCGCGCCCGGCAAGCGCACGCGATATCGCCAAACCTTCCTCTTCGCGCGATGCAAGTAGTTCGCACGATGCTCGCGGCGAACAACGCAGCACGCAGGCGCGCCAAACGACTTCTGCTTCAACCGCGCGGCCGGTCGAGGCACAAGGCACCCGACGTTCAAGAAACGATTCTCGCGCGGAGATCACGCGTGCCGACCTCAGCGCGCGCGACGAACGGCACAAGGCCGAGGCGCGGCAAGTCGATCGAAGCGCACGACCGGACGACCGATCCCATCGAGAGCAGGCCGCAGCGCAAACGCACTCGAGTGCGCGCAACGCGCAAGCCGGGCAGGTTCGCCACGTAAGCGACGAGCGTTCACCACGTGAAGCGCGCGCGGCGCGAGCCAGCGAACCACGCGCCAAGCAACAAGGCGAAGTCTCCGCAGTTCAGCCCGCGAGGCAACACAACGTACGCCCACCGCGCCGCGAGGGGCGCGCCGTCACCGCCAACCCCATCCCGCCGATCACCTTTCCCGAGGCACTTCCCGTCTCCGCCCGTCGCGAGGAGATCGCGCGCGCGATCGAAGGGAATCAGGTCGTGATCGTGAGCGGCGAAACCGGCTCCGGCAAAACCACGCAGCTCCCCAAGATCTGCCTCGCGCTCGGACGCGGTCTCGGCGCGGGCGGCAGCGGTCTCATCGGTCATACGCAGCCGCGCCGGATCGCGGCATCGGCGACGGGGCGGCGTATCGCCGAGGAACTCGCAACGCCTTTCGGCGAAGTGGTCGGCTACAAGGTGCGCTTCACCGACAACCTCGCGCCGGGCGCATCGGTCAAGCTCATGACCGACGGCATCCTGCTCGCGGAAACGCAAACCGACCCGCTGCTGAGCGCGTACGACACGATCATCATCGACGAGGCGCACGAACGCAGCCTGAACATCGACTTCCTGCTCGGCTATCTCAAGGAAATCCTGCCGAAGCGCCCGGACCTCAAGCTGATCGTCACGTCCGCGACCATCGACGCGCAACGCTTCGCGCGCCACTTCGGCAGCGACGAAAAGCCCGCGCCCGTGATCGAGGTCAGCGGGCGGCTGTATCCGGTCGAGGTGCGCTACCGGCCGGTGGAGGAAGACAGCGCCGCCGTCAAATCGGCGCAAGGCACGCTGCACAAGCGCAACGACCGCAAGGCGGACCGCGATTTGATGGAAGCCATCGTCGATGCCGTCGATGAACTCTGCCGCGTCGGTCCCGGCGACGTGCTCGTGTTCCTGCCCGGCGAGCGCGAAATTCGCGATGCCGCCGAGGCGCTGCGTAAGCACCATCCGCCGCATACGGAAATCCTGCCGCTGTTCGCGCGCCTTTCCGCTGCCGAACAGGAGCGCGTGTTCAAGGCGTCGAACGCGCGGCGTATCGTGCTCGCGACCAACGTCGCGGAAACGTCGCTGACGGTGCCGGGCATTCGCTATGTCGTCGATACCGGCATGGCGCGCGTGAAGCGCTATTCGTATCGTAACAAGGTCGAGCAGTTGCAGATCGAGTCGATCTCGCAGGCCGCCGCCAATCAGCGCGCGGGCCGGTGCGGGCGCGTCGCGGACGGCGTCTGCATTCGTCTCTACGACGAAGCCGACTTTCAGTCGCGCGTGCGCTTCACCGATCCCGAGATCCTGCGCTCGTCGCTCGCGGCGGTGATCCTGCGCATGAAGTCGCTGCATCTGACGGCGATCGAAACCTTTCCGTTCATCGAGCCGCCGCCGGGTCGCGCGATCGCCGACGGTTACCAGTTGCTGAACGAACTCGGCGCCGTCGACGACGACAACGCGCTCACGCCGCTCGGCCGCGAACTCGCGCGGCTGCCGCTCGATCCGCGCGTGGGCCGCATGATTCTCGCCGCCCGCGATCATCACGCGTTGACGGAAGTGCTGATCATCGCGTCGGCGTTGTCGGTGCAGGACCCGCGCGATCGTCCGATCGAAGCGCAGGAGCAGGCGGATCAGGCGCATCGGCAGTTCGTCGACGAGCGCTCCGAGTTCCTGCAATGGACGCGCATCTGGAAGTGGTTCGACGAAGCCATTGCGCACAAGAAGTCGAATCGACAGTTGACCGATGCGTGCCGCGCCAACTTTCTCTCGCATCTGAGATTGCGCGAATGGCGCGACGTGCATTCGCAACTTCTCACGGTCGTGCGCGAACATGGCTGGCGTCTGAACGAATCCGACGCGACGTTCGAGCAAGTGCATCTTTCGCTTCTCACGGGGCTGCTCGGCAACATCGGCATGAAGGCCGACGACGAGCCGCATTATCTCGGCGCACGCGGCATCAAGTTCCATTTGTGGCCGGGTTCCGCGCTGCTGAAGAAAGCGGGCCGCTGGGTGATGGCGGGCGAACTCGTCGAGACGAGCCGGCTGTACGCGCGGACCATCGCGAAGATCGAGCCGGAATGGCTGGAAACGGTCGGGCCGCATCTGTTGCGCAAGTCGCTTTCCGAGGCGCATTGGGAGAAGAAGGCCGCGCAAGTGGTCGCGTATGAACGCGCGACGCTCTACGGTCTCACGGTCTACGGGCGGCGGCGCGTGAGTTACGGCCAGCAGGACCCGAAGTACGCGCGCGAGTTGTTCATTCGCGGCGCGCTGGTGGAAGGCGAGTTCGACACGCGTCTGCCGTTCTTCGCGCACAACCGCAAGCTGGTCGCGGACATCGAGCAACTCGAACACAAGTCGCGCCGTCAGGACGTGCTCGTGGACGACGAACTCATCCACGGCTTCTACGATTCGCTCGTGCCCGAAGGCATCTGGACCGGCGCGGCGTTCGAACGCTGGTATCGCGACGAGCAGCGCAAGGAGGGCGGCAAACAACTGCTGTTCCTTTCGCGCGACGACCTGATGCGTCACGAGGCCGCCGGCGTCACCACCGACCTGTTCCCGAAGCGCATGACGATGTCGGGCATCGAAATGACGCTCGCGTATCACTTCGAGCCGGGCGCGCCGCGCGACGGCGTGACGCTCACGGTGCCGCTTTATGGCCTGAATCAGATCGATGCGCGCCGCGTCGAATGGCTCGTGCCCGGCATGCTCAAGGAAAAGACGCAACTGCTCCTGAAGTCGCTGCCGCAAAAGCTGCGCCGGCATGTCGTGCCCTTGCCGGATTACGCGGCGGGCTTTGCCGAGCGCAACGCGGGGCCGAGGTTCGGCGCGGGTGCCTTGGTCGATGCGCTCATCGCCGATATTCGGGAGCAGACGCAAGTCGCCGTGAAGAGCGCGGATTTCAAGCTCGAAACGCTGCCTGCGCATCTCTTCATGAACTTCAAGGTGATCGACGAGCACGGCCGCCAGCTCGCGATGGGCCGCAATCTCGCGCAATTGCGAGCGGAACTCGGCGGTCAGGCGCAGCAGCATTTCCAGAAGCTGACGGCAAGCGCGGCTTTCGATGCACTTTCCGCCGATTCGCCGAACGCGCCGCAGACGCAGGCCGCGAACGCGTCCACCGGCACCGCGCTCTATGAAAACCTCACGACGTGGAATTTCGGCAAGCTGCCCGAGCTGCTGGAAATTCGACGTCGCGGGCAGACGCTGTTCGGCTATCCGGCGCTCGTCGATCGCGGCGCGCATTGCGACGTCGAAGTGTTCGATTCGCCGGAGGAGGCGGCGCGGATTCATCGCGCGGGCTTGCGGCGGCTCTTCTGGCTGCAATTGCGCGAGCCGATCCGCTATCTGGAAAAGAATCTGCCGGGGCTGCGCGAAATGTCGATGCAGTTCATGGCGCTCGGCACCGCCGACGAGTTGCGCGATCAGATCGTCGATACGGCGCTGGATCGCGCATGTTTGCAAGACCCGCTACCCGACGACGACGTGAGCTTCCACGCTCGCCGCGATGCCGCGAAAGGCCGGCTCACGCTGCTCGCGCAGGAGATCGCGCGGCTGGTCGGCGCGATCCTCGGCGAATACACGGCGCTTCTAAGGAAGCTCGCGCAGGCGAAGCCGTTCGCCCAGGCTTACGCCGATATCCAGTCGCAGTTGAACGCGCTCATCGGCAAGCGCTTCGTGATCGACACGCCTTACGCGCAACTCGCGCATTTCCCGCGTTATTTGAAGGGCATCGGGCTGCGAATCGACAAGCTGAAGGCCGATCCGGCTCGCGATGCGCGTATTTCCACGGATCTGCATCCGCTCGTGCAGCAATATCAGCGCGCGCTCGCGCAACGCGGCGGCGTGGCGGACGCGCGGCTCTCGGAATACCGCTGGCTGCTGGAGGAACTGCGCGTGTCCCTGTTCGCGCAGGAACTGCGCACACCCATGCCCATTTCCGTGAAGCGCCTGCATAAAGTCTGGGAAGCGATGCAGCGCTAATAGACGAAGCAGCGCAATGCCGATTTTTTCGCCAAAAAAACGGCATTTCTTGCGCCGTTAAACGAAATTGCGCAAAAACAGGCGTTTCGTCAACGCGACGACAAGCGCAAACGTTCTACAATGACGCCTGCCTTCGGACGTCTACTTTTTCATGCGCTCATCTTTTCTGTCTGGCCGCTTTCGGGCGGTTGCCTCACGCGCCGCGCTCGCTATCGGCGCGGCCTTCATCGCCACCGCGGCATTTGCCAATAACGTCATCGTCCTGAACTCGGCTGAAGCCACGCTGAGTCTTATCGACGAAAACACGCGCCAGGTCGTCGGCACCGTGCCCACGGGCAAGGAACCGCATCACTTGATGCCCACGCCGGACGCGTCATCGCTGATCGTTGCGAACTCGGTATCGAACAATCTCATGTTCGTCGATCCGAAAACCGGCGCCGTGCAGCGCTGGGTTCAGGATATCGAAGACCCGTATCAGATCGGCTTTTCGCCGGATCGCAAGTGGTTCGTGTCGACGGGTCTGCGGCTCGACCGCCTCGATATCTATCATTTCGACGGCAAGAATCTGACCGTGGCCAAGCGCTTGCCGCTCGCCACCATGCCGAGCCATATCGCGTTTTCGAACGACAGCACGACCGCGTTCATCTCGCTGCAGGTGTCGAACGAAATCGCCGCGATCGACCTGGCGACGCAGACGGTCAAGTGGAAGATGAAAGTCGGCCCGACGCCCGCGGGCGTATGGTTCACGCCGGGCGACAAGTATCTGCTCGTTGGCATGACGGGCGCGGATTACGTCGCCGTGGTGGACTGGCGCAATCAGAAGATCGTCAAGACCATCACGACCGGCAAGGGCGCGCATAACTTCCGCTCGCTCGTGGACGGCAAGCATGTGGCCGTGTCGAACCGGGTGGCGAACACCATCAGCATCATCGACGAAGACACGCTCACGAACGTCGGCGACATCACGGGCCTCTTGCCGGGACCGGATGACATGGAACTTTCCGCCGACAAGAAGTATCTCTGGGTAACGTTCCGTTTCGCGAAGCATGTCGGCGTGATCGACCTTGCGGATCGTAAGCTGATCCAAACCATCAAGGTTGGCCGTTCGCCGCACGGAATCTACTTCTTCAATCGCGCGCCGGTGACCTCGCCTAACGGCGCCTGAGGCTGCCCGCGAAAGCAGTAGGAAAAGGGCGCTTGCGGGCGCCCTGTATTACGATTGAGTCAGGCCGTATTGAGTCACACGGAGCATCATGTTTCATTCCATTCTTTCGTCGCTCGACAGCTTCGTCTCCGCCCTGCAGACCATGCTCTATGTGGACGTGGTCCAGCCGTTCCTGTTCAAGGTCGGCCTCATGGACTATGACGAAGACACCTACGACGCTCTTTACTGGGTGATCGTCGGCGTGCTGGAAGTGCTCGCGATGTACGCCGTGCTGCGCCCGCTCGAAGCGCTGCGACCGGCCGAGGAATGGCAGGATCGCAAGGGAGTGCGTATCGACGTGCTTTATACGTGGATCGTCAAGCTCGGCATTCTGAACCTCTTTTTCTTCTTTACGTTCCAGCCGGTTTTCGATTCGCTGCAAAGCTGGCTGCGCCTGCATGACATCCCGAATCTGGAAATCGACAATCTCTGGCCGGGCGTGACCACGCAACCCATGGTCACGTTCGTGATTTATCTGGTGCTGCTGGATTTCGCCGGTTATTGGTATCACCGGCTGGAGCATCGCATCGGCATCTGGTGGGAACTGCACGCGGTGCATCACAGCCAGCAGCAAATGTCGCTTTGGTCGGACGACCGTAACCATCTGCTCGACGACATCATGCAGGCGGGGTTCTTCGCCACTGTCGCGCTCGTGATCGGCGTGGAGCCGTCGCAGTTCGTCGTGCTGGTCGCCATTACGAACCTCATGCAAAGCGTGCAGCACGCCAACATTCGCTTGCATTACGGCTGGCTGGGCGACCGGCTCTTCGTGAGCCCGGCGTTTCATCGTCGTCATCATGCAATCGGCTTCGGCCACGAAGGCACGGCGTACGGCTGCAACTTCGGCGTGCTGTTCGCGTTCTGGGACATTCTCTTTCGCTCGGCTTCGTTCGACCGCACCGTGGAGCCGACCGGTATTCGCGATCAACTCGGCGCGCCGGGCGTCGCGCCCGTGCGTTACGGCGACGGCTTCGTCGAACAGCACTGGCTCGCGTTCAAGCGGATCGGCGCGCGTTTGTCTTCGCGTCGCGCGAATTCGGCTTCCGACAAGAGCTCGGCGGCTGTCTGAGTCTCGATCACCAGCGCCCGTTCGGTGCGCTGGTTTATGCTGTCGTTTCCACTCTCTTCGTCGAATCACGCATGAATGACTTGCTGCGTTCGTTCGTGCGCGCCATTGCGCATGCCTTTCACCCACGCATGCTCTGGCTGACTTTCATGCCATTTGCGGTCGCCACGCTGAGCTGGGGCGCGGTGCTCTGGTTCTTCTGGCAGACGCTGACAGGCGCGGCAACCGGTTGGCTCGACGGCTGGGCGCTCACCGCCGCGATGTACCGCCTGTTTGATGCCGTCGGCTTCTCCTCGCTGCATGCGGTGATCGCGCCGTTTTTCGTCGTCATCATGGCGATTCCGCTGATCTTCGTGACCGTGCTGCTGCTGATCGCCACGCTCTCCATGCCAGGCGTCATCAAGCTGCTCACGCGCCGGCCGGGCGGTCATTACGCGCAGCTCGAAGAGCGTCACGGCGGCTCGTGGTACGGCAGTCTCGGGCACTCGGTCATTACCACGCTCGTTTGCCTGATCGCGCTCGTTGTCACGTTGCCGCTGTGGCTCATTCCACCGTTTTTCGCGCTGATTCCACCGCTCTTGTGGGGCTGGCTCACCTATCGCGTGATGACTTACGATGCGCTCGCCGTGCACGCGAGCGCCGAGGAACGCCGTGTGATCGTGCGTGATGCGCGCTGGCCGCTGCTTGTCATTGGCATCGTGAGCGGCCTGCTCGGTTCGGTGCCGACCATGTTGTGGGCCTGGTCGGTATGGCTCTTGCCACTCTTTCCCGTGGTCGCGGCGGCGACCATCTGGGCATACGCATTCATTCTGGTGTTTTCGGCGCTCTGGTTCGCGCATTACTGCCTGCACGCGCTCGAACGACTACGGGCGAATGCGACGCCTCAAGTGCCGGCCACCACCGTTCCATTCTGAGAAGGAGCATTCATGGGCATTGGCGTCATCATCATCGGCGACGAGATTCTTTCAGGCCGGCGCACGGACAAGCATCTGCCGAAAATCATCGAATTGCTGAGCGCGCGCGGGCTCTCGCTCGATTGGGCCGAATACGTCGGCGACGATCCCGCGCGCATCACCGCGACGCTCGCGCGCACCTTTGCTTCGAGCGATATCGTGTTTTCGACCGGCGGCATCGGCGCGACACCCGACGATCACACGCGTCAATGCGCGGCCAAGGCGCTCGGCCGGCCGCTCGAACTGCAACCGGAAGCGGCGGAACTGATCCGCGAGCGCATCCGCGAGACGGCCGGCGACAAACCGTATGACCTCGATTCGCCGGAGAATCTGCATCGGCTGAACATGGGGACGTTTCCGCAGGGCGCGGCGATCATTCCGAACAGCTACAACAAGATTCCGGGCTTTTCCGTCGGCGATCATCATTTCGTGCCGGGCTTTCCCGTCATGGCGTGGCCAATGATCGAATGGGTGCTCGATACCAAGTACGCGCATCTGCATCACGCGACGCCTTATATCGAGCGCTCGTTGCTCGTGTTCGGGTTGCCGGAGTCGCGCATCACGCCGCTCATGGTGACCATCGAACGCGATTTCGACGGCGTGCGCGCCTTCAGCCTGCCGAGCGTGGGCGATGCCGCGCGCGGCGCGCTCTATGCGCGTTCGCATATCGACCTCGGCGTGAAGGGCGAGCCGGATCAGGCCAACGCCGCGTTCGAAGTGTTGCGCGAGGGCGTGCTCGCCCTGGGCGGCGAAGTGGTCGAAGCGCCGCCGGAGGACGCGGCGTGATTCTGCTCGAAGTCATCGCGACGACCGTTTCCGACGCGCGCGCCGCCGAGCGTGGCGGCGCCAATCGGCTTGAACTGATCACGGCGATCGGCGAGGGCGGTTTGACGCCGAGCGTCGGCCTGATCGAGTCGGTGGTGGAGGCGGTGCGCATTCCGGTGAACGTCATCGTGCGGCCGCACAGCCGTTCTTTCGTCTACGATGCTGACGATTTCGCGGTCATCGAACGCGACGTCCGCGCAATCGCGAAGACGGGCGCCAACGCGATCGTCGTCGGCATGTTGAACGCACATGGCGATGTCGACACCGAAGCGCTAGAGCGCGTGATCGATGCCGCCGACGGTTTGCCGCTCACCTTCCATCGCGCGATCGACGAAGCCCGCGATTTACCCGCTGCGTTCGAGACGCTTTTGCGCTTCGACGCCGTCACGAACGTGCTGACATCGGGCGGCAAGCCATCCGTGCTGGAAGCCGGACCGGTTATCAAGGCGCTCGTCGCGCAAGCGGCGGAAACGCATTGCACGGTGCTCGCGGGCGCTGGTTTCATCGTGGATGCGGTCGCACCGTTCGCCGCCGCGACAGGCGTGAAGGCCGTGCATTTCGGCTCTGGCGTGCGCGTGGATGGAAAAGGCTCGGAGCCGGTCGACGAATTACGCGTGGCGCGCGTGCGGGTGTTGCTCGACGCAGGCGAGTGAACGAACGGCGACGCTTATGCGCCCATCCAAGGCAAGCCGCGAAAGCACCATCCCGACACCGTCTTCCGATGCCCTTGCCCGTTTTTGTCTCCCTCGAAACCTTCGAGCAGGTCATACGCTTTCATGAACCCTTCTTTCTGCGCGGCGACCGCGGCGAGCTTGGAGCGCGCGGCGCTGCGGCACAGAAAGAGCACCGGCGTATCCGGAGTGGCGACCTGCCGCAATTGTTCGATAAACTCGCCGTTCGGCACCGAGCCGGGATAGCGAATCCATTCGATATGCGCGTATTGCGCGCTATCGACAGCGGGACGTCCGACCCAGTCGAGTTCGGCGCGTGTGCGGACATCGACGAGACGCGTACGCGGGTCGAGTTGCAGCAGTTCGAAGGCTTCGGCGGGAAGGAAGGCGCCCGCGTAGGTCAGCTTGTTTTCCGTGGCTCGGCTCGCGGCCTGACCATAAAGTTGTTCGAGCGTGCTCATGGCGCGTAGTCTCCGGTAAAGCGCAAAAATTCATTTTAGCGTGCCAGACTCTGAGCGGTGCCGAGGGCTGGAATCGCGGCAACCTTACTGCGTCAAATTGGTGCAAGATAAGACGAATGCACGAAAATCGGGCGCGCCTCGGTAGATCCGAATTGTCGCGCACCGAACTAGTGCGAACGGTCGGCTTACGACTAAGCGGCCGGCTCGATAAAGCATCATCGTTTCACAAAAAACGCGCGCCGCTTCAATTGCTTAGCGCAAGATTGGTGCGCTTGGCATGGAAGCTGCTTTTCAAACCACGATTGTTTCAGCGGTACAGGATTCGGTCGGGGCGGCGAAAGGTTTTCGCCGACTTTTGTTAATCAGGAGATAGGTAATGAGTAAATCCGTGGCCGACGTCATTCAGCTCGTCAAGGACGAAGACGTCAAGTTTGTCGATTTCCGCTTCACCGACACGCGCGGCAAAGAACAACACGTTTCCGTGCCGGTCTCGGCATTCGACGAAGACAAATTTGAAAGCGGCCACGCTTTCGACGGTTCGTCCATCGCCGGCTGGAAGGGCATCGAAGCATCGGACATGTTGCTCATCCCCGATGCGGATACCGCGTTCATCGACCCGTTCTACGAGGAATCCACGCTGGTTCTGACCTGCGACGTGGTCGAGCCGGCCGACGGCAAGGGCTACGAGCGCGACCCGCGTTCGCTGTCGAAGCGCGCTGAGGCATATCTGAAGAGCTCGGGTCTCGGCGACACCGCGTTCTTCGGTCCGGAGCCGGAATTCTTCATTTTCGACTCGGTGCAATGGAACACGGATCAGTCGGGCACGTTCGTCAAGATCGGCTCGGAAGAAGCGCCGTGGTCGTCGGCAAAGGAATTCGAAGGCGGCAACACCGGCCACCGTCCGGGCACGAAGGGCGGCTATTTCCCGGTCGCGCCGGTCGACACGTTCCAGGACATGCGTTCTGAAATGTGCCTGTTGCTCGAACAGATCGGCATTCCGGTCGAAGTTCACCACCACGAAGTGGCGGGCCAGGGCCAAAACGAAATCGGCACCAAGTTCTCGACGCTGGTTCAGCGCGCGGACTGGCTGCAGCAGATGAAGTACATCATCCACAACGTGGCGCATACATACGGCAAGACGGCGACGTTCATGCCGAAGCCTATCGTCGGCGACAACGGCTCGGGCATGCACGTTCACCAGTCGATCTGGAAGGACGGTCAGAACCTGTTCGCGGGCAATGGCTACGCGGGGCTGTCGGAATTCGCGCTGTTCTACATCGGCGGCATCATCAAGCATGCACGCGCGCTGAACGCGATCACGAATCCGGGTACGAACTCGTACAAGCGTCTCGTGCCGCACTTCGAAGCGCCTGTGAAGCTGGCTTACTCGGCTCGCAACCGTTCGGCATCCATCCGCATTCCGCACGTGAGCAACCCGAAGGGCCGCCGTATCGAAACGCGCTTCCCGGATCCGCTCGCGAATCCGTACCTGTGCTTCTCCGCGCTGATGATGGCGGGTCTCGACGGCGTGCAGAACAAGATTCATCCGGGCGAAGCCGCGGACAAGAATCTGTACGACCTGCCGCCGGAAGAAGATGCAAAGATCCCGACCGTGTGTGCCGGCCTCGATCAGGCGCTCGACGCACTCGACGCGGATCGCGAGTTCCTGACGCGCGGCGGCGTGTTCACGGATTCGATGCTCGACGCGTACATCGAACTGAAGACGAACGAGCTGCAACGTTATCGTCAGTCGGTGCATCCGGTCGAGTTCGAGATGTACTACTCGCTGTAAGCGCCGCCAACGCATGACGTCGATGCGCTTCGTAGACGGCTGGTCGATGAAGCGCGCGGCGCATGCCCTAGGCGAACACGAAAAAGGGACGGCGCGCCGTCCCTTTTTTAATCGCCGCGTGGCTGATGCGCGTCACATGCAGTCACAAAGAAAGAAGAAGATCGAGTTTCACGAGCGACCTCATTGGCCACCCTTTTTAAAGCTCGATGGTGCTTAAGAATCTGATCAAGGCCCGCAAAGGGCACGCCGACGCACTCTCCGACGACACCCAACTCGCGGGAACCGGTCTTCTGCCGGGACTCGAAGCGTTGCCGACCGTCGTGCTCGTGCTCGACAAACGCACGCAGCGCATCGCGTACGCGAACCCGTCGGCGGAGTCGATGCTGGAGATGTCGCGCAAGCAACTCACGCAGACGCACTGGCCCAATCTCTTCGCCAACTCCGAGGAACTGGCGACGACCATCGCATCCATCGCGGAAAACCGCTTCAACGCGACGCGTCTCGATGCCATGCTCGAACGCCCCGGGCGCGAGGCGTTTCATGTGCATGCGATCGTCGCGTATCTGGAAGTCGCCACCGATTACGTGCTGCTCGAACTCTTCGAGAACGAACGGCATTTGCGCACCGACCGCGAAGAGCGCATTCACGATCTCACGGCGGTAAACAAGCAGCTCATTCGCAACCTCGCGCACGAGATCAAAAATCCGCTTGGCGGCATTCGCGGGGCCGCGCAACTGCTCGAGTTCGAACTCGGCGCGCGCGAACGCGACGAGTTGCGCGAATACACGCAGGTCATCATCAAGGAATCGGATCGGCTGCAGACGCTCGTCGATCGCTTGCTGGAACCGCACCGGCATCCGCATATCGTGGGCGATGTGAACATCCACGAAGTCTGCGAGCGCGTGCGCGCGGTGATCCTCGCGGAGTTTCCGCGCGGCCTCACCATCGAACGCGATTACGACGTGAGCGTGCCCGACCTGCGCGGCGACAAGGAACAACTGATTCAAGCGCTCCTCAACATCGTGCGCAACGCGGCCGAAGCGTTGAGAGAGCGCATCTCGCAAGGCGACGCCAAGATCGAACTGCGTACGCGCATTGCGCGCAAGGTGACCATTGGCAAAAAGCTGCACAAACTGGCATTGGACTTGCATATCACTGACAACGGTCCCGGCATTCCTAGTGAGATTCGCGACCGGATTTTCTTTCCGCTCGTGTCGGGCCGGGAAGATGGCAGCGGTCTGGGTCTTACGCTCGCGCAGTCGTTCGTGCATCAGCACGACGGGCTGATCGAAGTGGAGAGCAAGCCCGGTTGCACCGAGTTCGCCATGCTGTTGCCATTCGGAAACTGAGGATCATCGACCTGAATCCAAACGACGCACATTCCTGGCCGCCAATTTACGACGCGATTGCGCTCCAAGCCTTGAAGCCTGACCGTTTCGACGGGCTCACACCGAACCACACGAAGACTTCTCGCCGAACGATATGAAGCCGATCTGGATAGTAGACGACGACCAATCAATCCGATGGGTGCTTGAGAAAGCACTCGCACGTGAGAACTTCACGACGCGCAGTTTCTCCGGCGTGCGCGACGCGCTCGCCGCGCTCGAGCACGACAGCCCGCAAGTGCTCGTCTCCGACATCCGCATGCCAGGCGGCTCGGGCCTCGAATTGCTGCAAACGGTGCGTGACCGCTTGCCGGGCTTGCCAGTCATCATCATGACGGCGTTCTCGGATCTGGATAGCGCGGTGGCCGCATTCCAGGGCGGCGCGTTCGAATATCTCGCGAAGCCTTTCGATGTCGACAAGGCCGTCGAGCTGATCCGCCGCGCCGTCGACGAGTCCATGCGCGGCGAGTCCGCCTTCGACGAGCGCGTGACGGAAACGCCCGAGATGCTCGGCCAGGCGCCGGCCATGCAGGACATGTTTCGCGCCATCGGCCGCTTGTCGCATTCGGCGGCGACCGTGCTCATCACGGGCGAATCAGGCACCGGAAAGGAGCTTGTCGCGCGCGCCTTGCACCGACATAGCCCGCGCGCGAACGGACCGTTCATCGCGCTGAATACGGCGGCGATTCCGAAGGATTTGTTGGAATCCGAACTATTCGGTCACGAGCGCGGCGCGTTCACCGGCGCGCAGGCCATGCGGCAAGGGCGTTTCGAGCAAGCGGAAAACGGCACGCTGTTCCTCGATGAAATCGGCGACATGCCGTTCGACTTGCAGACCCGCTTGCTGCGCGTGCTCTCCGATGGACAGTTTTATCGCGTGGGCGGACACAATCCGCTCAAGGCGAACGTGCGCGTGATCGCGGCGACGCATCAGAATCTCGAATCGCGCGTGCGGCAGGGTTTGTTTCGCGAGGACTTGTATCACCGGCTCAACGTGATTCGCCTGCGCTTGCCCGCGTTGCGTGAACGCAGCGAAGACATTCCCTTGCTCACGCGGCATTTTTTGCAGAAGAGCGCGCGTGATTTGGGCGTCGAGCCCAAGCGCGTTTCGGATGAAGCGATTGCTTATCTGGCGTCGCTGCCGTTTCCGGGCAACGTGCGCCAGTTGGAGAACTTGTGCAACTGGCTGACGGTGATGGCGCCCGCGCAAGTCATCGAGCAGAAGGACTTGCCACCCGACCTCACGCCGCGACAGGACTATGCGTCGGCGGAGAGCATTGCGGTGTTGCCCGATGGCGCGATGACGGCGGGGCCCGCAGTCACCAACGGCGTCGCGGCGCCGTTGGCCGGAACGCCGGCTGGCGTCTGGGAGAACGGCTTGCGCACGGAAGTCGCGCGCCTTTTGCGTGAGAATTCGGCCGATGTCATGGACGAACTCGCGCGCCGTTTCGAGGCTGCCGTGATTCGCGAAGCACTCGACTTCACGCGCGGCCGGAAAGTAGAAGCGGCCGAGCGTCTGGGCATTGGCCGCAATACCATCACGCGCAAGATTCAGGAACTGCATCTGGACGCGTGATTTGGAGCAAATGGGGTCAGCCGAGCGTCGCGATCACCGGCGCGTGGTCGGATGGCTGGTCCCATTTGCGCGGCGCTTTATCGACTTCGCATGAAGTGCATAGCGCCGAGAGTTCCGCCGACAGCAAGATATGGTCGATACGCAGACCCATGTTGCGGCGGAACGCCATCATTCGATAATCCCACCACGTGTAGAGCTTTTCGGGCTGCTCGAACTTGCGGAAGGCATCGGTCAGGCCGAGTTCGACGAGTTGCACGAAGTGCGCGCGCTCCTCGGGCGATACGAGATTCTGTCCTTCCCACGCTTTCGGGTCGTGCACGTCGCGGTCGTCTGGCGCGATGTTGTAGTCGCCGAGTAACGCGAGCTTCGGATGATGCGCCATCTCACCGCGCAGCCATTCACGCAGCGCGTCGAGCCAGCGCATCTTGTAGGCGAACTTCTCGGTGCCGGGCGCCTGACCGTTCGGAAAATACGCCGACACAATGCGCACGCCTTCCACCGTCGCCGCGATCACGCGCTGTTGCAAATCCTCGAAACCGGGGATGTTGCGAATGACGTTCACCTCGTCCACTTCCATGCCGTCGCGCGCCAGAATGCCGACGCCGTTATAGGTCTTCTGTCCCGCGAACCAGCTTTTGAAACCGGCGGCCGCGAGTTCGGCGCGCGGAAACTTTTCGTCGGGGAGCTTGAGTTCCTGAAGACACAGGACGTCGACGTTGGAGGAAGCCAGCCAGTCGATGACGTGCTGCTGGCGGACTTTGAGCGAGTTGACGTTCCAGGTGGCGATTTTCATGGGGACGACGATTATCTTTGGTTCTGGTGAGGTCGAGTGCGCCGGACTTCGTGCGCAAGGCGATTCAAGTGCGGATAGCCATCCCGAATGATAACGCCATGTCATGGCGGATCGGCTTCGGCAACCTGGCGCGTGCTTCGCAAAGCTGCGGTCGAAGCGCCTCTTTACACCATTTTTACACCGCCCCCTCCAACCTTATCCAACCCTTTACGCGTCCTCCCCTAATCTCCACCCTATCCGAAAACCGATAGGGGAGAACGTCTCAATGGACCTGCTTTACCTCGCCGGCATAGCCCTGTTCTGGGCCCTGTGCGTGGCCCTCACGCGTGGCTGCGCGCTACTGCGCAACCGCGTCCAGGGAGGCCGCGCATGAACGCCTGGATGATGTGGCTCGCCGCCGCCTCGACGCTGCTGCTCTTCGCGTACCTCGTTTATGCGCTTCTCGACGCGGAGAACCTCGAATGAACGCCAATTCGCTGATGCAGACAGCACTCTTCATCGTCGTGCTGATCGCGCTCGCCATCCCGCTCGGCCGATACATCGCGAACGTGCTCGATGGCTCATCGGTGATCGTGAGAAAGACACGACCCGTCGAACGATTCATCTATCGCATGGCCGGCGTCGACCCCGAAGCGGAAATGTCGTGGAAGCACTACGCACTCGCCGTGCTGCTCTTCAACGCGCTCGGCACGCTCGCGTTGTACGGCTTGCTGCGCGTGCAGCATCTGCTGCCCGCCAACCCGCAAGGCTTCGGCGCGATGACGCCCGACGCCGCCTTCAACACCGCTGTGAGCTTCGCGACCAACACGAACTGGCAGGACTACGGCGGTGAAAGCACGCTCGGCTATCTCGCGCAAATGCTCGGCCTGACCGTGCAGAACTTCCTTTCGGCGGCGACGGGCATTGCTGTCGTCATCGCGCTGATTCGCGGTTTCAAGCGGCATTCGGTGCAGACCATCGGCAACTTCTGGGTCGATCTTACGCGCACCACGTTGTACGTGCTCGCGCCGCTTGCGGTCGTGGTGTCGGTGTTGCTCGTGAGTCAGGGCGTGATCCAGAACTTCAAGGCGTATCGGGACGTCTCGACGCTGCAAGTCACGACGTATCAGACGCAGTCGACGGACGCGCAAGGCAAGGCCGTCACGCAAACGCTCGAGAACGACAAGCAAACGCTGCCGATGGGCCCCGTCGCGTCGCAGGAAGCCATCAAGATGCTCGGCACCAACGGTGGCGGCTTCTTCAACGCGAACTCCGCGCATCCGTACGAGAACCCGACGCCGTTTGCAAACTTCGTGCAGATGCTCGCCATGCTCGTCATTCCGGCGGCGTTATGCGTCGTCTTCGGGCGCATGGTCGGCGACAAGCGGCAAGGCTATGCGGTGCTCGCGGCCATGACCATCGCGTTCGCCGCGGCCTGCTGGAGCGAGATCGCGGCGGAACAGTCGGGCAATCCGGTCTATGCGTCGCTGCATGTCGATACGACCGCGTCCGCGCTGCAATCGGGCGGCAACATGGAAGGCAAGGAAACGCGCTTCGGCATTGCGCAATCGGGCATTTTCACGGTGGCGACGACCGCGGCCTCATGCGGCGCCGTCAACAACATGCACGATTCGCTGACGCCGCTCGGCGGGCTCGTGCCGATGCTGCTCATCCAGCTTGGCGAAGTGATCTTCGGCGGCGTCGGGTCGGGGCTCTACGGCATGCTCGTGTTCGCGTTGCTCGCGGTGTTCGTCGCGGGGCTGATGATCGGCCGCACGCCCGAATACGCAGGCAAGAAGATCGAATCGTTCGAGATGAAGATGGTGTCGATCACCATTTTGCTCACGCCGTTCATCGTGCTCGCGGGCACCTCGATCGCCGTGCTGAGCGTGGCGGGAACGGCGGGTATCGCCAATCCCGGCGCGCACGGCTTCTCCGAAGTGCTCTATGCCTTCAGTTCCGCCGCCAACAACAACGGCAGCGCGTTCGGGGGCCTTTCGGTGAACACGCCGTTCTATAACGTCCTGCTCGGCATCGCGATGTGGTTCGGCCGCTTCGGTTCGATCATTCCGGTGCTCGCCATCGCGGGATCGCTCGCGGCCAAGAAGCGCCTCGCGGTGACGGCGGGCACGCTGCCCACGCACGGACCGCTCTTCGTCGTGTTGCTGCTCGGCACGCTGGTGCTGGTCGGCGCGCTCACGTACGTCCCCGCGCTCGCGCTCGGGCCGGTCGTCGAGCATCTCGGCATGATCGCCGGCCACTGAATCTCGAGGAAAGCATGAATCAAATGAATCAAGCGCCGCTGCATCGTCCGGACAATACCGGGCAGACGCGCACGGCGGCCCGTTCGATGTTCGATCCCGCGCTCGTGAAGCCCGCGATCGTCGATTCGTTCGTCAAGCTCGCGCCGCGCACGCAGTTGCGAAACCCCGTGATGTTCTGCGTGTACGTCGGCAGCATTCTCACGACCGTGCTCTGGATCGCCGCGCTCGCGGGCCAGGCCGAAGCGCCCGCGGGCTTCATCCTCGCGATCGCGTTATGGCTGTGGTTCACGGTGCTCTTCGCCAACTTCGCGGAAGCGCTCGCGGAAGGGCGCTCGAAGGCGCAGGCGGCGTCGTTGCGCAACGCCAAGCACAACGTGGTCGCCAAAAAGCTCAACGAGCCGCATCCGAAGTCGCCGATCCGCATCGTCGCATCGACGGATCTGCGGCGCGGCGATGTCGTGCTCGTCGAAGCGGGCGACGCGATTCCCGCCGATGGCGAAGTGATCGAAGGCGTGGCATCGGTCGATGAATCCGCGATCACGGGTGAATCCGCGCCCGTGATCCGCGAGTCGGGCGGCGACTTCTCGTCGGTGACGGGCGGCACGCGCGTGCTGTCGGACTGGATCGTCGTGCGAGTGAGCGTGAATCCGGGCGAGGCGTTTCTCGACCGCATGATCGCCATGGTCGAAGGCGCGAAGCGTCAGAAGACACCGAACGAAATCGCGCTCACCATCTTGCTCGTCGCGCTCACGCTCGTCTTGCTGTTCGCCACCGCGAGCCTCTTGCCGTTCTCCATGTTCGCCGTCGATGCCGCGAAGGCGGGCCACGTAGTGAGCATCACCGCGCTCGTGGCCTTGCTCGTCTGCCTGATCCCGACGACCATCGGCGGCCTGCTGTCCGCCATCGGCGTGGCGGGGATGAGCCGCATGATGCAGGCGAACGTCATCGCGACCTCGGGCCGCGCGGTCGAAGCCGCCGGCGATGTCGACGTGCTCCTGCTCGACAAGACCGGCACGATCACGCTCGGCAACCGGCAGGCGTCGTCGTTCGCGCCCGCGCCGCGGGTCGATGAACGCGAACTCGCCGATGCCGCGCAACTCGCCTCGCTCGCCGACGAAACGCCGGAAGGACGCAGCATTGTGGTGCTGGCCAAGCAACGCTTCAACATCCGCGAACGCGACATGGCCACCTTGCACGCGACGTTTCTGGCGTTCTCCGCGCAGACGCGCATGAGCGGGGTGGATCTTCCCGACCGCGAGATTCGCAAGGGCGCGGCGCTCGCGGTGAAGAAGTACATCGAGGAACACGGCGGGCGGTTTCCGCAGGAAGTGCAGAGCGCCGTGGATGAAATCGCGCGACGCGGCAGCACCCCGCTCGTCGTCGCGGAACGCATGCTCGAAGGCGGCGCGCGCGCGCTCGGCGTGATCGAGCTGAAGGACATCGTGAAGGGCGGTATTCGCGAGCGCTTTGCCGAACTGCGCAAGATGGGCATCAAGACCGTGATGGTGACGGGCGACAACCGCTTGACCGCCGCCGCGATTGCCGCCGAAGCGGGCGTCGACGATTATCTCGCCGAAGCCACGCCGGAGACGAAGCTCGCGACCATCCGCGCGCATCAGGCCGAAGGGCGGCTCGTGGCGATGACCGGCGACGGCACCAACGACGCGCCCGCGCTCGCCCAGGCCGATGTCGCCGTCGCGATGAACACCGGCACGCAGGCCGCGAAGGAAGCGGGCAACATGGTCGATCTCGATTCGAATCCGACCAAGCTGATCGAGATCGTCGAGATCGGCAAGCAGATGCTGATGACGCGCGGTTCGCTCACCACGTTTTCCATCGCCAACGACGTGGCCAAGTATTTCGCGATCATCCCGGCCGCGTTCGCGACGACGTATCCGCAATTGCGCGTGCTCGACGTGATGCATCTCGCGTCGCCGTCGTCGGCGATTCTCTCGGCGGTGATCTTCAATGCGCTGATCATCGTGTTTCTGATTCCGCTCGCGTTGAAGGGCGTGAAGTATCGCGCGCTCGGCGCAGCTTCGCTCTTGCGGCGTAATTTGCTGATCTACGGGCTGGGCGGCATCGTGTTGCCGTTTCCGGTCATCAAGCTGATCGACATGACCATCAGCGCACTCGGCTGGCAATAATGGAGATGAACATGAAGAACCTCTTGCGTCCCGCGATCGTGCTGCTGTTCGCGCTGACTGTCGTGACCGGCTTGCTTTATCCGGCCATCGTGACGGCGCTCGGACAGGCGGCGTTCTCGCATCGGGCGAACGGCAGCATCATCGAGCGAGATGGGAAAGCGGTCGGTTCGGAACTGATCGGCCAGCAATTCGATGCCCCGCGCTACTTCTGGGGCCGTCTCTCGGCGACCACGCCGAACCCGTATAACGCGAGCGCTTCGAGCGGCTCGAACCTCGGTCCGACGAACCCCGCGCTCGCCGATGAAATCAAGTCGCGGATCACCGCGCTCGACGATCCGGCGTCCGCGCCTGTCGACCTCGTGACGTCGTCGGGCAGCGGGCTCGATCCCGAGATCAGTCCGGCAGCGGCGGCGTATCAGGTCGAACGCGTGGCGAAGGCGCGCGGCCTGCCGCGCGCACGGGTCGAAACGCTCGTCGCGCAGGCAACGTCCGGTAGACAGTTCGGTCTCTTCGGAGAGCCGCGAGTGAATGTGCTTAAATTGAATCTCGCGCTCGACGATGTTCGATGATCGATCACGCTTGAAGCAATCCGCCGCCCACGATGACCCGTCCCACTCCCGATGAACTCCTCGACAAACTGCAACGTGAGGAAGCGCAGCGTCAGCGCGGCCGGCTGAAGATTTTTTTCGGAGCATCGGCGGGTGTGGGCAAGACGTTCGCCATGTTGCAGGCCGCGCGGCGTTTGCGCGAAGAGGGCGTCGACGTGGTCGCGGGCGTCGTCGAAACGCATGGGCGGAAAGAGACGCTTGCGCTGCTCGAAGGAGTCGACGTTCTGCCGCCTGCGCGCATCGAGTATCGCGGGCGGCTTCTCGCCGAATTCGATCTCGACGCCGCGCTCGCCCGCAAGCCGCAACTGATCCTCGTCGACGAACTCGCGCACGCGAACGTGCAAGGTTCGCGGCATCTGAAGCGCTGGCAGGACGTGCAGGAACTGCTCGATGCGGGCATCGACGTATACACCACGGTCAATGTCCAGCACCTCGAAAGTCTGAACGATATCGTCGGGCGTATCACCGGCATTCGCGTATGGGAGACGGTGCCCGACCGCGTGTTCGATCGCGCCGACGAAGTCACGCTCGTCGACCTGCCGCCCGAAGAGTTGCTCGACCGTCTGCGCGACGGCAAGGTCTATCTGCCGCAACAGGCCGAGCATGCGGTGCGCAACTTCTTTCGCAAGGGCAATCTCATCGCGCTGCGCGAACTGGCGTTGCGGCGCACCGCCGATCGCGTGGATGCGCAGATGCGCGAGTATCGTGCCGATCAGTCCATCGAGCGTATCTGGCGCGCGCGTGAACGGCTGATCGCGTGCATCGGTCCGGGCCCGGAAAGCGCGGCGCTGGTGCGTGCGGCGGCGCGGCTCGCGAGCGCGCTGAAGGCGGACTGGCTCGCGGTGTACGTGGAGACGCCGCGCCTGCAACGCCTTCCCGATGACAAGCGTCAACGCACCTTCGACGCCCTCAAGCTCGCCGCCGAACTCGGCGCGGAAACCGTCACGCTGGATGGCGCCGATGCGGCGGCCACGCTCATCGCTTATGCGCGCATGCGCAACGTGTCGAAGCTCGTGGCGGGTGCGTCCTTGCCCGGCGGATGGCGCCGCCTCTTCGATACGCCGATGACCGAGCGCATCGTGCGGCAGGCGGCGGATATCGACGTGACGCTCGTGTCCACCGGTCCACGCGACGAACCGCGCACGAACTACGCAATGTCGTTTACCGCGCATTCGCCGCCGCATGCGTACCTTCTTGCGCTCGTCATCGGTGCGGCCATTACGGTCGTCGCAAACTTCCTGGAAGCGCGCCATTTCGCGATCACCAATCTCGTGATGCTGTATCTGCTGGGCGTGATCTTCGCGGCGGTACGGCTCGGACGCGGGCCGGGCGTCATGCTCTCGTTTCTCTCCGTCGCCGCGTTCGATTACTTCTTCGTGCCGCCGACGCTGTCGTTCTCCGTGACGGACACGCAGTATTTGCTGACCTTCATCGTGATGCTGCTGACTTCGCTCACCATCAGCCATCTCACGTCGAGTTTGCGGCGCGAGGCGCGCATTGCATCGCAACGGGAACGGCGCACGAGCGCCATGTACGCGATGACCAAGGAGCTTGCGGCCGCGTTGATGACCGAGCAGATCATCGAGATCGGCACGCGCCATGTCTCGGAGATTTTTCAGGCGAAGGTCGCGATTCTGCTGCCCGATGCCGCCGAACAAGTGCGCCAGAAAGTGGGCGAGCCGAATCCCGACACGGCGCTTGATGCCGCGCGTCTGGATATCGATATCGCGCAATGGGTCTACGATCAGCAAAAGCCCGCGGGACATGGCGCGGAAACGCTGCCAGCCGCTGCGGCGCTCTACTTGCCGCTCAAGGCGCCGATGCGCACGCGCGGCGTGCTCGCGCTCGTCACGGGACGCGAGGCCGAATTCGCCGTGCCGGAGCAGCGGCGCATGATCGAAACCTTCGCGGCGCAAATCGCGCTGGCGCTGGAGCGCGTGCATTACGTGGAGATCGCGCAGGACGCGCTCGTCAACATGGAATCGGAGCGCATGCGCAATGCCTTGCTGGCCGCGATATCGCACGATCTGCGCACGCCGCTGACATCGATCGTCGGCTTTGCGTCGTTGCTGGAGGGCGGGGCGTCGGAAGCGTCGTCGCGCGAGCTGATTCATGCGATCCACGAGGAAGCGTTGCGCATGAGCGGGCTCGTGACGAACCTGCTCGACATGGCGCGTTTGCAGGCGGGCGCGGTGCGGCTGAACCGTCAATGGTCGATGCTCGAGGAGACCGTCGGCGCGGCACTCAACGTCATGCGCCGGACGCTCGCCGGCCGTCCGGTGCAGGTGCGCGTTCCCGCCGATCTGCCGCTTCTCATGCTCGATGCCGTGCTGATGGAGCGGCTCCTCGCGAACCTTCTCGAGAACGCGGCGAAGTACACGCCTGCGGGTTCCGCCATACGCATAAGCGCGGCGGCCGAGCAGGATGGCGATGGCCGCGTCGTGCGCGTGTGTATCGACGACGACGGTCCGGGCGTGCCTGCCGGTAGCGAAGGGCGCTTGTTCGAGAAGTTCACGCGTGGGGAGAAGGAGTCGGCGAAACCGGGCATCGGGCTTGGGCTTGCGATCTGCCGGGCGATTGTCGAGGCGCATGGCGGGCGCATCGGCGCGGAGAATCGTGCAGATGGCGGCGCGCGGTTCTGGTTCACGTTGCCGGTGGAGGAGGCGATGCCTAGGGACATGCCGCAGGACGAGGAGGCTGAAGCGCCGCAACGGGATGGCGATATGGCGGGTTGAGCGGCGAGATGGCTCGAGCCGGAATCTCGCGAGTCGGGCGCGCGGTCTTTTCGATTAACGATTACCTTGCGGCTCCGTAGACGAACCGGACGCGTTCTCACGATATCGGACGCGCAGACGACGAGCGGTGCTGCCCGGCTCAATAGGGTCGTCGCCGTTCACGAATGCCACGAATCAGCGGGCACATTCGGCTTTCTTTAGGCCTCGGCCGTCTGGTGGCGTGCCGAAGCCCGCGCCTCCATGCGATCATGCCATTCGCCGCCACGCTCACAAAACGCCATGACCGATCCTCAACCGACGCTCGAAGGACCGCGCGTTCAGCTTCGCCCGCTGCAACGCGATGACGCCCAAGCCTTGCTCGATGCCGCCGCCGACGGCGAGCTCTGGAATCTCGCGGTCACCGTCGTGCCGAACGCCGACACCATCGCCCGCTATATCGATGCCGCGCTCGCCGGTCGCGATGCCGGCACCGTCATGCCATTCGTGATCGTGCGCCGCGATACGGGCAAGGTTGTCGGTAGCACGCGCTTCTGGAAAATCGATCGCGCGAACCGCAAGCAGGAGATCGGTCATACGTGGCTCGCGGCATCGGCGCAACGCACGGGCACCAACACCGAAGCCAAGCTGCTCCTGCTCACGCACGCGTTTGAAACCATGCAGTGCGTGCGCGTGCAGTTCACCACCGACGAACTCAATGCGAAGTCGCGCGCGGCGATACTCGGCATCGGCGCGAAACAGGAAGGAATCGTGCGGCACGAGCGCATCATGCCCGATGGCCGCAAGCGCAACTCGGTGCGCTTTTCGATCATCGACGACGAATGGCCCGGCGTCAAAGCGACGTTGCTTGCCAAGCTCGAAGGCCAGGCGTAGCGGGGTCTTTCTCCGCGCGTGCATGAAGGAGACGAAGCGGCGCGTGAGCGCATACGTCGCATTCGCTTTGCCATGCAAGGCGATGCGCCTTTTCGCTAGTACGCCGCTCTGCCGTGCGAGACGAGCACGCGCTTGTAACGCGCGTCATCCGGCAAGGTCGGCACGTCGTCTTAACGTGGCATCTGTTCTCCAAACGCCGCAACGTCGCAACGCACAGCCCACGAGCGCGCTTTGCGCGTCATCCAAACAAGCCCGCACGGCTTTTCTGTCCCGCTACAATCGGACGAACAGCCTTACAGCGGAGGGTCTTACATGGATCTCATCATTCGCCGCGCGGCGCTCGTGCGCGGTCGCGAATTGGTCGACATCGGCATGGAAGCGGGGCGCATCGTCGCCATCGAGCCGCATTTGAGCGCCATCGCGCGCGAGGAAATCGACGCCGACGGTTCGCTCGTCACCGCGCCTTTCGTCGATGCCCACTTTCACATGGACGCGACGCTCTCTTACGGCTTGCCGCGCGTGAACGCGTCCGGCACCCTGCTGGAAGGCATCGCGCTGTGGGGCGAACTCAAGCCCGAACTCACGCAGGAAGCGCTCGTCGAACGCGCGATGCAATATTGCGACTGGGCGGTCGGGCGCGGCTTGCTCGCCATTCGCACGCACGTCGATGTCTGCGATCCGCGTCTGCTCGCGGTCGAAGCCTTGCTCGAAGTCAAGCGGCGCGTGAAGCCGTATCTCGATTTGCAACTCGTCGCGTTTCCGCAAGACGGCGTGCTGCGCAGCGCCGGCGCGTTCGAAAATCTCAAGCGCTCGATTGCGCTCGGCGTCGATGTGGTTGGCGGCATCCCGCACTTCGAACGCACCATGGCCGACGGTGCGGCGTCCGTGAAACTGCTGTGCGAATACGCGGCGGAGCAGGGTTTGCGCGTCGACATGCACTGCGACGAATCGGACGATCCCATGTCGCGTCACATCGAAACGCTCGCCGCCGAAACGCACCGGCTCGGCCTGCAAGGCCGCGTGACCGGCTCGCATCTTACGTCCATGCATTCGATGGACAACTACTACGTGAGCAAGCTCATCCCGCTGATTCGCGAGTCGGGCGTCGCGGCGATTGCCAATCCGCTCATCAACATCACGTTACAGGGCAGATCGGATACGTATCCGAAGCGGCGCGGCATGACGCGCGTGCCCGAGCTAATGGCGGCGGGCGTCGATGTTGCCTTCGGACACGACTGCGTGATGGACCCGTGGTACAGCCTGGGCTCCGGTGACATGCTTGAAGTGGCGCACATGGGATTGCACGTCGCGCAGATGACGAGCCAGGATGGCATGCGCGCCGCGTTCGATGCGGTGACGACGACGCCTGCGCGCATTCTGGGCATCGAAGGTTATGGGCTGGAAGTGGGATGCAACGCGGATTGCGTCGTGCTCGACGCACGCGATCCGATCGAAGCCATTCGCCTGCGCGCGGCGCGCGTGGCCGTGGTGAGACGAGGAAAGGTCGTGAGCCGAAGTCCCGCCGTGCGCGCAACGCTTGCGCTGGAGGGACGGCCGCTAAGCGTCGACTTCAAACTCTGGCGCTAGGCGGACAATAACGCGGATAAAAACGAAGGGGGCCGAAGCCCCCTTTTCGATTTATCCCGCCATGCCGTTATGCCTCAACAGCGCGTCGATGTTCGGCTCGCGTCCGCGAAACGCCTTGAACGAATCCATCGCGGGACGGCTGCCGCCGACTTCGAGAATCTCCCGGCGATACCGCGTTCCCGTCTGTGCATCCAGCACCGAACCGTTCGCGAGCTTCGCGGCTTCCTCGAACGCGGCGTAGGCATCGGCGGAAAGCACTTCGGCCCACTTGTAGCTGTAGTAGCCAGCCGCATAACCGCCCGCGAAGATATGGCTGAACGTGTTCGGCCAGCGCGAAAACGAGGTTTGTGGAATCACGTGGAACTTCTCGTTGATCTCGCGCGCCAGGTCGTTGACGTTCTGCGTGCTGTCCGCCGGATCGTAAGACGTGTGCAGGACGAGATCGAACATGGAGAACACGATCTGCCGCAAGGTGCCGAGACCGCTCTGGAAATTCTTGGCCGCCAGCATCTTGTCGAAGAGTTCTCGCGGCAGCGGTGCGCCCGTTTCGACGTGTGACGACATGTCGGTCAGCACGTCCCACTCCCAACAAAAGTTCTCCATGAACTGCGACGGCAATTCGACCGCATCCCACTCGACGCCGTTAATGCCCGACACGCCCATTTCCTCGATACGCGTCAGCATGTGATGCAGACCGTGGCCGAATTCATGGAACAGCGTGATGACTTCGTCGTGGGTGAAGCACGCAGGCTTGTTGCCGACGGGCGCCGAGAAGTTGCAGGTGAGATAGGCGACCGGCGTCTGCACGCCGCCTTGCGCGCGCTTGTGGCGTGAGCGGGCGTCGTCCATCCATGCGCCGCCGCGCTTGCCTTCGCGCGCGTACAGGTCGAGGTAGAACTGCGCGACGAGCGTGCCGTCCTGGTTTTCCACACGGAAGAAGCGCACGTCCTTGTTCCAAACGGCGGCTTCGTCACGGCGGATCGAGACGTTGAAGAGCGTTTCGGTGACCTTGAACAACCCCTTGAGCACGGCTTCCTGCGGAAAGTACTGCTTCACTTCGTTCTCGGAGAACGAATAGCGCTTCTGACGCAGACGCTCCGCCGCAAACGCGATGTCCCACGGTTGCAGTTCGGGCATGCCGAGTTCGGTGGCGGCGAACGCGCGCAGTTCCATCCAGTCGTTTTCGGCATAGGGACGCGCGCGTTTTGCGAGGTCTTCCAGGAACGCGATCACTTGCGCGGGCGACTCGGCCATCTTCGGTGCAAGCGACACTTCCGCGAAGTTCTGGTAGCCGAGCGTGCGCGCTTCTTCGAGACGCAGCGCCAGGTTCTCCACGATGTTCTGCGTGTTGTCCCACTCGGCCCGGCCCTTGCCGTAGGTCTCGCCGAGTTCCGACGCACGCGTGACATACGCGCGATACATCGCCTCACGCATCGGCCGATGCTCCGAATACTGCAGCACCGGGAAATACGACGGGAAGTGCAGCGTGAACTTCCAGCCTTCCTTGCCTTCGCGCTGGGCGGCTTCGTGTGCCGCTTCGATCACGTCGTCGGGCAGGCCTGCAAGTTCGCTTTGCTGCGTGACGTAATACGCATATGCGTTGGTCGAATCGAGCACGTGATCCGAAAACGCCTTCGAGAGCGCGGCCTGTTCTTCCTGCAACTGGGCGAAGCGCGGCTTGCGGTCCTCGGAAAGCTCCGCGCCGGACAGACGGAAGTCGCGCAGCGAGTTCTCGAGAATCTTCTTGCGTTCGGGGGAAAGGCTCTCGAAGTCGGGGCCGGCCGCAATCGCCTTGTACTTTTCGTAGAGGGCGAGATTCTGACCGACGCTCGCCGAGAACTCGGTCACGCGCGGCAGATTCGCGGCGTGAGCGGCACGCAGTTCGGGCGTGTCCGCCACCGCGTTCAGATGGCCGACGACACCCCACGCGCGCGACAGCTTTTCCGATTCGAGTTCAACTGCCTCCACGATATCCGTCCAGGTGGCGGGCGTCTCGGGCGCGCTCGCGCGATCGACGGCGCCTTTCGCGGCGGCGAGCAGCACGTCGAGCGCGGGCGTCACATGTTCGGGCTTGATGTCCCCAAAACGCGGCAGGTCGGAAAAATCGAGCAGCGGATTGGCTGCGGCGTTCGTGGTGGCTTGGATGGTATCGCTCATGACTCTCCCTTACTTGCTAATACATGCTGATTCGGGTGCGGGCGCGAGGCGCCCAAACCTTCGTTCGTTTGCTCTATTCGAGCATTATTTAAGGGCGGCGTGGGCAAAATCCAATGGTTTGTTTTTAACGGGCCGATTAATGGATGAAATTCTTTTCGTGCCAGCTCCGGCCGCTTGGTCGCTTAGTCCAGCGCCGCGCGTTCGGCCGCTTCGACGGTGTTGACGAGCAACATGGTGATGGTCATCGGTCCGACGCCGCCCGGCACCGGCGTGATGAAGCCGGCCACTTCCTTCACGTTCGCGAAATCCACGTCGCCGCAGAGCTTGCCGGCATCGTCGCGATTCATGCCGACGTCGATCACCGTCGCGCCCGGCTTTACCATGTCGGCGGTCAGGATATTGCGGCGGCCCGTGGCGGCCACGACGACATCGGCGTTGCGCGTGAAGCTGGCGATATCGCGCGTCTTGCTGTGGCAGATGGTGACGGTCGCGCCCGCTTCGAGGAGCAGGAGCGCCATGGGCTTGCCGACGATATTCGAGCGGCCGATCACCACCGCGTTCGCGCCCTTCAGGTCGATGCCGTGCGCCTCGAACATCTTCATCACGCCATAGGGCGTGCACGGGCGAAAGAGCGGCTTGCCCGTCAGGAGCGCGCCCGCGTTGGCGACGTGGAAGCCGTCGACGTCCTTTTGCGGCGCGATCGCTTCGATCACCTTATGGCTGTCGATATGCGCGGGCAGCGGCAATTGCACGAGAATGCCGTGGATCGCGGGATCGGCGTTCAGCTTGTCGATGTGCGCGAGCAATTCGTTCTCGGCGAGCGTCGCGGGAAAGCGGTCGAACACCGAATGCAGGCCGTTGTCGTGGCACGCCTTGACCTTGTTGCGCACGTAGACCTCGCTTGCCGGATTGTCGCCCACCAGCACGACCGCGAGGCCAGGCTTGTGGCCGCGAGCGGTGAGGGCGGCGGCGCGCCGGGCGACATCGGCGCGAAGAGTCTTGGAGAGGGCGTTGCCGTCGATGAGTTGGGCAGTCATGGCGAATCGGATTCGGATCGAGGATGGGCGAGAGAGATGTCCGGGCGTCGGACTCGCAGCGCCCGGCGCGATGATGCCGCGTTTGTTCGCGGGCATCGCCGGGTGTCTTCGCACCCTGGGGAAGGGCGAAATTATACCGCCGAGGGCTTCGTGGCGTTCTGGGCGGTGCGCGTCGCCGCTCCGATTCGGCGACGCGCGCATCGTTCAGGCCGGCCTTCTCACTGGGCGACCGGCTGCCACGACGAATCCGGATCGAACGACTTGATCGCCGCCGCCGTGCGCGGCGTCGCTGCGCCCAGATTCTTCTCGTACACCTGCCCGTCCTGATTGACGATGAACGACATCACGCCCGTCTGCCCATACTTTGCCGGCCACGCGATCATGGCGAAACCCCGGCTCAGGTTTCCGTCCTGCAGGTAGTTCATCGCGCCGCCTTTCGCATGCGGCCCCTGCGCCGTGAGAATGCGGTAGTGGTAACCGTAGTAGGCATCGGCCGTGTCGGTCTTGTCGGGCATGGTGGCGGCGAGCGGGCCGAGCGGGCTTTCGGGTTCACCGGGCGCGGCGTCCCAGTAAAGGCCGTCGTGCGTGCCGTGCGTGCTCAGAAAGCGCAGCGCGTAGTGGTTCGTGAGCTTCCGAAAGTCGTTTTGAGCATCGACGAAAGCGAGCGCGACCTGGATCACCGAACGCTCGTTGCGGCCAATGCGCCGCGTCAGCACTTCATCGCGCGCGGCGGGCATGTCGAAGCGCCAGCCCTGGGCCGCCTTCACGAGCGGGATCGGCAGCGTCCAGCCGCTGTCGCCCACTTCCACGTGCGCGCTGCGACGGCCGCCGAGCGGCTTGGCATCTTCGACGATGCGATGCCCCTTGGCCCACGAGCCAAGGTACTGATAGATATCCTGCTCGCCGATGCTGTCGGTCGGCACATACTGCGCGTGGTCCTTGCCGAGCACCTTGGAAAGCGCGGTTTCGTCGTTGGAGGCGATGGCATCGGTGAGCGCCTCCGCGGCGGCTTCTGGCGACGGATAAATGGCCTGCGCGTGCGCGAGCATGGGCATCGACAACGACATGAAAGCGAGTGCGGCGCAGAAGGCGCGTGAAAGTGCGAGTGCTTGGTTAAACGTCATCTCAGGCTCCTGTAGCGGATGGGGACATGGGGCGCGACACGATCAACGGCGATGAAAACCTCCGCCACCGCCAAGTCCGCCACCGCCGTGAAAACCTCCGCCGCCGAAGCCGCCTTCGCGCTGCACGCCGCCGCCGCCCGCACCAAGACCTGGGCGCTGCACGCCGCCGCCGTTGCCGCCCACGCGATTCTGCTGATTCGCGAACGACTGCCTGCTCGCTTGCCCGCGCTGCGCGTCCTGCCGGGCCGTGTTGCCGTCGCCCGCGCCGCGCAGCGCGTTATCGCGATTCACGCTCTGCGCACGCTGCCGCACGCCGTTGTTGTCGAGCGCGTTCTGACCGCCGCCTTGCCGAATGTTCTGCACGCGCTGACTCGCATTCTGGTTGAGGTTCTGGCCGGTGCGCTGCTGCAGCGTCTGTGCGGCCTGCGCGCGGGCGTCGTTACGGCCGCGATACTGATCGCGGTTGGCCGCGCCGAGATTCTGATTGTTGAAGTTGTTTTGCCGGTTCGCGACGTTGTTCCGGTTGAACTGCGGGTCGTTGCGGTTCCAGTTCACGTTATTGCTGTTCGCGTTCAGGCGATTGTTCACGTTGATGTTGTTGTACCGATTGACGTTCACGTTCACATTGCCGTGGTTCCAGTCGCAATTGCCCCACAACGAATTCGCAACCGCGATGCCCGCGCCGAACGCGAGCCCCGTCGCGAATCCGGTGGCGATCGCATAGCCGGGCGGCGGCGGCACGTACACCGGCGGATACGCGGGATACGGCCACGCGCCGTATACGACCGTCGGGTTGTAGGTCGGCACGTAGACCACTTGCGGATTGGCAGGCTGAATCTGGATAGTCTGCTGTTCGACCACGATCTTCTGCTGCTCCGTGCTCTTGAGATTGCCCGCTGTCTGCGCGGCGCGGCGCAAGCGCTGCACGGAGTCCATCACGTCGCTCGGCTGCGCAATGAACGCGTTGCCAAGTTGCGTCATCCAGTCGGGCTTGGATGCCATCGTCGCGAGCGCCTGCGGGAAAGCAACGAGCGATTGCACGCTCGGGTCCCACGGCTCGGACTGCACGGCCTTGACGGCATCGTCGCCCTTGATGTTCGAGTTGGTCTTCGACCATTGCGCGGCCTCGGTGACCTCTTGCGGGTACGTCGACGCCATCAGCACTTGCGCGAGCAGCGCATCGGGATAAAGCGCGACGGGCGCGGTGAGCGCGTCGAGTTGCTGATTGCCGAGCTTGGGCGCCGTACTGGCCGCGCCTTGAGTCTGCGCAAGCACGGACGAGCAATGCAGCGCGGCGAGCGGCATGGCGGCAAGCGCCGCGCACAGCGCGAGCATGCGGGCTTGCCGCGCGGGCCGGGTCAAACGGGTGCGATGAGCGGTCAATTTCAGTTCCTCCGTTGCACGGTATTCGATGCTTCGGGCGCGACCTTGGCGCCCGACAGACACGCACACGCCGCCGCATGACGCGACATGCGCGCGAGAGATGAGCGTGAACCAGCGGGATGGATTGGCGGTACGAGAAGTAAGAGCGAAGCCGATGAAAGGCAATGAAGCGAAGCAAGCACCGAGGCAATCACGCTGCTTTTGGCAGCACTCAATTCAAACGTTTGCCCGCGTGCCGAAGCACCGTTTGAAAAGGCGACGAATGCGTTGTCGTGCATGACCTCGTTCCCGTAAGGAGGGTGCGGTCAAGTTACGGGCCGCCCTTGTAATGTGTCAACGTGATCCACGAAATATCACGTTTTGCATGCGCGGACAACGAAGGAATGTCGAGAGAAGGGCGCGTGAATTGGAAGCGCAAATACGCATACGGCCAGCATCGAATGCCGGCCGTATGGATAAAGATTGCCTTTAGGCAGTGAACTACGGTTATTGCTGCTGCGGCTTGTTTGAAAGCGCGAGACGCAGAAGGTCGGCAACGGTATTCACGGACAGCTTCTCCATGATGTTCGCGCGATGCGCTTCCACCGTCTTGATGCTGATGCCGAGATCGTCGGCGATCTGCTTATTCAGCCGCCCGGCGATGATCCGCTCCAGCACCTGATGCTCGCGCGCCGTGAGCTTGCCAAGCCGCTCGGCGGCCGCGCGTTGCTGCTGCACGCTGCTGCTTTCGTTGCGCGCTTTTTCGAGCATGCGCTCGACGAGCTTGCGCAGTTCGGCTTCGTCGAAAGGTTTTTCGATGAAATCCATCGCGCCTTTCTTCATCGTCGAGACTGCCATCGGCACATCGCCGTGACCGGTCACGAAGATGATCGGCAGAAGCGAATTCTCGGCGATCAGCTTTTCCTGCAACTCGAGGCCGGTCATGCCGGCCATGCGCACATCGAGAATCAGGCACGAAATGGCGCCCGAATGCGCGATCGGCAGATAGACGTCGAGGAACGATTCCGCGCTCGAAAAACACTGCACGCGATACCCGTTCGCCTCGAGCAGCCAGCGCAACGAATCACGCACGGCTTCGTCATCGTCCACGACAAAGACGGTTTCCTGAGTGGTGACTGGACTGCTCATAGTTCTCCCGTAACTGTTTGTTGTCTCGTATGTTCGCTTTGCGACCCGGCGTTGCCGCCCGAGTCCGTGCCCGACCCATCCACTTCGCCGATCGGCAGGCTGCAATGGAAAGTCGCGCCGGTCACGTGTCCGTCCGATTCGACATTGTTCACGACCCAAAGGCGGCCGCGATGCGATTCGATGATCGAACGGCAAATGTTCAGCCCCATGCCCATGCCATCGGACTTGGTGCTGTAAAACGGTTCGAAGAGACGCTCGGCGGTGGCTTCATCCACACCCGGGCCCTGATCGACCACGCTGATGCACACCACGCCGCCGTCGAGCCGCTGCACGATCACGCGGATGACGGGATCGACGGCATTCGGTTTTGCATCATGCATTGCTTCGGCTGCGTTTTTCAACAGATTCACGAGCACTTGTTCGATCAGCACGGGATCGACGTAGATCACGGGCATGCGCGAGCGGATTTCCGTGACGATGCGAATCTTGCGTTTACGCGCCTCGATTTCGGCGAGACCGACTGCATCCGCGACGATATCGGCCACGCGCGTCGCCTGCCGCTTCGGCTCGCTGCGCTTCACGAACTCGCGAATGCGCTTGATGATCATGCCTGCGCGCACCGCCTGCTGTGCGGTTTTTTCGAGCGCGGGCAAGAGCGATTCCTGTGTCATGCGCCCGGATTTCACCAAGGCGACGCAGCCCGAACAATAGTTGTTGATGGCCGCGAGCGGCTGATTCAGCTCATGCGCGAGCGACGACGCCATTTCACCCATCGTCATCAAACGGCTCGTGAACTGCAGCTTCTCTTCCTGCTGATGCGCGAGTTCCTGCGCCTGCTTGCGCTGCGTGATGTCGGTCGCGATCTGCATCTGCGCGAGATGGCCGTCCACCCACTGAATGTACTGGCGGCGCACTTCGAACCACTTCTGGATGCCTTCCACATAGACTTCCTGCGCGTCGGCCGAGCTTTCGGTCAGCGCGGTTGCGGGCAGTCCGGCGTAGGTATCGACCATGTCGATGGTGTCCGACGAACTCAGCTCCGACGAACCCGAAGCGCCATCGAAACCGGCGCCCGCAAGCTGCAAGTGCCCGTCCGGACGAATGCCGAAGAGATGCCGGTAATAGCGGTTCGCGAACAGCAGTTCGGCTTCGTCGGCGGCGAGAACGGAGACGGCGGCATCGAGACTTTCGAGCACCGTGGTGAAGCGTTCGTGGGCGGCGGCGAGCTCTTCGCGCGCGCGCTTGGGTTCGGTGATGTCCGTCATCGACGACATCCAGCCGGTCTGGCGGCCCGAACTGTCGATCAACGGCGACACGTAAAGACGCGCGTGGAAGAACGAACCGTCCTTACGGCGCACGCGCAACTCGAAACCGGAAGAGGGCGCCTTGCCGCGCAGCGTCATGTCGAGTTGGCGCTGCATCTCGGGATAGGCATCGCGCGGCCAGTACGGAAACGGCGCGTTCTTGCCGACGAGATCGCTTTCGTCCCAACCCGTCATGCGGCAGAACGCGGGATTCACGTGCGTGATGCGGCCGTGCATGTCGAGCACGCGCATGCCGATCAAGACGGAGTTTTCCATCGCGCGGCGGAAGAACGCTTCGGCGTAAAGCGCCTGTTGCGCCTCGAAGCGCTGACGCGTGTGCTTCCAGAGACTCCACAAGCTCCAGAGCACGAAGCACGACAGGCCGGCGACGAGCCACACCAGCGTGTTGTTCGTGAAGTTCGTGAGCTGCGGATACGAATACACGCGCACCGACAACCCCTGGCCGGGCGGATCGAGCGGCAGATCGTAGAACATGTCGCGCGGCAGGCGTGGACGGCTCGATGTCGTCGCGAGTTCGCGATTGTTCAGATCGGTGATGGAGATCTTGTACTTCGCCGACAGCTCGCTCGGAATGTCGTGCTTCAGAATGCCTTCGATGGAAAACACCGCCGCGATGGACCCGAGGAATTCGCGGTCGCGAAACACCGGCGTTTGCAAGGTGATGTAGCCGTTGCCGAGGTCGTCGTAGAGTAAGGGCGAATAAACCTGGCGACGCGTCGTGCGCGCTTCCTCGAAGGCGGCCTGCACCGCTTCGTCCATCTGCGTGTCGTTGGGTTTGGCGAGCCGAGACCCGAGTACCGGCAGCGGCGTATTAGGCCAGCGCGGTTTGTGCTGGCTCGTGTACCAGTTCATGTAGAGGATCTCGGGATGCCCCTGCATGATGTCGGTGGAAGACGTCTGGAATGTCTGAGGGTCGCCATGACCGCTTGCGATGTCTCGCGATAACGCCTGGATCTGCTCTTGCGCACCCGTCATCGAAAGACGAATCTGTTGCTGGGCCCAGGCGACGTTCCGATATAGCGTGTCTTCCTGCTGCTGCTGCTCGCGGCGGTTGAGACTCCAGAGAATCAGGCTCATGACGACCAGAAAAACGAGGATCGAGATGAGCGGCGTGAGTAAATAGGAGTTCGACCACCACGGTCCGTGGTGCCAGCGGGTGGGCGACGAGTCGGTCGGCTTGCGCGCGACCCGCGCCGAGCGTGCGAGAAGCCGATCGGTCAACATGGAAGCGATTGTAACGCAGCGTCTGATTGTTAATTAGCGTAAAAAGGTGCTAGAGACGGCTCAATTGCGGGAAAAGGAGGAGAAAAGTCTGATTAAAAAAGCCATATCGGACGGTGCATTGCAGCAATTTTCCGCATTATGAGATCATCTCTCATGATTCGAAAAATTCCTTGCTACAAAGTCTGGACCCTATTTAGAATTGCCGGCACGCGGCCAGTGCCCGGTTTTCGGCGGGCGACTGTCGGCGGTTCTTAGAGCGATCCTCACATCAGGAGACGAGCATGTCCGCTGTACCCGACGAAGTTCTCAAATATGTCGCCAATGCCAAAGACGACGATCCTCAGGAAACCGCCGAGTGGCTCGACGCACTCGACGGCGTCATTTCGGCAGTCGGTCCTGATCGCGCGCACTACCTGATCGAAAAGCAGATCGAATTCGCCCGTGTGCATGGCGAGCATCTGCCGTTTTCGGCGAATACGCCCTATATCAATACGATTCCCGTCGCCGGCCAGGCCAAGATCCCGGGCGACCAGGACATCGAGCACCGCATTCGTTCGTACACGCGCTGGAACGCCATCGCCATGGTGTTGCGCGCGGGCAAGGACACCAATGTCGGCGGTCACATCGCTTCGTTTGCTTCGGCGGCGACGCTGTACGACGTCGGCTTCAATCACTTCTGGCACGCACCGTCGAAGGAACATGGAGGCGATCTCGTGTTCGTGCAGGGTCACTCGTCGCCGGGCGTCTACTCGCGCGCGTTCCTGCTCGGCCGTCTGACCGAGGCGCAACTCAACAACTTCCGTCAGGAAGTGGGCGGCGAGGGGATCTCCTCGTATCCGCATCCGTGGCTGATGCCGGACTTCTGGCAATTCCCGACGGTGTCCATGGGCCTCGGCCCGATCATGGCCATCTATCAGGCGCGTTTCATGAAGTACATGGAAGCGCGCGGTATCGTGAAGACGCAGGGCCGCAAAGTCTGGGCGTTCCTCGGCGACGGCGAAACGGACGAGCCGGAATCGCTCGGCGCAATCGGCATGGCCGGGCGCGAGCGTCTGGACAACCTCGTGTTCGTCATCAACTGCAACTTGCAGCGTCTGGACGGTCCGGTGCGCGGCAACGGCAAGATCATCCAGGAACTCGAAAGCGAATTCCGTGGCGCGGGCTGGAACGTCGTCAAGGTGATCTGGGGCAGCCGCTGGGACGCGCTCTTCGCACGCGACAAGACCGGCGCGCTTATGCGCCGCATGATGGAAGTGGTCGACGGCGAGTACCAGACCTACAAGTCGGAATCGGGCGCGTTCGTGCGCGAGCACTTCTTCAACACGCCGGAACTGAAGGCGCTGGTGGCCGACTGGTCCGATGAAGACATCTGGAACCTGAACCGCGGCGGCCACGATCCGCACAAGATCTACGCGGCTTACGATCAGGCGCAGAAGTCGAAGGGCTCGCCTACCGTGATCCTCGCCAAGACCATCAAGGGTTATGGCATGGGCGAACACGGCCAGGCCATGAACATCACGCACCAGCAGAAAAAGCTGCCGATCGACACGCTGAAGAAATTCCGCGACCAGTTCCGTCTGCCGTTGACCGACGAACAGATTGCCGACGTGCCGTATCTCACCTTCGAGGAAGGCTCGAAGGAACTGGAATACATGCGCGCCCGCCGTCAGGAACTGGGTGGCTATCTGCCGTCGCGCCGCGAGAAGGCGGAGTCGCTGCCGGTGCCGGAACTGTCGGCATTCGAGCCGCTGCTCAAGGGCACGGGCGAAGGCCGCGAAATCTCCACGACGATGGCGTTCGTGCGGGTGCTCAACATCCTCTTGAAGGACAAGGCCATCGGCAAGCGTATCGTGCCGATCGTGCCGGACGAGTCGCGTACTTTCGGCATGGAAGGCCTCTTCCGCCAGATCGGCATCTGGAATCAGGACGGCCAGAAGTACATTCCCGAAGACTCCGACCAGCTGATGTTCTACAAGGAATCGGAAACCGGGCAGATTCTGCAGGAAGGCATCAACGAAGCCGGTGGCATGTGTGACTGGATCGCGGCCGCGACGTCGTATTCGACGCACGGCGAGATCATGATCCCGTTCTACATCTTCTACTCGATGTTCGGCTTCCAGCGCATCGGCGACCTGGCCTGGGCGGCGGGCGACATGCGTTCGCGCGGCTTCTTGCTGGGCGGCACCGCTGGGCGCACGACGCTCAACGGCGAAGGCCTGCAGCACGAAGACGGCCACTCGCTTCTGTGGGCAGCATCGATCCCGAACTGTGTGAGCTACGACCCGACCTTCGGTTACGAACTCGCGGTCATCATGCAGGACGGCCTGCGCCGCATGGTCGCCGACCAGGAAGATGTGTATTACTACATCACCGTGATGAACGAGAATTACGAGCATCCGGCGATTCCGCAAGGTGAATCGGTTGCCGCGGACATCATCAAGGGCATGTACGCGTTCAGGAAGGCCGAAGGCGCGGCAAAGGGTCCGCGCGTCCAGTTGATGGGCGCGGGCACGATCTTCAACGAAGTGATCGCCGCCGCCGACTTGCTCAAGAACGACTGGGGCGTGGCCGCCGACCTGTGGAGCGTGCCGAGCTTCACGGAACTGGCTCGCGAAGGTCAGGCAATCGACCGCTGGAACCTGCTGCATCCGGCCGACGAAAAGCAAGTGCCGCATGTCACCAAGCTGCTCAAGGGCGCGCAAGGTCCGGTGATCGCGTCGACGGATTACATCCGCGCGCTCGTCGACCAGATTCGCGCCTATGTCCCGAACAAGTTCGTGGTGCTCGGCACCGACGGCTACGGCCGCTCGGACACGCGCGAAGCACTGCGCCACTTCTTCGAAGTCGACCGCTACTGGGTCACGCTGGCCGCGCTCAACGCGCTCGCCGACGAAGGCACGATCGAGCGCAAGGTCGTCGCTGAGGCGATCAAGAAGTACAACCTCGACCCGGCTAAACCCAACCCGATGACCGTCTAAAGGCATCGCCCCCGTGCGTTGTGATGCGGCGCGCTCCCGAAGCGGGGGCGCGCCGCATGCAACACAGGAGACACTAATAATGAGTCAAGCGATCGAAGTCAAAGTGCCGGACATCGGCGATTTCAAGGACATTCCCGTGATCGAGGTTCTGGTCAAGGTGGGCGATGTCGTTGAACAGGAACAGTCCCTCGTCACGCTGGAATCCGACAAGGCCACCATGGATGTACCGAGCTCCTCCGCGGGCACGGTCAAGGAAGTAAAAGTCAAAGTGGGCGATAACGTGTCGGAAGGCACGTTGATCGTCGTATTGGAAAGCGGCGCTTCCGCGCCCGCCCAAGCCGACGCGCCCGCCAAGCAGGAAGCGCCGGCCGGCACGACCACGCAGTCGCAACCCGCGCAAGCCGCTCAGGCTTCGAGCGGCGGCGGATCGGTGGAAGTGAAGGTGCCGGATATCGGCGACTTCACGGATATCCCGGTCATCGAAATCGGCGTGAAGGTTGGCGACAAGGTGGAGAAGGAACAGTCGCTCGTCACGCTCGAATCCGACAAGGCGACCATGGATGTGCCTTCGCCTGCCGCCGGCACCGTCAAGGAATTGAAGGTCAAGCTCGGCGATACGGTGTCAGAAGGCACGCTGATTCTGATTCTCGAAGGCGGCGAAAGCAGCCCGGCCGCTTCCGCGCCCAAGCAGGAGGCGCCGAAGCAGGAAGCGCCGAAGCCGGTCGAAGCGCCGCCCGATGCGCCCGCCAAACCCGCGCCCGCGCCCGCCCAGCCGTCCGCGCTCGCGCAGGCGCCCGCTATTCCCGCAGGCGATGGCACACGCACGTCGAGCCACGCGTCGCCTTCGGTGCGCAAGTTCGCGCGCGAACTCGGCGTCGATGTCACGCGTGTGCGCGGTTCCGGTCCGAAAGGCCGCATCACGCAAGGCGACATCACCGCGTTCGTGAAGGGCGTCATGTCGGGTCAGGGCGCAGCGCCCGCCGCGGTTGCCGCGCC
The DNA here is from genome assembly GCF_023631405.1 of Caballeronia sp. GAWG2-1. Taxonomy (NCBI): domain Bacteria; kingdom Pseudomonadati; phylum Pseudomonadota; class Betaproteobacteria; order Burkholderiales; family Burkholderiaceae; genus Caballeronia; species Caballeronia sp. GAWG2-1. The sequence continues at coordinate 67,612 of NZ_JALQDD010000007.1, forward strand.
GGCTGGCGGCGGTGGCGACCTCAACTTGCTGCCGTGGCCGAAGATCGACTTCACGAAGTTCGGTCCTGTCGATCCAAAGCCGCTGTCGCGCATCAAGAAGATCTCGGGTGCGAACCTGCATCGCAACTGGGTGATGATCCCGCACGTCACGAACAACGACGAAGCGGACATCACCGAGCTCGAAGCGCTGCGCGTGAAGCTGAACAAGGAAAACGAGAAGTCGGGCATCAAGATCACGATGCTGGCTTTCGTCATCAAGGCAGTGGTTTCCGCGCTGAAGAAATTCCCGACCTTCAACGCGAGTCTCGACGGCGACAACCTCGTCTTCAAGAAGTATTTCCACGTTGGCTTCGCGGCCGATACACCGAACGGCCTCGTCGTCCCGGTGATCCGCGACGCCGACAAGAAGGGCTTGATGGATATCGCGAAGGAGATGACGGATCTCTCGAAGCTCGCGCGCGAAGGCAAGCTGAAGCCGGACCAGATGCAAGGCGGCTGCTTCTCGATTTCTTCGCTGGGTGGCATCGGTGGCACGAACTTCACACCGATCATCAACGCGCCGGAAGTGGCCATCCTGGGTCTGTCGCGTGGCGCGATGAAGCCGGTGTGGGACGGTAAGCAGTTCGTGCCGCGCCTTACGTTGCCGCTGTCGCTGTCGTATGACCACCGCGTCGTCGACGGTGCGGAGGCGGCGCGCTTCAACGCCTATCTCGCGGGCATTCTGGCGGACTTCCGCCGGGTGATTCTCTAAAAAAGTGGCGCGTGTCTTCCTCGCTCGATTGTGCGGGCAAGACACGTGAGACGCTGGGACGGCGCGCGCTTCAGTGCGCGCGCCGGCTCCAACCGCTCTTCTTCGCCATCATCTTGCATGGGACCCGGGTCAGGCGCTTCAGGCACCGGCTCTGGTCGACATAGGGGACAAATATGAGTCTCGTCGAACTAAAAGTACCCGACATCGGCGACTTCTCCGATGTCGATGTCATCGAAGTCAATATCAAGCCCGGCGACGCCATCGAAAAGGAACAGGGCGTCATCACGCTCGAAACCGATAAGGCCACCATGGAAGTGCCCGCCGACCAGGCAGGCACGATCAAGGAAGTGAAGGTCAAACAGGGCGACAAAGTCTCGCAAGGCTCGGTCATCGCGATGATCGAAACCGAAGGCGCGAGCGCCGCTGCGGAACCTAAGGCCGAAGCGCCGAAGGAAGCGTCGTCCGCAAAGCCGGCTGCACCCGCGCCCGCGGCGTCGGGCGGCGGCGCACAGGACGTGAAGGTGCCGGATATCGGCGACTTCAAGGACATTCCGGTCATCGAGATCCATGTGAAGCCGGGCGATACGGTCGAGAAGGAGCAATCGCTCGTCACACTCGAGTCCGACAAGGCGACCATGGATGTGCCTTCGCCCGCCGCGGGCACCGTGAAGGAACTGAAGGTCAAGCTGGGCGACAACGTCTCCGAAGGCAGCGTGATTCTGACGCTCGAAGGTCAGGGCGGAGGCGTGAGCGAAGTGCCGACCAAGCCGACGGCCGCGCAACCGCAGCCCGCCGAAAAGGCGAGCGCCGCGCCCGCGCCGAAGGCAGGCAGTTATTCGGGCAGCGCGGATGTCGAGTGCGACATGCTCGTGCTCGGCGCAGGCCCCGGCGGCTATTCGGCGGCGTTCCGCGCAGCGGATCTCGGCATGAGCACCGTGCTTGTCGAACGCTATGCGACCCTGGGCGGCGTGTGTCTGAACGTCGGTTGCATTCCGTCGAAGGCGCTGCTGCATACGGCGCTCGTGCTCGACGAAGCCAAGCATCTCGAATCGCACGGCATCACGTTCGGCAAGCCGAGCATCGATCTGGACAAGCTGCGCGGCTTCAAGGAAGGCGTCGTCAAGAAGCTGACCGGCGGTCTCGCGGGCATGGCGAAGGCGCGCAAGGTACAGGTGGTGACGGGCGTCGGTACGTTCGTCGATCCGAACCACATGGAAGTGCAGGGCGACGGCGGCAGGAAGGTCGTCAAATTCAAGAAGGCGATCATCGCGGCGGGTTCGCAGGCGGTGAAGTTGCCGTTCTTCCCGGACGATCCGCGCGTGGTCGACTCGACCGGCGCGCTCGAACTGCGTCAGATTCCGAAGCGCATGCTGGTGGTGGGCGGCGGAATCATCGGGCTGGAAATGGCGACGGTGTATGCGTCGCTCGGCTCCGAAATCGATGTCGTCGAAATGCTCGACGGTCTGATGATGGGCGCCGACCGCGATCTCGTGAAGGTCTGGGAGAAGTACAACGCGAAGCGCTTCGCCAACGTCATGCTGAAGACCAAGACGACCAAGGCGGAAGCCAAGGACGACGGCATTTACGTGACGTTCGAGGGCGACAAGGCGCCGACCGAAGCGCAGCGTTACGACCTCGTGTTGCTGGCCGTGGGCCGCAGTCCGAACGGCGGGAAGATCGGCGCGGACAAGGCGGGCGTCGCGGTGACGGATCGCGGCTTCATCAACGTCGACAAGCAACTGCGTACGAACGTCGAGCATATTTTTGCGATCGGCGATCTCGTTGGCCAGCCGATGCTCGCGCACAAGGCCGTGCACGAAGGCCACGTCGCGGCGGAAGCGGCGCATGGCGAGAAGGCGTACTTCGATGCGCTGCAAATTCCGTCGGTGGCTTATACCGATCCGGAAGTGGCGTGGGCCGGCAAGACCGAAGACCAGTGCAAGGCCGAAGGCATCAAGTACGGCAAGGCGGTGTTCCCGTGGGCCGCTTCGGGCCGCGCGATCGCCAATGGTCGCGACGAGGGCTTCACCAAGCTGATTTTCGATGAAGCGACGCATCGCGTGATCGGCGGCGGGATCGTCGGATTGAACGCGGGCGATCTGATCAGCGAAGTGTGTCTCGCGGTCGAGATGGGCGCGGATGCCACGGACATCGGCAAGACCATCCACCCGCATCCGACCTTGGGCGAATCCATCGGCATGGCGGCGGAGTTGTACGAAGGCGTCTGTACGGACTTGCCGCCGCAGCGCAAGAAGTAAGCGGCCGCAAAAGGGTGTCGAGCGAAGCGCGCTTCTTCACGGAAGCGCGCTTTTGCTTTTGAACTGCCCGCTCGAATGCGTGAAGCTAAAGCCGTTTTTCCGAACCAACAGACGACAAAAAACCCGGCGCGAGGCCGGGTTTTTCGTGATTCTTGCTTCGTCAACCGGGCGAACCCGGCTTCGGACTTACGCAACCGTCTTCTTGGCGGTGCGCGTAGCTTGTTCGGTCGCTTGCGTAGCGGCCTTCGTGGCGGCCGTGGCGGCTGCGTTGAAGTTGCTTTCAGCGATTTCGACAGCTTGCTTCGTTGCCTTGTGAACCGTTTCGTACGTCGTGTTGGCGGCGGTGATGGCCGACTTCATGACTGCGACTGCGGTTTCCGAACCAGCCGGTGCGTTTTTCGCGACGTTGTCGACGAGCGATTGCACCTTGCGGTTTTGCTCTTCGTACTGAGCTTCAGCAACGCGAGCGAATTCAGCCTGCGTGGACGACGCGATTTCATACAGATGACGGCCGTACGACAGAACCTTCTCGGCGACCGGCTGCGTGAGGCTTGCTTGCAGCGAGAGGAGTTCTTGTGCGTCCTTGACCGACAGCGCGCGCTGGGTGTTCTCCTGGCTTTCGGCCAGGGTCGACTTCACGACTTGCAGATTCAGTTCGACCAGCTTTTCGATACCTTCGAATGCCTTGTTCGTGAGGCCGAACAGCGTGTCGAAGTTAGCTTTTTGTGCGGCGGCGATTTGCTCGGGGGTCAACAGGGTCATCTCAGGCTCCTGATAGTCGACCCATCAACGCGGGTCGTGGTTTGGTAGGTCCGGCGCGCCGTTGCGGCCGGTTACTGCAAAGCGCGATTGGTGCGTCGCAACATGAAGCCATTTTAGAGATATTCCGATAGATGTCAAGCGCTTTTTGTGCATTGCACAATACGCCGAAAGGTCTTGTTAAACAATGGCTTAAGTCGGATCGAAGCCGCATGCGCTGCTGCTCGGTGAAAACCCTATGCACCGCCGCAGGGCGTGGCGTTGCGAGACGCTCTTAACCGGATGGGAGCGTTATGAAAGCACGCTAAGACGACAGAATCATGTCCCGTCGATGCGCATGCTGGAAACTCGCATCGGCAAGAAAGATGAGATGTTTCTGTAGTAAATCCTATTTTTAGGATGACGCCGTACACCAAATTGTTGAAGAGACGTTAACATTTCGACTGTCGGTTGCGTTGTTGTTGTGTCGACGCCGCACCCGTCCACCGCACGCAGCCTTCTTCGAATTTTCGCTTCGCTGTCTTCCAGACCCGAATCCGCGATTCCTGGCTCAAGTTGCAGAAAGTTTTGCCGATAGTGCGCTTGTCGTCCCGTATAAAAGCGCACTGTTGGCAGCACTGCTGCAAAGCGCGATCGTTTTTTCCGATCAAAGCGCGCGTTGTGTAACGATAAGCAATCGTGGCTTACAACTCAGTTTAACGAGTGCCGATAAGTGCTTAATATTGCTTAAATTTCGTAGCTTCACTACACTTGGCGGTACTCTCCAGCCGCCCAACAGAACACTAATGAAAACCGAAATGTTTTCGTCGTTTAAGGTGGTTCATGGCGTAGCGCTGCGCTCCGCGTTGTCGATCGCCATTTCCATCGCCGTAGCGACGTCCTTTGCAGCGGCTCCGGCTGAAGCCCTCGCAAAAACCGCCACCGCAACCAAATCCGTCAAGAAATCCGCGAAGTCCACTGCTTCCGCCGAGAAGGCCGAAAAGCCTGCTCGTGTGGCGAAGACATCGGCGAAATCGGGCCGTGCCGCCCGCGTAGCCAAGGTCGCCGCCGAAGACGACGACGTGCCCCGGGCTTCCCGCAAGCGTCGAGTGAATTACCGCATGGACCCGCGCTCGCGCCGCGCCGCAGTGCACTCGGTGGCGTATCAGCCGCGTGCCACCTCGGTCGGTTCGGCGTTCGGTCTGCATGAAACGCCCGACAGCCTGGCGCTGCGTTCGAGCGTGGCCTATGTGGTGGACCAGAACACGTCCGAAACGCTTTTCGACAAGAATTCGCGCGCCGTCGTGCCTATCGCGTCCATCACCAAGTTGATGACGGCCATGGTCACGCTCGACTCGCACTTGCCGCTCACCGACGAAATGACGGTGACCGACGAAGATCGCGATTACGAGAAGTTCACGGGCTCGCGGCTCGCCGTCGGCTCGGAGCTCAATCGCGAGGACATGCTGCATATCGCGCTCATGGCATCGGAAAATCGCGCGGCGGCTGCGTTGTCGCGCTATTACCCGGGTGGCCGGCCGGCTTTCATCGCGGCAATGAACGCGAAGGCGAAGTCGCTCGGCATGACCGACACGCATTTCGAGAACTCCACGGGTCTCACGAGCCTCAACGTTTCGAGCGCACGCGATCTCGTGAAGATGGTGAACGCGGCGTATCAATATCCGCTCATCCGCAAGTTCTCGACGGATCGCAGCTACGAAGTCTTCACTGGCAAGCGCAATCTCGCCTACAACAGCACGAACGCGCTGGTGCGTAATGCGTCGTGGGATATCGGTTTGCAGAAGACCGGCTTCATCAACGAAGCGGGCGAGTGCCTGGTGATGCAGGCAACGGTCAACGGCCGCCCGGTCGTGATCGTGCTGCTCGATTCCTACGGCAAGTATTCGCGTTTCGCGGATGCCGGCCGCCTGCGTTCGTTCCTCGATACGCTCGGCGAACCGCGCATCATGAGTGCGGACATGGGTAGCGGCACGAACCCCTAAGCACGTTTGAATAAGCAGAAAGCCGGATGGGTCTCTCGACCCGTCCGGCTTTTTGTCTTTGAAGCAGCGTTTCTAACGCAAGATTCAGCGCGATGCGGCTGCAACCGGCTCGGGGTGATAACCCAGCGAGCGCGAGATCTCCAGCGCCGTATGACTGAGTTGCTTGAGCCACGCGTCTTGGAGACGATCGGCCGGCGCCGACAACGACAAGCCCGCGACGAGCCGCCCGGTATCGTCGTAAATGCCCGCCGCGATACAGCGCACGCCCAGTTCGAGTTCTTCGTTATCGCGCGCGCAAGCCTGTTGCCGCACGAACGACAGCTCACGTTCCAGCTTCGACAGATCGGTGATGCTGTTCTGTGTGTGGCCCGAAAGACCCGTGCGCATGGCGTAGGCGCGCACGCGCGTGGTTTCGTCGGCGGCGAGGAAGAGTTTGCCGACCGAAGTCAGATGTAGCGGCGCGCGTCCACCGATCGCGCGCACGACCTGCATGCCGGAGCGTTCGGAATAAGCCCGCTCGATATAGACGATTTCGTCGCCCTGACGCACCGAGAGGTTGACCGTCTGTCCCGTTTGCCGATGCAGTTCGCGCATCGGCGGCATCGCGGCCTCGCGCACCGAAAGGCGCGCCTTGACCAGATTGCCTAGTTCGAGCAGACGCATGCCGAGCCGATACGTGCCTGGATCGGAGCGGTCCACCAGCCGGCACAGCACCATGTCGTTCAGGATGCGGTGCGCCGTGGAAGGATGCAGATCGGTGCTTTGGGAGAGTTCCTTCAGGCTGACGGGATCGGTGTGGCCGGCAAGCGCGTCCAACAGACGCATCATGCGTTCGATCACCTGAATGGAGGTTTTGGATTCCGGGTTCGTATCGCTCATCGTGGAAATCGGTTGATGCGTCAAACTACGGATGCGCAATTGTATCTCATAATGTGAAAACGCGGTCGGCGGTTGGGATTGCCCGAACCACCGCCGCTTCGCGGATAATCGGCGTGCGTCTTAGAAAATCGCGATAAAACAGGAAACGCTCCACCATGCAAGTCGGACTATTCGTCACGTGCCTCATCGATATGATGCGGCCGGAGATCGGCTTTTCGGTCATCAAGCTGATCGAGCGCGCGGGTTTTACGGTGAGCGTGCCGCCCGCGCAAACCTGCTGCGGCCAGCCCGCGTATAACTCCGGCGATCGCAGGCTTGCACGCGATCTCGCCGAAAAGACACTGCGGGAATTCGAACAATTCGACTACGTGGTGGTGCCGTCGGGTTCGTGCGGCGGAATGATCCGCACGCATTACGGCGATCTCTTCCGCGACGATCCGCAACTCATGAATCGCTTCGCGCGCCTGCAACCGCGCGTCTTCGAACTTACGGATTTTCTCGTGAATGTTGCCAAGGCGCGCATGGAGCCCGGTGTGTTCGAAGGCGCCGTGACCTATCACGATTCCTGCTCGGGCCTGCGTGAACTCGGCGTGAAGGCGCAGCCGCGCGATTTGCTCGCACAAGCGGGCGTGCCCGTGACCGAGATGGCGGGCTGCGAACATTGCTGCGGTTTCGGCGGCACGTTCGCGGTGAAGTACGGCGACATTTCGACGGCCATCGTCGATGAAAAATGCGCCAACATCAAGGCGAGCGGCGCGGCTACCGTCGTGCTGGGCGATCTCGGCTGCATGCTGAATATAGAAGGGCGCTTGAGGCGCACCGGCGACACGAGCACGCGTGTGCTGCATATCGCGCAAGTGCTTGCCGGCGACGCATCCGACTCCATCCGCAACTGACGAACGAGCGAGCCCATGCAAGTCCAGACGATGCACTTCAAGGCGCGCGCCGGTAGCAAACTCGCCGATGAGCGTCTGCAGCAGAACCTCACCAAGCTCTCGACCAAATTCGTGAGCGCGCGGGCGAGCGCGGTGCTCGATATCGACTTCGAGGCGACGCGCGCCGCGCTGAAGGAGCGCCGCAATCGCGCGCTCGACAACCTCGACGTATGGCTCGAAACCTTCGAACGCGAGGCGACGCGCCGTGGCGCGACCGTGCTCTACGCGGAATCGACGCAGGATGCCGCGCGGCTCGTCGCGGACATCGCGCGCGCGCATGGCGTGAAAAAGGTCATCAAGACCAAGTCGATGGTCTCGGAAGAGATGCAACTGAATCGCGTGCTCGGCGAAATGGGCGTGCAGTCCATCGAAACCGATCTCGGCGAATATATCCTGCAGATCAACGACAACGAGCCGCCGAGCCACATCATTGCGCCCGTGGTTCACAAAGACAAGGAGCAGATCGCCGATCTCTTCGCGAAGACGCACGGCAAGCCGCGTCTCACGGACATTCCCGACATGACCCGCGAGGCGCGCGAAGTGCTGCGCCCGCATTTCATGTCCGCTGATATGGGCGTGACGGGCGGCAACTTTTTGATCGCGGAAACCGGCTCGGTGGCAGTTGTCACGAACGAAGGCAACGAAGGCATGTGTACCGTGATGCCGCGCGTGCACGTCGCGGTGACAGGCATCGAGAAGATTCTGCCGACGCTCGAAGATCTCGCCACCGCAATGCGTCTGCTGCCGCGTTCGGCGACCGGGCAGACCATTTCCAATTACTTCTCATTGCTGACCGGCCCCCGCGCGACGGGCGAGCGGGACGGGCCCGAGCATATGTATTTCGTGCTCGTCGATGGCGGGCGCACCGGGCTTATCGGCGGCGAGTTTCAGGAGATGCTGCGGTGTATTCGCTGTGGCGCGTGCATGAATCACTGCCCGGTGTATCAAAAGATCGGCGGTCATGCGTATGGCTGGGTTTATCCCGGACCGATGGGTTCGGTGTTGACGCCGGCTTATGTGGGCATCGACAAGGCGCTCGATCTGCCGCAAGCCGCAACGCTATGCGGCGAATGCAACAGCGTGTGCCCGGTGGGCATTCCGCTGTCCGACCTGCTGCGCAAACTGCGCGAAAAGCAGACCGAACGCCATCTGCGCCCCTGGACCGAACGCGTGGCGCTCGCCGTGTGGGGTTACTTCGCGCTTCGGCCAGTTGCTTATGCGCTTTTCACGAAACTCGCGGTGCGCGTGCTTGAAGTCATGGGCGGAAAGAGAAAGACGATATCGCGCATGCCATACGGCGCCGGATGGACCGAAACACGCGATATGCCCGCGCCGGTCGGGCGCACCTTCCGTGAACTGTATAAGGCGAAAGGCACCCATCTCGGGTGAGCGTGTTCCACGAAAGCGATGTAAAAAGCCGCGCCGGTTCGACCCGGCGCGGCTTTTTAGCGCTCCGCGCAATCGACGCGTTATCCGCCGATTGGCCCGAGCGAGCTTCGCTGGTTGCCGCCGTGTCCGCCACCGCCACCGGCGCCACCACCTTGATCGCCACCGCGATGGTAGCCGCCATTGCCGCCACCGTTTCCGCCAGGATTCGCGGCGGGCGCCTGCGGACGTCCCGGCGGGACGCCGCCGACGGCTCGCGGCAACGGCGCGCCGCCGCCTGCCTGTTGAGGCGGCGGTCCGCCCACCGGACGGCCTCCACCGGCTTGCGGTGGCTGACCACCACCCGGCTGATGTCCGCCACCCGCTTGTTGCGGCTGATTATTTCCTTGCGGCGGGCGCCCACGCGGATAGTCCCCGCGATTCCAGTTGCCCGATGGCGGACGACGCCAGCCTGGACCGTCATCCCAATAGCGGCCGGGGCCAGGACCGTAGTAAGCGGGGCCGGGACCGGAGTAGTAGCCGCCGCCCACCGCTACGCCGGGCTGAACGACCACCGGCGCGCCGTACGCGTCGTAGCCATAGCCGGGATCGGCGTAGCCCGCGGCGGGATATCCGCCACCGTAGGATGATCCATCGGGATAAACCGCGCAGCCGCCTAGTACCAAAGCCGATGACGCGATCAAAAGTCCAGCAACTGCGGATTTCATGTCGTTGATTAGTTCGTTGTAGTGATAACAATAAGACACCCGGCGTGCTCCGATGTCCCCAAGAACTTTGTAAGGTTTTATGACGATTGGCCCGTTCTTGTTGCAATTTCAAAGCCGTGGGTTGGCTACCGTTCGTTGTCCGCCACGCAACGAAGCTTTGCTTTTCAGCGTCTTTTTAAGATGTCGGCGATTCCGTAAAATTCGATAGTCGCTTAGTGGGCATCATTCATGCGCTTGATGCGACGACGAACAGAGGTAATCCCATGAAAAAGACAATATCGACCTATTGGCCCGCCGCGATCCTGTTGCCGCTCGTACTGACGTTCTGTATGCACGCGGGCGAGCCCCGGTCAGCCGTCGAACGTCACGGGCGTTTGGGCGTGGCAAGCGTGAGCGCGGAATTGGCGCGCGCGATTTCCTACGGCTTAGTCGATGACGACGACGCAAGACCCAACGCGCCGGCACGTCCCGAATCGATATAGACGCCGGCGAAACGCCGCGCACAGGCCACAAAAAATGGCGCCCTTCATGAGAAGGACGCCATTTTCTTTTGCAGCAAACGCGCGTGCAATGCCTTACTTCAGCACGCTTGCCACCGCGTTGGCGACGACATCGATATTGCGCAGATTCAGCGCAGCCACGCAGATGCGGCCCGTGCTGACCGCATAGATGCCGAATTCTTCCCGCAGACGGTCCACTTGCGGCGCGGTCAGGCCCGAGTACGAGAACATGCCGCGCTGACGGTCGACGAAGGAAAAGTCGCGATCCACGCCCGCGCCCTTCAGACGCTCGACGAGGCCATTACGCATGGCGCGGATACGATCGCGCATCTCGCCCAGTTCCTGTTCCCACAGCGCACGCAGTTCCGGCGATGCCAGCACGGCCGCGACCACCGAGCCACCGTGCGTCGGCGGGTTCGAGTAGTTGGTACGAATCACGCGCTTCAATTGCGACAGCACGCGCGACGACTCTTCCTTGCTCGACGTGATGATGGACAGCGCGCCAACGCGCTCGCCATACAGCGAGAACGACTTCGAGAACGACGACGACACGAACACGTTCAGATCCGACGCGGCGAAGAGGCGCACGGCGGCGGCATCGGCTTCGATGTTTTCGCCGAAGCCTTGATACGCGATGTCGAGGAACGGCACGAGGTTGCGCGCCTTCACGACTTCGACGATCTGCGCCCACTGCGCGTCCGTCAGATCCACGCCGGTCGGGTTGTGGCAGCACGCGTGCAGCACGACGATGGTGCCGGCCGCGTAGCCGTTCAGCGCGTCGAGCATGGCCGCGAAGTTGACGCCATGCGTCGCCGCTTCGTAATACGGATAGTTGACGACCTCGAAGCCCGCGCCTTCGAAGAGCGCGCGATGGTTTTCCCAGCTCGGGTCGCTGATCGCGACTTTCGCGCCCGGATTCACGCGTTTCAGAAAGTCCGCTCCAATCTTGAGCGCGCCCGTGCCGCCCAGCGCCTGCGCCGTGACGATACGGCCCGAAGCGATCAGCGGCGAGTCGCGGCCGACGAGCAGCGTCTGGACGGCCGAGTCGTACGCGGCGATGCCGTCGATAGGCAGATAGCCGCGCGGCAGCGCTGCATCGACGCGTGCTTTTTCAGCTTCGCGAACGGCGCGCAGAAGCGGAATCTTGCCTTCTTCGTTGGTGTAGACACCAACGCCCAGATTGACCTTGGTCGGGCGCGGGTCGGCGTTGAAGGCTTCGTTGAGGCCCAGAATCGGGTCGCGGGGAGCGAGTTCGACGGCAGAGAAAAGAGACATGATCTATCGGCAGTGGAAGGAAGACGTGCGGCGGGAAGAACGATGCTTGGGCGCTCGAAAAAGCGGCGCGTGACGTCGTTGGCGGCGCGGTCGTGCGGGGCGCCCCCTCGAAGCCCAGTCGCATATTGTATCGAATCCGGCGCTGCATTTCGGATCGAGCGTTATTCTATGTACGCGCTTTTTTCTCGCGAGCAAGAATAAGCGCATGGGCGCTGGCCGGTTGAACGCCTTGTCCGGCATGCGCGCAAGCCTCGATTGGACGGCATCGACGGAACAGCGCGGAGCCTTGCGCGCCATTGCTTGACTTCCACCCAACGGTCCCAACCTCCTCGATTCCGCCTCCGTGAGGCGGCCCGCGCCACTTTCGCCGCAGCCGCTAGAATAGGTGTTTGCTCCGGCGCCGACTTAGAAGATTCCCCTCTCCATGTCCGATACCCTTATCGAAACGCCCGACGCACTGGACGAATCGAAGTTCGCCACGTTCGAAGGCTCGCCGTTTCAGCTCTATCAGCCGTATCCGCCCGCGGGCGATCAGCCCGAGGCCATCAAGACGCTCGTCGAGGGCGTGGACGACGGTCTCTCGTTCCAGACGCTGCTCGGCGTGACCGGCTCGGGCAAGACCTTCACGATGGCCAACGTCATCGCGCGTCTGGGCCGGCCCGCCATCGTTTTCGCGCCCAACAAGACGCTCGCCGCGCAGCTCTACGCCGAATTCCGCGAGTTTTTCCCGCGCAACGCGGTCGAGTACTTCGTCTCGTACTACGACTATTACCAGCCGGAAGCGTATGTGCCGCAGCGCGATCTCTTCATCGAGAAGGATTCGTCGATCAACGAGCATATCGAGCAGATGCGGCTCTCGGCGACCAAGAGCCTGCTCGAACGCCGCGACGTAGTGATCGTGGCGACGGTGTCGGCCATTTACGGTATCGGCAATCCGTCCGAGTATCACAAGATGATCCTCACGCTGCGCGTAGGCGACAAGCTCGGCCAGCGCGATGTCATCGCGCGGCTGATCGCCATGCAATACACGCGCAACGAGGCGGATTTTCAGCGCGGCTCGTTCCGTGTGCGAGGCGACACCATCGACATCTTTCCGGCGGAACACGCGGAAATGGCGGTGCGAGTCGAATTGTTCGACGACGAAATCGAGTCGATGCAGCTTTTCGATCCGCTCACCGGCCGCGTGCGCAACAAGATTCCGCGCTTCACGGTGTATCCGTCGTCGCATTACGTGACGCCGCGCGACACCGTCATGCGCGCGATCGAAACCATCAAGCTGGAACTGCGCGAGCGGCTGGAGTTTTTCCATAGCCAGGGCAAGCTCGTCGAGGCGCAGCGGCTCGAACAGCGCACGCGCTTCGACCTGGAAATGCTGCAGGAACTGGGTTTTTGCAAGGGCATCGAGAATTACTCGCGGCATTTCTCGGGCTCGGCGCCCGGCGAACCGCCGCCGACGCTCGTCGACTATCTGCCGCCCGACGCCATCATGTTGCTCGACGAGTCGCACGTGCTGATCGGCCAGTTGAACGGCATGTATAACGGCGACCGCGCGCGCAAGGAAAATCTCGTCGATTACGGTTTCCGGATGCCGTCCGCGCTCGACAACCGGCCGCTCAAGTTCAACGAATTCGAGCGCAAGATGCGCCAGGCCGTGTTCGTCTCCGCGACGCCCGCCGACTACGAACAGAAGAAAGCGGGGCAAGTGGCCGAGCAACTCGTGCGGCCGACAGGTCTCGTCGATCCCGAAATCGAGGTGCGGCCCGCGCGCTCGCAGGTCGACGACGTGCTCTCCGAGATCAACGCGCGCGTCGCGGTGCACGAACGCGTGCTCGTTACCGTGCTCACCAAGCGCATGGCCGAACAGCTGACCGAATTTCTCGCCGATCACGGAGTGAAGGTGCGCTATTTGCACAGCGATATCGACACGGTCGAGCGCGTGGAAATCATCCGCGATCTGCGGCTCGGCACGTTCGATGTGCTCGTCGGCATCAACTTGTTGCGCGAGGGTCTGGATATTCCTGAAGTGTCGCTCGTCGCCATTCTCGACGCGGACAAGGAAGGCTTCCTGCGCGCCGAGCGCTCGCTGATCCAGACAATCGGACGGGCGGCGCGCAACGTGAACGGCAAGGCGATCCTCTACGGCGACAACATGACGGACTCGATGAAACGCGCCATCGACGAAACCGAGCGGCGCCGCGCCAAGCAGGTGGCGCATAACCTCGAGCGGGGCATCACGCCGCGCGGAGTGGAAAAGCGCATCAAGGACATCATCGATGGCGTCTACAACGCCGACGACGCACGCGCCGAACTGAAGGAAGCCCAGACGCGCGCGAAGTTCGAGGACATGACCGAGAAGCAGCTCGCGAAGGAAATCAAGCGGCTGGAAAAGCAAATGATGGATCACGCCAAGAATCTCGAATTCGAAAAGGCGGCGCAGACCCGCGACCAATTGGCGCTGTTACGTCAACGCGTGTTCGGCGCGAACGTGGGCGATCACATCACCGGCATCGGCGGAAAGTAAGGCGAAAGAAAGAAAGTTTTCATCGTCTGTCTCAAGCGACGCGGCGAGCCGGAAGGCGCACCGCGTTTTTTTATCGGCCGCGAATGGACCGCGAGTTGGCTGCAAAGCACGCCGGAGCCTTGCCGCAGCAGGCTTTTGTAAGCCCGCGCTAATTTGTCCCGAGTGGTGAAGGGTGCTAAACTGACGAACATTGAGAATGGTTCGTATTAACGTTTTCCAGATTCTGGAAGCGGTTTTCTGCTTCGCGCTAACGAACCGGCACCACAGTCATTTTTTTGCGCCGGCGCGCCTTTTTAGAGCGCCGGAGTTCGGTGGAAAGGGCGCGCCAATGTCACGCGCGCCATCGATAACAACAGGAGTGTTTGATGGGTTCAACGTTGATGCGCGGCCTCGTTGCCGCCGCGGGCCTCACGGCGATGATGGCGGCTTCCGCTGCTGAGTATCCGATCGGCAAGCAGCATATCGAAGGCGGCATGGAAACGGGCGCCGTCTATCTGCAGCCAATCACGATGGCGCCGGAAGGCATCATGCGCAAGGCATCGGATTCGGACATCCACCTCGAAGCGGATATTCACGCGGTCAAGAACAACCCGACCGGTTTCGCCGAAGGCGACTGGATGCCCTATCTGAACGTGACGTATGAACTCACGAAAACCGGCTCGACGCAGTCGGTCAAGGGCGACCTGATGGCGATGGTCGCAAGCGACGGCCCGCACTACGGCGACAACGTCAAGCTCTTCGGTCCGGGCAAATATCACCTCAAGCTGCATATCTCGCCGCCTTCCGAAACCGGCCACATGGCGTTCGGCCGTCACGTCGACAAGGAAACCGGCGTGGGTCCGTGGTTCAAGCCGTTCACGATCGAATACGACTTCCCGTTCGCGGGCATCGGCAAGAAGGGCGGGTACTAAGCTCGCGCACGGCGTTCGCGCGTTCCGGCAGGGGTTTGCAGTTTGCTGCGCCGCCGGACGCGTACCAATCAGGAAGTCCGCATGAAATTGAAAAGCCAGCTGATGGCGATGTTGCTCTCGGTCGCAGCGGGTCTTGGCGTGGCGCACGCCGCCGATCTGCCGACCTTCAAGCTCGAAATGAACGACGGCAAGCTGAACCCCGCGCGCATCGAAGTACCGGCGGGGCAGCGCATCAAGATCGAAGTGCATAACGTCGGCAAGGGCGCGGCCGAGTTCGAAAGCGTGCAGTTGCGCAAGGAGAAGGTGCTCGCGCCGGGTGCCGATTCGTTCGTGGTGATCGCGCCGCTCGATCCGGGCGAATACAAGTTCTTCGACGACTTTCATCAGACCGCGCAAGGCGTGATCGTCGCCAAGTAAATGTCTGTGCCGCGCGCGTGTTTCGGTGCGTCCGCGCGGGCAAGTGAAGCAACGCAAAGGGGTTCAAATGGGGCAGGTACTTTTCATCGTCTGGCGTGAGAGCGTCGAAGCTTTGCTGGTCGTCGGCATTCTGTACGCATGGCTGAAGAACGGCGACCAGCAGGCGCGTCGCGGCCTGCCTTATCTGTGGTTCGGCGTGGCTGCGGGGCTGGTTGCCGCCATCGCGCTGGGCGCCGCGCTCATCGGCTTCACGGAAGTGCTGTCCGGCAACGCGCAGGATTACTTCCAGACCGGCATGGTGCTGATCGCCTGCGTGCTCATTGTGCAGATGGTCCTGTGGATGAAGCGTCACGGCCGCACGCTCAAGCGCGACATGGAAAGCTCGCTGCAAAAGAGCACGCAGGACGGACAGTTCTGGGGCATCGCGGTGCTTGTTGCGCTGGCTATCGCGCGTGAAGGCAGCGAGACGGCCGTGTTTCTGTATGGCGTCGGCTTCGGGCAATCGGGACACGTCGATGCTTCGCAGTATCTCGCGATCATCCTCGGCTTCGCGCTCGCGCTCCTGACGTTCTACGTGCTGCAACTCGGCGGCAAGATCTTTTCGTGGCGCTCGTTCTTTCGCGTGACCGAAATCATGCTGCTGTTCCTCGCCGCCGGCCTCTTCGAGACGGGCGTCGACAAACTGATCGACATGGAAGTGCTGCCGGTCATCGTTAATCAGGTGTGGAACTCGTCCGCGCTGCTCGACGACTCGAGCACCTTCGGTTCGCTCGTTGCCACCCTCACGGGTTATCGCGCGCATCCGGCGGGCATGAACCTGGTTGCCTACGCGGTCTACTGGATCGTGATCTATCTTCTCCTGCGCCGTTCCAATCATCAGATGGCGCAAAAACAAAAGGCGGCGAGCCGTCCAGCATGAGCTCTGTTCTGCAACGACCCGGCCGGCTGCAACAGGCCGGTCAATGGATGCAACGGCACGGCAACGCGATCCGCGGAATTCAGTGGGTCGTGGTTGCCGTGTACGCGTTTCTGATTCTCGTGCCGGCTGTCATGCCGCTGCCCGATGGCTCGGCGCATTTGTGGAATAACCTCACGCTTGCCGCGCAGTTCGTGTTCTGGGGCATCTGGTGGCCGTTCGTGCTGCTGTCGATGGTCATGCTCGGCCGAGTGTGGTGCGGCGTGCTGTGTCCGGAAGGCGCGCTCACCGAGTTCGCGAGCAAGTTCGGCCGCGGCTGGGCGATTCCGCGCTGGATGCGCTGGGGCGGCTGGCCGTTCGTCGCATTCGGACTCACGACCATCTACGGACAGATGGTGAGCGTCTATCAATATCCGAAAGCCGTGCTGCTCGTGCTCGGCGGCTCGACCGTGGGCGCGATGATCGTCGGCGTGCTGTATGGCCGCGAAAAGCGCGTGTGGTGCAAGTACCTCTGCCCGGTAAACGGCGTGTTCTCGCTGCTCGCACGGCTTGCGCCGTTTCACTACAAAGTCAGCGAAGACGCGTGGCGCCGTTCGTACAAGGAAGGCGAGCACGGGCATCGGGTTATTCCGATCAACTGCGCGCCGCTCGTGCCCCTGCGCAAGATGGAAGGCGCCGCCGACTGCCATATGTGCGGCCGATGCAGCGGCCATCGCGATGCCATCGCGCTCACGTGGCGCTCGCCGTCGGAGGAAGTGGTCGAGCTCGGCAACAAGGCGGCGAATCCGTGGGACACGGCGCTGATTCTGTACGGCTTGCTCGGCATCGCGATCGGTGCGTTCCACTGGACCGTGAGCACATGGTTCGTCGATCTCAAGCAGATCTTCGCGAGCTGGCTGATCGATCACAACATCCTCTGGCCGCTCGATACCAACGCGCCGTGGTTCCTCTTCACGCATTATCCCGAGCAGAACGACGTGTTCTCCTGGCTCGACGGCACAATGGTGATCGGCTATATCGTCGCGACGGGTCTCGTCTACGGCACGGCGCTCCTCGCGCTGCTGGCGCTCGGCACGCGCATGCTCGGCAAGATGAACGCGGCGCGGCTGCATCACCTGACGCTCTCGCTGATTCCGCTCGCGGGATGCGGCGTGTTTCTTGGCTTGTCGGCGACCACGGTCTCGCTCCTGCGCGCGGAGCATCTGCCGCTGTGGTGGGTGACAGACCTGCGCCTCGGGCTGCTTGGCGTCGCCAACTTCTGGAGCGCCTGGCTCGCGTGGCGCGTCACGGCTCGTTATTCCTCGACGCTTGTTCCGCGCGCACTCACGATGGTATGGTTTGTCGCGGCGCTCGCCGTCGCGGATAGCGCCTGGTATTTGATGTTCTGGGGCTTCAGCCGATAACGCCATTAGGTGAGAATCAAGTGAGAACCAAACCCGTACTGACCGACGAAGACGTCCTGCTGATGGCCGCCGCCGCCGAGGCGCACGCCAAGGCGCACAACTGGAACGTGACCATCGCCATCGTCGATGACGGCGGGCATCTGCTGCATCTGCATCGGCTCGAAGGGACGGGCGCGAGCACGGTCGAGATGGCGACTGGCAAGGCGCGCACCGCCGTGCTCGGCCGGCGCGAAACGAAGGTGTACGAAGACACGATCAAGCAGGGCCGCACCGCGTTTCTGAGCGCGCCCATGACGGCCATGCTCGAAGGCGGCGTGCCAATCTTCGTCGGAACGGATATCGTCGGCGCGGTGGGCGTGTCGGGCGTGAAATCGGATCAGGATGCATCGATCGCGCGGGCGGGCATTGCGGCGCTTGGCATCGAAAACGTCTGAAGCGAGAACGTCGAAGCACGCGTTCGAATTTTTGCCATAGCCCGCGCACAATAAAAACGGCACGCCTTCGCATTGAAGGCGTGCCGTTCGATCAATCAAAATGCATGGCCTCGTTCGGGCACATGACATCGGCGGGAACCAAAAAAAGCGGCTTCGCTTGCTATCGACGACTGGCTGGTGTTTGCACGAAGGGGTCTAAATTCTCGCGTGCAAGTCGTCCTCGCTGGCTAAGGCCAAACACCTCTTTGGCGAGGTGGTCCCCACAATACACGGTACTGCTGTTCTGCCTTACCTCTTTGCCGCTTACTTCGTCAGGATCAGCTTGCCCAGACGCGTCGCGCGCAACTGATAGGTCTCCCCGTTATGCACGATCGCGATATGACTGCGCCCCTGCAGTAACGTATCGCTGCGCAACGAACGATCGCCGGTTGTATCGGCTGAATCCGTCGATGTCGTCGATGCCCGCACCGACGTCACGGCAGCCGTCTTCGGGCGCGTGATGGCTGCATCGCGAACTGCCGGACGGCGAAGCCTGAGCGTGGTGGATCGCAGCGTGTCGGTCATGTCGTTTGAGTGCGTTCGTTGATTCGATGGGTCTATAGTAAATGATAACTATTCCTATTTGCAACTAGAGTTTCCTATGGATGCGCAGGCGTCATAGCCGCGCTTCATGTAGTACTTGAACTTTCTAGTGCAGCGGCGTTTCGTCGTGGCGCCCGTGCGCATACTGGCGGATCAGCCGCACCGTGTCGATATCCGATTCCCGATAAGCCGACTTGACGATCTCCTTGGTCTGGCGCTCGTCAGGCGTCGCGTCGTCGTTTTCGGGCAGGGTGGTGCTGTACGTGAATCGCAGAAACAGTTGCAACTCGTCGGGCTGCTCGATCGCCATGGTCAACGAGCCGCCGACATGTTCGGCAGTCGGCAGGATGTCGTAACGCACGCTGCTATCTGGTGTGAGCGTGACGCGGTCCCGCACCACGGCCTGACCGTAGTGCAACTCGCGCTCCATGACGTCGCCTTCGCGCGAGAGGATGTCGCAGCTATCGAGTCCGAGCACGAAAAGTTGCGGCTGCTCGGCGCGCAGCACGAGTCCTTCCCACAGTTGTTCGCGCGTGAGCGACTCGACGAGCGGATTGGTCGGATCGTTGATCTGGATGAGATGTTCGAAATTCAAAACGACGTTTCCCTGGATAGTTCGATGTACCCATGCGGGCTGTTTTCAGGAAGTCAGGAAGCGAGCCCCGAGTCGATGCGCACCGCTCCGGACAGAACCTTGTGCATCGGACACGCATTGGCGATTTGCAAGAGGCGTTCCCGCTGTTCGGCATCGAGCGCGCCCGTGAGCGCGATCTGCCTGTCGATGATCGTGCCGTCTGCCGTGCTCTTCATCGACAATTCGACGTGCACCGCTTCGAGCGGCCAACCCTTGCGCTTCGCGTACATGCGAAGCGTGATCGAGGTGCACGCACCCAGGCTCGATAGCAGCAGCGACGCAGGCTCCGGACCGGTGTCCGCGCCGCCGAGGCTCGCGGGTTCATCGGCGACCCAGCCATGCGTGCCGTCGCGCAATTGCACCTGATAGTCGGCAGCGCCGATGCTGGCGGTCACGGAAGATCCGGAAGACATGCGTCGCTCCTATGAATGGCGATGTACGGCAAGAATAGCGGCGCGAATGAGAGCGGCGCGGCACGAACGGTCATTGTGACGCAATGCGCCCGTTCGTGCCGCGCCGTTTCATCGTGCCGATACGGTTCAGCGATGAATACCGCTCGGTGTGCCTAGTGCGTGATCGCGCCCATGCGGCCTGTCTGATAGTCGGTCACGGCCTGGCGAATTTCATCTTCCGTGTTCATGACGAACGGACCGTAGCGCACCACAGGTTCCTTGAGCGGCACGCCGCCGATGAGCAACACTTCGACGGGTTCATCGCCGGCGGCGAGAATGATCGTGTCGCCATCGTCCTTGAACGAGATCATCTGCTGTTTGCGTACCGGTTGACCCTGCGGCCCATAGAGACCGACGCCCGACAACGGATACGCGAACACGCGAAAATCCCGCGGCACGTGATGCTCGACCCTTGCCCCAGGTTGCAGCGAAAAGTGCTGATAAAGAATCGGCGTACGTGTTTCGATGGCGGCTTTCACGCCGAGCGCTTCGCCCGCGATGACCTTCACGCGCACCTTGCCGTCGTCGCTCGTCGCGACGGGAATCTGCGCCGACGCGATCTCTTGATAATGCGGCGTCGTCATCTTGTCGCGCTTCGGCAAATTCACCCACAATTGCAGGCCGTGCACGCGGCCACCGCGTCGCGTGAATTCCTCGCCAGGCATCTCGCTATGAATGACGCCCGCGCCGGCGGTCATCCACTGCACGTCGCCGGGACGTAATGTGCCGGAATGGCCGGCCGAATCCTTGTGACCGAACTCGCCTTCGAGCATGTAGGTGACCGTTTCGAAGCCGCGATGCGGATGATCCGGCGCGCCCTTGGCTTCGCCCGGAGCGTAATCGGTCGGGCCCATTTCATCGAGGAGAAGGAACGGGTCGAAGTCCATGAGAAGACGCGTCGGAAACGGGCGATGCACGACGAAGCCGCCGCCTTCAACCGTGCGCGTTGCGGGAATGATGCTGGAAATGGTACGGCTCATGATCGGAATGCCTCGCGTCACCAAAAGGGAAATAGCGATATTTGTAGAACGTGGGGATATTATATGTGCCGGATTTAGCGATAAAAGACCTCGTGGCGCAATGGATTGTCCCGCCACGGATAACGAACTCGAACGAACCGAACGTCCCATGAAAGTCGATTCGCACGATCTGAACGATCTGATGTACTTTTCGCACGTCGTCGAACACGGCGGTTTTTCGGCGGCCGAGCGCGTGCTGGGCATCTCCAAGTCGCGCTTGTCGCGGCGCGTGTCGGAGCTGGAGGCGTCGCTAGGCGTGCGCCTTTTGCAGCGCTCCACGCGCAAGCTTGCGCTGACCGAGGCGGGGCAGCTTTTCTATCAACACTGTCAGGCAATGCTCGTGGAGGCGCAGGCCGCCGTCAACGTGGTGCAAAGCCTGCGTGACTCACCGCGTGGCACGGTGCGCGTGAGCGTCCCGGTGACCATCGCGCAGACGTTTCTGTCGGCGGTGATGCCCGACTTCATGCATCGATTCCCTGAAGTGCGGGTCGTGCTGCGCGTGACCAATCGCGTCGTGGATCTGTTCGAAGACGCGATCGATGTCGCCTTGCGCGTGCGCTCCGAGCCGCCCGTGAGTTCGAATGTGGTCGCGCGTCCGCTGTGGCGCACCGAGCAGATGCTGGTCGCCGCGCCTTCGCTTCTCAAGTCGAACGCGCCGCCGATGACCGCCGCCGAACTCGCGCAATACGACACGCTCGATGTGCCATCGGCGGATGGCCGCCATGTGTATCGACTGATCGCGCCCGATGGCACGCGTCACGAGTTCGAGCACGAGCCGCGTCTCGTCACCGCCGATCTCTCGATGATCCGCGAAGCCGTCATGCGCGGCGTCGGCATCGCGGCGCTGCCCGAGATGATGTACGGCGCGCCGCTCAGAACCGGCCAGCTTTCGCCCGTGATGCCCGGCTGGACATTTCCGTCGCCGCAACTCTATGCGGTTTTCCTGACGCGGCAGGGCATGGTCCCGGCCGTACGGGCGTTCGTCGATTTTCTGGTGGAGTCGATCGAAGGCGGCAAACGCTTCCCCGGAGAATGTCCTGTCAACGAACAGCCGGAACGCGAAACGGTTTGATCGCAATCGGCGCGCGGCATCATTTATGTCATTGAAGCGCGCGCTTGCGATGGACAGATTCAATCGCCGAAACCTTGTTTGCGGGAATGGCCGGCGTTATATTGAAATTCCTTTCGCTAAGGAGCTTCTTATGCGGAAACTGACGGCTACTCTGATAGTTAGCCTGATAGGGCTGATCGCGCTGTCCGTGTCAACGACGGCTGCCGCATGTGGCGATTCTTCCGGCTCGGGCTATTCGAGTCCCAAGTAATTGCCTTGCCCGAATGCGCCGAGTGCGCAATAAAAAAGGCCTTCATCCGACGATGAAGGCCTTTTACTTTTTGCGGCTGTGTTGCGCGCTGCTTTAATTGCCGCCGGCTTTCGGTTCGGTCACGAAACCGATCTTCGTGAGTCCGCCCGCCTGAGCCGCGGACATGAGATCGGCCACGCGTTCGTACGCCACCTTGCGATCCGCGCGCAGATGAATCTCCGGCTGCGGGTTTTGCTGCGAAGCCTGCGCAATGCGCGCCTTGAGCGTCGCGTCGTCGATTTTCTGCTCGTCCCAGACGATCGTGCCATCGGCTTGAATCGCGACGTCCACATGCGACGGCTTTTCGTCTTGCGGCTGGCTGCTTGCGTGCGGCAGGTCGATCTTCACGGCGTGATGCATCGCGGGGATGGTCACGAGGAAAATGATGAGGAGCACCAGCATGACGTCGACGAGCGGCGTCATGTTGATCTCGCTCATCATGCCGTCGTCTTCATCGCCGGCGAAAGGGCTCATGGCCATCTTGAACCTCCGCTTACGATGCGCGCGTCGCGAGACGCAGGCTTTCGGACGTGGCGTCCTTGGTGCGCTTGGACGACGACAGCTTCGAGCCGGTCACGAAGAAGGCGTGCAAGCCGTGCGCGAAGCGGTTCAGCTTCGTCACGACGCTCTTGTTCGCGCGCGTGAGGGCGTTGTAGCCGAGCACGGCAGGGATCGCGACGAAGAGACCGAAGGCCGTCATGATGAGCGACTCGCCCACCGGACCCGCCACTTGGTCGATCGACGTCTGGCCCGTCGCGCCAATTGTCAGGAGCGCGTGATAAATGCCCCAGACAGTACCGAACAGCCCGACGAACGGCGCCGTACTGCCGATCGATGCCAGCACGGCGAGCCCTGCCTGCATGCGGCCGACGCTTTCATCCATGACGTCTTTCAGGCATCGCGTGATCCACTCCGACACATCCATGCGGTCGTGCAGATGCGGCTGCGTCTGATGATGATGCTCGGACGCTTCCTGACCGGCCAGCGCCAGCGCGAGGTACGGGTTGTCAGCCGGATTCGACGACTGGCTGCTGATTTTCTTGATGCCGTCATTGAAGTCGTCGGAATGCCAGAAGGCCTGATCGGCGTTCTTCGTGAGGCGTTTGAGACGCAGCACATTCCATCCCTTGACGACGATCACGGTCCACGAAAGCACCGACATGATGACGAGCGCCAGCGCGATACCGCGTGTGACGAAGTCGCCTTGCGCCCAGACGTGCGCAATCCCGTAGTTGTTCATTTCCAGTTCCTGTTTCTATAAAAAGCCGGTCAGTCGTTCAGACTGAATACGAATGGCACCGTGGCGGTTGCCCGAATGGCCTCGCCATTCTCTTTGTAAGGACTGCACGCGCTGCTGCGCACGGCGTCGAGCGCCGCGTCGTCGAGGCGCTGCGAGCCGCTGCTCTTTTGCAGCGTCACATTCTCGATTTTGCCCGTAATACCGACCGTCAGCTTGACGAGCGAGGTGCCGGTTTCGCCGCGACGCCGCGACATCGCCGGATAATCCGGCTGCGCGATGTTGCAGCTCAGACGCGCGACGTTCTTTGGCGCGGCCAGATCCATCGTCGGTTTTCCGATCGCGGGCGCGGCCGGCGCGGCGGGCGCTGGCGCGGGCGGTGTCGGGGCCGGCGGTGTGGGATCGGGCGCGGGCGCGGCGATTTGCGAGGGCGTCTCGCGCACCGGCATCGGCGTGGGCTTCGGCTCGACCTTGGGTTTGACCTTCGGTTTAGGCTGCGGCTTTGGAACCGGTTTCGGCGGCTCGGGAGTCGGTGGCGACTGCACGGCGACAGGCTGCGGCGCGGGCGCCGGCGTTTCGCTGATCAGCTGCGCGGTGATCGTCTTCGCTTCGACGGGGCGCGGCAGCGGCTCGCGATGCATGGTGAGCGCCACGCCGAAGAGCGCGGCGTGAATCGCCAGCACGGCGACGCACGCGGCCACCACGCGCGGGTTCAGATTGCTCGGCGTCGTCGTGTCGAATACAGCGGGGGAGGTTGTCGGGGACTGCATTCTTATTCGCTGCTTGCGGTGTTGCCAGTAGCGCGGCCATCGAAGTTACGTAGGTTCGCTGGTTCGGCGCGGAAGAAACCAAACGACATCATTTTCTGAAAATAATGAGGGATATGAATAGAGTAGCCACGAAACCAATCAGCAATTCCATCTTTCCCTCCTTAAGGGCAAAGAGTTGCGTGGCTGGCGTAGGTGATCGGAACCTGGCTTGCGATAAGCGATCAAGAAACCAAGCGGCGCGCTTCGCCGACAGCGGGGCGCCGAGCGCTATCTCGGTCGCGCCCGCGTAACTCAGGCAGCCTGGCGTTCGTAGAACGTGAGCGGCGCGACTGGCGCATGTTCGCGCTGTTCCATTCCACAGCGCGACGCGCAGACACCGCTCGTCGCCATGACGTCGCGCACGCTTGCTTCGCACTTCCCGCAGCATAGCGCGACCCCAAGCTCGAACTGGAGCTCGTCGAAGGATTCCATTCCATCGGCGATGGCGGAGCGGATCTTACGGTCGGAAACTGCTTTGCAGACACAGACGATCATGGTCGTTCGCGATAGCTTGCGTTAATGCGAATTATTATCATTCAGTAAGACGCTCTTGGCAAGCCGGGTTCTGTGTTTTTTGTAACACAGCGCGTGTGTTAGCCGATTTATTGCTTAGGAGCGTTTGCTGGTGGGGCTCCGACGGCTATGACGCCCCGGAAAAACCCTTAGACGATGTCGGGTTCGGCAAGGCGCGTGCGTCGCGAAGGGATCAGCACGTGCTCAACGCTGGCGTCGAGATGCAGAAGCGATGCCGCAAGCTGACGCTGGGATTCGCCGTCGGCGGTCGAGCAGAAGCGCGGCATGGATTCCACCGCAGCCGATGAGTTTTTCAGCGCGTTCGTTTCCAGCAGACGGTCGAGCTGGCGCGCGATGGCGACGCTGGTATCGACGAGTTGCAGCCGTTCGCCGGCGATCTCGCGAATGGCGCGGTCGAGAAACGGATAGTGCGTGCAGCCGAGCACCAGAGTATCCGCGCCGGCTTCGAGCATGGGCGCGAGGTAGCCTTCGAGCAGCGCCATGAGTTCCGGCGACGACGTATCGCAGCGTTCGACGGCCTGCACGAGACCGTGTCCCGGCTGGCAGATGAAGCGGCAATCGCCCGCATAACGTTCGAGCAGCAACTGGAAGCGCGCGCTGCGCAAGGTCACCGCGGTTGCCAACACGCCGACGACGCGCGTCTTGGAAACAGCGGCGGCGGGCTTCACGCCCGGTTCGACGCCCACGAGCGGAATGGAAAGCCGCTCGCGCACGAGCGCGATCGATTGCGCGGTTGCCGTATTGCATGCGACGACGAGCGCTTTGGCGCCTTGCGCGACAAGCCATTCGCCGATAGCCATGGTGCGGTCGACGATGAAATCGTCATCGCGCTCGCCGTAGGGCGCGTACAACGAGTCCGCGACATAGACGAGCCGCTCGTGCGGAAGCAACGCCCGCACCGCACGCAGCACCGACAAGCCGCCGAGACCGGAATCGAAAATGCCGACCGGCGCGCTCGCGTTTGTCGGAGCACGCGCGTTCGGCATGATTGTGGGTACGACAACTACTGACATTGCGGACAGATATTTACTCGCCTTCGCCCATCATAGTCTGCTGGTAGTTCTGGATGCCAACCTTGTCGATCAGATCCAGTTGCGTTTCCAGCCAGTCGATGTGTTCCTCGGTGTCGTTCAGGATCTTGTCGAAGATATCGCGCGAGACGAAATCGCGCACCGATTCGCAATAGGCAATCGCCTCCTTGCACGTGGACTGCGAAATCTGTTCGAGCTTCAGGTCGCACTCGAGGATTTCCTTGGTCTCTTCGCCGATAAGTAGCTTGTGCAGGTCTTGCAGGTTCGGCAGACCGTCGAGCATGAACACGCGCTGGATGAGCCAGTCGGCGTGTTTCATTTCGCCAATCGATTCGTCGTACTCATGCTTGCCGAGCTTTTCCAGGCCCCAGTGCTTGTACATCCGCGCGTGCAGGAAGTATTGATTGATCGCGGTCAGTTCATTTTTCAACTGCGCGTTCAGATATTCGATGACTTTAGCGTCGCCTTTCATGATTGTTCCTTTTCATAGCGTGGGGCATCCCGCAAAGATAAACGTTCTTAACGGCTCTGCCAAGGATGAGTGAATCTTTTTTAATTGCGATAAAACTGAGAATGGAAATCCTTCTCGATACCGCTTCTCCAAAACAAAAGAGCCGGACGCGCGGTCCGGCTCTTCATTGGCCGCGATCCGCGCGGCCTCGATCGATCAGACCGTCGCGACGGGAATCTTGCCGATCTTCGCCTGCCATTCGGCGGGACCCGTCTTGTGTACCGACGTGCCTTGCGAATCGACGGCGACCGTCACCGGCATGTCCCGCACGTCGAATTCGTAGATGGCTTCCATGCCGAGGTCTTCGAACGCCAGCACCTTCGCTTCGCGGATGGCTTTGGAGACGAGATATGCCGCGCCGCCCACGGCCATCAGATACGCCGCGTAGTGCTTCTTGATGGCCTCGATGGCGACAGGCCCGCGTTCGGCCTTGCCGATCATCGAGATGAGGCCGGTTTGCGCGAGCATCATCTCCGTGAACTTGTCCATGCGCGTGGCCGTGGTCGGGCCGGCGGGACCGACGGCTTCGTCGCGCACCGGGTCGACCGGGCCGACGTAATAGATCACGCGGTTGGTGAAATCGACCGGAAGTTTTTCGCCCTTGGCGAGCATGTCGGCAATGCGCTTGTGCGCCGCGTCGCGGCCCGTGAGCATCTTGCCCGACAAGAGCAAAGTCTGACCCGGCTTCCAGGAAGCCACTTCTTCCGGCGTCAGTGTGTTCAGATCGACGCGCTTGCTGGTTTCCGTGTTCGGCGCCCAGGTCACGTCCGGCCACGCGTCGAGCGGCGGCGCTTCGAGCTTCGCCGCGCCCGAGCCGTCGAGCGTGAAGTGAGCGTGACGCGTGGCCGCGCAGTTCGGAATGATCGCGATGGGCTTGGACGCCGCGTGCGTCGGCGCCGCCATGATCTTCACGTCGAGCACGGTGGCAAGCCCGCCCAAACCTTGCGCGCCGATACCAAGCGCATTCACCTTCTCGTGCAGTTCCACGCGCAGTTCTTCGATCCAGTCCCGCGGTCCGCGCGCGATGACGTCCTGAATGTCGATGGGGTCCATGAGCGATTCCTTGGCCATCAGCATCGCCTTTTCCGCCGTGCCGCCGATGCCGATACCGAGCATGCCTGGCGGACACCAGCCCGCGCCCATCGTCGGCACGGTCTTGATGATCCAGTCGACGATGGAATCCGACGGATTCAGCATCGCGAACTTAGACTTGTTTTCCGAGCCGCCGCCCTTGGCCGCGACCTGCACGTCGACCTTGTCGCCGGGCACGATCTCGTAGTGGATCACGGCGGGCGTGTTGTCCTTCGTGTTTTTGCGCGCGCCTTCGGGCGGGCTCACGATGGACGCGCGCAGCACGTTGTCCGGGTTCAGGTAACCGCGGCGCACGCCTTCGTTGATCATGTCGGTGACGCTCATCGTCGCGCCGTCCCAACGCACGTCCATGCCAACCTTGACGAACACGGTCACGATGCCCGTGTCCTGGCAGATCGGACGCTTGCCTTCCGCGCACATGCGGCTATTGGTCAGGATCTGCGCGATGGCGTCCTTCGCAGCCGGGCTTTCCTCCAGCTCGTAGGCGCGGCCGAGCGCCTGAATGTAGTCGAGCGGATGGTAATAGCTGATGTATTGCAGCGAGTCGGCAATACTCTGGATCAGGTCTTCCTGCTTGATGACGGTCATGGCTTGGGCTTTTCGGGGACGAATATATTTGTGCGTTCTGATGACGCCTGAGGCTCAGTCGAGCGCGCTTCGGGGCGCGACTTCGCTGTGAAAATGTGCGGGATGCGTATGCGTGGTCAGCTTGTCGACGTACGCCATGATGAGCGCCGAGAACAGGAAGGCCATGTGGATGATCACCTGCCACAGCACCGTATGAAACGTATGCTGGTCCGGGTTGATAAAGGTTTTGAGAAGATGGATCGACGAGATGCTGATGAGCGCCATCGAGAGCTTGACCTTCAGCACGCCCGCGTTGACGTGGTCGAGCCATTCGGGCTCGTCGGGATGACCTTCCACGCCCAAACGCGACACGAAGGTTTCGTAGCCGCCGACGATCACCATGATCAGCAGGTTCGAGATCATCACCACGTCGATGAGGCCGAGCACGACCAGCATGATGTTGGTTTCATCGAGCGTCATTGCGTGCGTGACGAGATGCCAGACTTCCTTCAGAAACAGCACGACGTACACGCCTTGCGCGACGATCAAGCCCAGATACAGCGGCACCTGCAGCCAGCGGCTCATGAAGATGATTTTCGGCAGCGCCTTCATCGAGCCGGGTTGGACGCGCGAGTCGGGTGTGTGCTTGGAAGCGGGCATGGGCGGCTTGTCGGTCGGCTGTCGGACGAGGAAAGGGAAGAAGCAACGAACAGGAAACGCGCGCGGGTCGTGGACCCGCGCTCAGGAAGCCCGCCATTGTAGCAAGTTGTATGTGACGATCCGCCCGGCTTTCAAAATGCGCGCGTGTCGGCGCGACTACTCGGCAACCGATACCGCCGCGCGCGTCTTCATGCTCGCGAGCCCGATGCCCGCGACCACGCAGGCGAGTGCGACGCCATGCGCGATACTCGGCCGCTCCCCGAGAAACGCGATGCCGTAGATCGCGGCGGCAATCGGCAGCACGGCGCAGAACACGCCGGCGAGACTGCCGTCCACATGGCGGATGCCTTTCATCCACAGCCAGAACGAGAAGATGCTCGCCGCGAGTCCATACCAGAGTACGAGCGCCCAGGTGAGCGGTTCGACGCCGCGCCAGTCGAACGCAACAAACGAAGCCGCGCCGAACGGCAGCATCAGCACGAAGCCTATGCCATGCGTATAAGCGCAGATGTCGATGGCCGGCAGCGTTTGCGTCAGACGCCGCGACAGGATCACATAGAGCGACTCGCAGCACACCGCGCCGAGCACCATCAGATTGCCCGTGAGCGAGCCCGCGCTGCCGTCGGCGTAGGCATCGCCACTTTGCACGACGTTGATGACGAGCACGCCCGCAATCGCAAGCGCGATCGATGCGAACGCGCGTCCGCTCGGCTTCTCCTTGAGAAAGAGCCACGAGAAGAGCGCGACGACAGCCGGAATCGTGCTCGTGATGACGCCCGCCGCGACCGCGCTCGTGCGTGCGACGCCATTCAACATCAGAAGCGTGAAGCCGAATGTGCCGAAGAATGCCTGCAGAAAGAGGTTGATCCATTCGCCGCGCGCGACCTGCCTCATCTTGGGGAGCCGGAAGAGCGGCCAAAGGACCAAGAGGGCGATCACGAAGCGCAGAAGCGCGAAGAGCGGAACGGGAACGGACGCGACGATGGACTTGCCGATACCGACGTTGCTTCCGACGAGCAGCATGGCTGCGATGAGTAAAAGGGCGTAGCGATTCAAGCTGGAATCCGCACTGCGAGTTCAGTTACGATTGTGGGGACGCATTGTAATTGAAGCCGCCGCGACTCCGCGTATACCCCGTGCCTCTTGACCGGCGCGCGTAAGAAGCGGGTAAGTTGAACGGCATATCTTGGAGTACATGCGGGATGGCAGCGCTTTACGAGCGAAGCCGTTCCTGGAAAGGAGACAAGGTTCGGCCGGGAACGAAGCACGCTTTCCGGCTTTCGAACTTCATAACATGCGGCACGCGATAGCAACGAAGCGCGCCGCCGGCTTTTGGAATCACCATCAGAGAGGTTGTCGATGTCTGCGATCGAATCGGTTCTTCAGGAAAAACGCGTATTCCCGCCGTCTGCGAAAGCATCGGCGGGCGCGGCCATCTCCGGCATGGAGGCTTACAAGGCGCTCGTCGCCGAAGCCGAACGCGATTACGAAGGTTTCTGGGCGCGGCTCGCGCGCGAAACGCTGTCATGGCACAAGCCCTTTGCCCGCGTGCTCGACGAATCCAAGGCGCCGTTCTACAAGTGGTTCGAAGACGGCGAGTTGAACGCTTCGTATAACTGTCTGGATCGCCATGTCGAAGCGGGCCGCGGCGGCGACAACGCCATCATCTTCGAAGCCGACGACGGCACGGTCACCAACGTCACGTATCAGGACTTGCTCGACCGCGTATGCGGTCTGGCCAATGCACTCAAAAAGCGCGGCGTGAAGAAGGGCGATCGCGTGGTGATCTATCTGCCGATGTCGGTGCAAGGCGTGGTCGCCATGCAGGCTTGCGTGCGGATCGGCGCGACGCATTCGGTCGTGTTCGGCGGCTTCTCGTCGAAGTCGCTCAACGAACGTCTCGTCGATGTCGGCGCGGTCGCGCTCATCACCGCCGACGAGCAGATGCGCGGCGGCAAGGCGTTGCCGCTCAAGAGCATCGCCGATGAAGCGCTCGCGGCCGGCGGCTGCGAGGCGGTGAAGAACGTCATCGTGTATCGCCGCACGGGCGGCAAGGTGCAATGGACCGAAGGACGCGACTCCTGGCTGCACGACGTAGTCGAGAATGAACCGGCGACGTGCGAGCCGGAATGGGTGAGCGCGGAGCATCCGCTCTTCATTCTGTACACGTCGGGTTCCACGGGCAAGCCGAAGGGCGTCCAGCACAGCACGGCTGGCGTGTTGCTGTGGGCCGCGCAGACCATGAAGTGGACCTTCGACATGAAGCCGGGCGATGTCTTCTGGTGTACGGCGGACATCGGCTGGATCACGGGACATAGTTACATTGCGTACGGGCCGCTCGCCATTGGAGCGACGCAAGTCATGTTCGAAGGCGTGCCCACGTATCCGCACGCGGGCCGTTTCTGGGAGATGATCGCGCGCCACAAGGTCACGATCTTCTACACGGCGCCGACTGCGATCCGCTCGCTCATCAAGGTCTCGGAAGCGGATCAGAAGGTCCATCCGAAGAGTTTCGATTTGTCGAGCCTGCGCATTCTCGGCACCGTCGGCGAGCCGATCAATCCCGAAGCGTGGATGTGGTATCACGAGAACGTGGGCGGCGGGCAGTGTCCTATCGTCGACACCTGGTGGCAGACCGAAACCGGCGGCCACATGATCACGCCGCTGCCGGGCGCGACGCCGCTCGTGCCGGGGTCGTGCACGTTGCCGTTGCCGGGCATCATGGCCGCTATCGTCGATGAAACCGGCCAGGACGTGCCAAACGGACAAGGCGGCATTCTGGTGGTCAAGCGTCCGTGGCCGTCCATGCTGCGCAACGTCTGGGGCGACCCGGACCGCTACAAGTCGAGCTACTTTCCCGAGGAACTCGGCGGCAAGGTGTATCTCGCGGGCGATGGCGCCGTGCGCGACAAGGACACCGGTTATTTCACGATCATGGGCCGTATCGACGACGTGCTGAACGTCTCCGGTCATAGGCTCGGGACGATGGAGATCGAATCGGCGCTGGTTGCGAACCCGATGGTCGCGGAGGCGGCAGTCGTCGGCCGTCCGGACGACACGACCGGTGAAGCCGTCGTGGCGTTCGTCGTGCTCAAGCGCGATCGTCCTGAGGGCGATGAAGCGAAGCAGATTGCCAACGAGCTTCGCAATTGGGTTGGCAAGGAGATCGGACCGATCGCCAAGCCGAAGGACATTCGCTTCGGTGAGAATTTGCCGAAGACGCGTTCGGGCAAGATCATGCGGCGTCTGCTGCGTTCGCTCGCGAAGGGCGAGCAGATCACGCAGGATGTTTCGACGCTCGAGAATCCGGCGATTCTGGATCAGCTCGGCGAGGCGCGTTGATTGACGGTTTGCGATGTGTCGCGCACGTCAAGGCGCGCGCCGCATCGCGTTTAGCCGCATGCCGTGATTGCGGTTTAGCTCGATCGACGAGGGCAGGTACGTGAGCCTCTCCGTCTCCGTGCCATTCCATTCGGTCGTCTCGGCAGCGGACTCGTCCAGCCAGGGCAAACGCAGTTAGATTCGAACTCGATCCGCGTCCGCCCATCCCATCCCGCTGTAGTCCCCGATTGCCGATACCATGCGGTTTTGGTAAATAACCGCATGGTCATGCCGCCGCCCGCCGATTCCGCGCCACCCACGCTTCCCGCTCCGCCGCTCGTGCCGGCGGCAATGGCGCGCGCGCAGCGGGCGTATTGGCGCTTCAATATCGCGTTGATCGGCGTGCTGCTCACGATCGGTTTCGTCGTCTCGTTCGGCGTGCCGCTTTTCGCGCAGCGTCTCGCGCACGTGCGCGTCGCGGGCTTTCCGCTGCCGTTCTACTTCGGGGCGCAAGGCGCGATACTCGTCTATGTCGCGTTGATCCTCGTCTATATCGTGCTGATGCAGATTGCCGATGCGCGTCTGTTGCGCGCTGCCGCGTTATCGGCGAGACAAGACGCAATGGACGCGGCCGCGCGATGAAGCTCACGAACCGGCTGATCCTCGCCTACGCGCTCTATACGCTCGGGTTTTTGCTCTTTATCTTTCTGATGGAGCGCATCGAGCGCACGACCGGGCCGGGCATGTGGATAGGCTACGTGTTCCTGTTCGTGCCGATCGCGGTGTATGCGGTCATCGGACTGCTTTCGCGCACGTCCGATCTCGTCGAATACTATGTCG
Source organism: Caballeronia sp. GAWG2-1 (assembly GCF_023631405.1). Lineage (NCBI taxonomy): Bacteria > Pseudomonadati > Pseudomonadota > Betaproteobacteria > Burkholderiales > Burkholderiaceae > Caballeronia > Caballeronia sp. GAWG2-1. The sequence continues at coordinate 100,296 of NZ_JALQDD010000007.1, forward strand.
CGGGCCGGCGCGTGCCGTCGGCGTTCAATGGCATGGCGACCGCGGCGGACTGGCTGTCGGCGGCGTCGTTCATCGGACTCGCGGGATCGATCTATGCAAGCGGCTACGACGGCCTCGCCTACGTGATGGGCTGGACCGGCGGCTACTGCCTCGTCGCGTTCCTGCTCGCGCCGTACGTGCGCAAACTCGCGCGCTACACCATTCCCGACTTCCTCGGCACGCGCTTTTCCAGCAACCTCGTGCGCGCGCTCGCGGCCATCGCGGCGATACTCTGCTCGTTCGTCTATCTCGTCGCGCAGATTCAGGGCATCGGGTTGATCGCGTCGCGCTTTATCGGCATCGAGTTTTCCATCGGCATCTTTTGCGGGCTCGCGGGCATTCTCGTGTGCTCCTTTCTGGGCGGCATGCGCGCGGTGACGTGGACGCAGGTCGCGCAGTACATCATTCTGATCAGCGCGATGCTGATTCCCGTGTCGATGATCGCGCATCGCGAAGGCCTTGGCTGGCTGCCGCAACTCAACTATGGCCGCGTGATGGAGCGAGTCGAAGCCCTCGAGCGCGAAGTCGCGGCGTCACCCGACGAAGCGCGCGTGCGGATGGATTATCAGCGTCAGGCGGCGCGAATGCAGCAGCGTATCGACGCGCTGCCGAAGTCGTTCTTCGACGAACACGGCCGTCTCCTCAACGAAGTCGCGGACCTGCGCCGGCATAACGGACCGCTGCGCGAAATCAACGAGCGCGAGCGCGAACTGGCTTCGTTCCCCCGCGATCCCGCGGATGCGAAAGTCAAGTGGGCGCGCGAACGCGATGCCCTGACCGAGCGCGTCGCGGCTCCGGTTTCGATGGTCGAAGCCTTCGCGCCGGACTCCGCGAGCGATGAGACGCCGCGCTCGCATCAACTCAACTTCTTGTCGCTGCTGCTGTGCCTGTCGATCGGCACGGCCAGTCTGCCGCACATCCTCACGCGCTATAACACGACCACATCGGTGGCATCGGCGCGGCGCTCGGTTGGCTGGACCTTGTTCTTCGTGGCGCTGTTTTATTTGACCGTGCCGGTGCTCGCGGTGCTCATCAAGCACGAGATTCTGACGGGCATTGTCGGCCACCGGTTCGCGGACCTGCCGCAGTGGGTCACGCAATGGCGGCGCGTGGAGCCGTATCTCATCCATATCAGCGATGTGAATGGCGATGGCATCGTGCGTTGGGCGGGAATCCAGATGCAGCCCGACATGGTCGTGCTCGCCGCGCCGGAGATCGCGGGCTTGCCGTACGTGATATCGGGATTGATCGCGGCGGGCGCGCTGGCGGCCGCGCTCTCGACGGCGGATGGCTTGCTGCTGACCATCGCGAATGCGCTTTCGCACGATGTCTATTACTGCATGGTCGATAGGAACGCGACGAGTCAGCGGCGCGTCACCATCTCCAAAATCTTGTTGCTGGGCGTGGCGTTGCTGGCATCGTGGGTGGCGTCGCTCAATACGGGAAATATTCTCTTTCTGGTGGGAGCCGCGTTTTCGCTGGCGGCATCAAGTTTGTTTCCAGCGTTGGTGCTCGGTGTGTTCTGGAAGCGCACCACGCAGCGCGGCGTGGTCGCCGGGATGATTGCCGGGCTTGTCGTGTGCGTGTATTACATCGTGTCGACGTATCCGTTCTTCGTGCAACTGACCGGCTTCGCTGGGAATCGCTGGCTTGGCATCGAGCCGATCAGTTCTGGCGTCTTCGGTGTGCCGGCCGGTTTTGCGGTGGCGATCGTCGTGAGTCTTCTCGACCGGAAGCCGGATGCTTACACGCGCGCGCTCGTCGATTACATTCGACATCCGTAGGGGGTGGCGGGGCGGCGGGAAGTTGGTATAATCGCGGTCTTCCGGAGAGATGGATGAGCGGTTTAAGTCGCACGCCTGGAAAGCGTGTATAGGGTAAAACCTATCGGGGGTTCGAATCCCCCTCTCTCCGCCATAAGAATGCATAAAAGCCCCGTTAACTCAATGCGTTACGGGGCTTTATGTTTTTTTGGCCCATCGCGGGCGCACTTTTCCTCGGCCTTGGCGCCTCAGCGAGCGTATTAAAGCGCGCGGCCAGTACCCAATGGTCCAGGACTCTGTATATGGCTTTGGTGGCTTGTTCTTCATCAGATAACAAGCGCAGGAGTGAGACGAGCCCGGTAAGGACAAACGTTGCGCGTGCCTGATAATAATCGACGCCTGCCGTCATCATGTAGTGCGGTCCGCAATGGCCGGGTTTGCCACTGCGTTCAGATATCGACATCCATCCGGGATACTCTGCGTTGCGCGCGTTCGGCGAAGGCGAGTCTATTGGATCGCGGGTTGCCTTGCTGGCCGTTGCCTTCCTCTTTTCTTTCATGCTGTCTAGCTCCTGTATGAAGCCCGGAGCCGCGCCCTTCGAAGGAAAGGGCGGGCGGGAACAGTGACAAGGTTGGTAGAGCGGGTGAGTACAACCATTATCGGCAACCCTTTCGGGTTCCCTGCCATGTCCCGCCCATAGGCTTGACAAAGCACCATGCGCGAGCGGTCTGTCGCGCTTGGGTTCTATCGCTTCGCTGCATTGTGCGAGCGTCGCGGATTGCAAAGTCACTACAGGCTGCCAAGCCTGTCCCAGCGCAACCACGCGTCAGACTTTTGCAGAATACGATACAAATCCGCAGCGTTGATTCTACGACGCCGTAAAAATTAGTTAAATTTGACGTGTGTCCGTTTGAATCTTGTTATGCGCCGTCGCGCCGCTCGTATGCATCACGATGCCGCTCAAGCCGAGCGAGCATACGAGACAGAAATGAATTACATGCCAAAAATCAAGCATAACGAAACACATCGCGAGGCTCGGTCATGATGCGTCGTATAGCGGTTGTCGGAGACAAGCTCGACAACGATGGCGAAATTTGCTCTTACGAAGGACCGCAATTTCTCGTTCACGGGCATCAAGCCGCTCTAATTGGCGGGGCGGCATACTGCCCCGTCTGCAAAACGACCGGATACATCGCTAAGGTTGGCGGGCCGCGTCGTATGAATTTCTTCATCAGCGAGATTGCAGCCCATGACGACGTGGTTGTATGCGGTTGCTCCGAGCATCCGCGCATCTTCGCCATGCTTGCGGGCGAAGCTTGGTACGACGACATGGCCGAGAGCCTTGGAGTCATCAAACAGCAACTTGCAGCGAACTCGGGCATCCCAGCGGAAATCGCAGAGACTGTCGAACAAATTCGCAGTAAGGACAAGTATGCGAGCTGGTTCTATGTGCAGGACAGCATTACGGGCGAGGCGCTGCGTAACCAAAGTTTCGTCGCTCGAGTAGCAGGAGTTAAACAATCCGGCAAAACGGACGTGAGCGGGTACGCAAAGATTGAAACAGACGGGGAAAGGACTATCGATTTACACGTCGTTTTCTCGTCACCGAAACGCGAACTCAAACCGGGTACAGGGACGTAGGGATATGACCGCAGATTACAACATTGAACACTGGACATCGACTCGTTCGGCGGCGGGACACACCAGAGCCAGCGCAATATCTATATCTGTGAATAATCGAGCCGCAACTCGGCAGGCGATTATCATGCAATTGAAGCAAAAGGGCTACCCGTTACTAGAAAGATCGTCTTGGGGTGCAAAGCCGCCCAAGAACACGCTGACGCCGTCACGCTGGGATTACCGAGATATCGTGATTCACCACGCAGGGCGTAGTTATTCGTGCGCAGTAGGTGAGCACGGGGCGATCGAACAAATGAAGAAGGTTCAGTCCTATGATATGGGCGAGCAAGCATTTGATGACGTTGGTTATCACTATGCCGTTTCATGCCCCGGCGAGGTGATTGAAGCCCGTTACATTCGTTTTACCGGTTCCCATGTGAAAGGGGACAACACAGGCAACTTGTTATTGTCCTGCTCGAATATCTGGCCGAAGCTGGCGAAGCTTGGCAGCAGGAGTACAGCCGGAAATCGCTTTGGCAGAAGTTGAAAGGATCGATGGACATCGCGAAAGATTCCGTGGCCTTTGACCACGCGATGCCGACGAAGGCGCAGATTGATGCCCTGTCGGTGTTGATAGCAACATTGAACGATGTTTTCAACATCACGGCGTTAGGGGGGCATCGCGAATATCAGCTTCTAGCACCCGGTAACGAGGGGCGGGCATGTCCGGGTAAGTATGGGATGCAGGTAGTCGAGGCAATGCGGGCAAAATTCGGGCTTCGCGCACCTTCAAAGTGAGATTGCCCAGCCAAGCTGTTCGTTAATGATGTAGCTTCGACGCGCAAGCTGGTCTTGAATTAGCTGGCAGCGTTGCTGTTTCGGAAGACGATTCGTCACGGGCAGCTTGGCTTTTTCCTCAAATGCGTCGAACCACTCGCTGTTGCCCATGTCCGGACCGTGTCCGTCGCTATCTGAAATGTCGAAGTAGTGGTTGTCCAGATATGAAAACCACTCTTGCGTACACGGCTGGGCGACTGGGGCGCGCGGTAGGCTCGTAGTAATGGAAAGCCATGCGAGAACGACAACGAAACAGATGCCGATGAGGATTTTCATTTGCGCTATTTAAAAATAATTGTTCATCTTTGGCTGCTTTCGGCGGCGGGGCTAGTTTCTGTGGGTTTGTTTTCCCTGCAGCGCCCGGCGGACGTCGCCATCGTGCTGGGAAACACGGTAGATGCCGATGGTAGTCCGTCAGCACGGTTGGCGGCAAGGCTTGAACGAGCTTTCCAGTGCTATCAGCAACAACAATGCAAACTCGTCTTTGTGAGTGGTGGCATTGAAGCGTCGGGTAATGACGAAGCGCTTGTCATGTATCGCTACCTTGTGCGTCGTGGCGTTCCGTCTCGCAACATCGTGATTGATCGTGCGGGAAACGACACTTGGGCTACTGCGCGTAACGCTAGCGCTTTTATGCGAAATCGAGGACTATCAAGTGCGTTAGTAGTGACGCAGTATTTTCATCTTCCAAGAACGATGCTTACGCTTAGGCGTTTTGGTGTGAGCAACGTTAGTGGTGCATATCCGCGATTCTGGGAGGCGCGGGACGCCTATTCCGTCTTGCGCGAAGTGCCAGCTCTAGTTTGGTATGTCATCCGCCCGATCTAGTATCAGTCCAGCCGGTGTCTGGCGGCACAGTTAAGCAGGTTTGCTAGCAGTCGGACTGGTTGGCGCAACCAGCCGGCGTGGCGCAAACGTGTCTTGCCCACGCTTCCATCATTGGGCGGCGCAACTCTAGCAAATCGGTTCGGTGATAAGCCGCTTCAACCTTGTTCGCAACGGTATGAGCCAGCGCGCGTTCCGCGAGGTCACGGGCGTGGCCGTTGTCGCTGGCCCGATCGCGGAAGCTGCTGTGGAATCCGTGCGCCGTGGCGATACGTCCAGGCGTGTCGCTCTTCGCACTGACGCGGCGCAGGAAGGACGTGAGAACGATATCGCTTAGAACCTTGCCGCGTGGCGAAGGGAATACAAGCATTACATGGAGCTCCTGCTCCTTCAACCGCTTGACGGGCGCCAGCGTCTGGAACGCGGACGTTGTCGTGATAAGAATCGAGCAAGGCGAACATAACGGCTGCAAAAGAAAAAGCCCTCAAACAATCAAGGGCTTGAAATTGTGGCGGAGAGGGACCGCCTGTATGCAAGCCAGCATGTTCTGACGAATTCCGCAATCCTTTATGAAAATCAAAGGGTTGTCTTCATTTCCCCAAGCGATGCACTTCACGCAACACAAGCGATCGCCATTTCTCACGCGCGATCCAACCGAATACTCATCCGCGGGGAAAAGCCGCACTCCTAAGCGTACGTCCTTGAAAAATTTAGTCAAATTCGCATCACTCGATGCTGGAAAGACTAACCATCGACGGTACTCCGCGCTAAGGTTCACGCGCTGCAACTCCCTATCAACTCAAGGAATTGAAACATGAGCATCTTCGGTGACATCGTCAACAAGATTTTCCACAAGGCAAAGCCCGCCGAGCAAGCGCCCGCAGTCGAAGCGCAACCGGTCCCGGCTGATGTCGCACAAGCCGACGTGGCGCCGGCTCCTGCCGCACTGTCCGACATCGACGTGGCCGCCGTCATGGACAGCTTGGCGCGCGAAAGCGGCCAGACGCTCAACTGGCGCGTATCGATCGTCGATCTGATGAAACTTCTGCAAGTAGACAGCAGCCTCGACCATCGCAAGCAGTTGGCCGCCGAGCTGAAGTACAGCGGCGACACCAACGACTCGGCGACGATGAACATCTGGTTGCACAAGCAACTGATGCAGGCATTGGCTGCCAATGGTGGCAAGCTGCCGTCGGATATGCTCGCTTAAACGCAAGCAAAAGACAGTCAGCAGAACAAGCCCGCTATTGGAGTCATTTCCGATAGCGGGCTTCTTTTTGGACAGACACGGGGAAAAGGAGGCGCCGTAAGAACGATGGCTACGACGGCAAGGCCAGGCCTCTAATAATGCTCGATTGAATCGCGCACATGGCAGGGCGGGGCCAACCGTGTATCCATCTCTTACGACATCCAAAAGAATAGTCGATCCTGCTCTGGTTTCGATATCGGATTAATCGTGTTTCTACAAACGTTGCACCGCCAAATTGCGGAAAAAACGTACGCTCCGTGCTACCGTTGCCGCGGCGCAGTCGCGAAAGCCTCGATCGGATCGCGCGAAGCGGCTGCTTTTTCCTCGCGTTTCCTGGCCGATGACTCCGGTCGCGCGAACGCGGCGATAGGATCGGACTGGTTTGCGGTATCGACGTGTTGTGACGTATCCGCCACTTTTCGTTTTGGTGACACCGTCTTCGCCGCATGTTGCGGCGTGCTTTGTCGCGCGCCCGCCGTACTGCTAACCCATTCTTCGCTGTAGGTCGCGAAGGCCGACGATGCACAGGTCAACGCCAGGAATCCGAATGAAACAATAAGAGCGTTAAGTGTTCGCATGATTTCGTGATTGTTTTCCAATTGGCGGATGCACCATGACGCTGCCTGGTACGTGGACATGGGCGCGTAACGGTTGAAATCGTTGCAGTGAGAAGCCCCGCGCGTGCGGGGCTGTGAGTCGCTCGACTCGATACCGCGTGCTTTTGCTCGCGGTCAAGTCGTTTAGTGAGCGATCATTGCTTGCGCAGCCTGCTCTGCGTCGAAATGCAATGCGGCGTTTGCCGCCTGTTCCTGCGCCATGAATTCACGCGCCGTCTGAACGCCCTTTTCAAAGGACGCGCGAGCCGTGTGCTCTTCGAGTGCGGCGATCAACGGCATCTGTTCTTCTGCGACGGAGTGGAGCAGGCTCAGGATGTCGCGACGCATGGTTTCCGGGTACGAGCAAAAGTGTTCGAAGCCGCCCGGCGCTGCGACGATATTGACGAGCGATGACAGCAGGCGCGCACGATTGGCGCAATGCTCGCCGATAGCCATGGAGTGGGAAGTGGTGACGCGGCCGTTGGAGTCGACGGAAACTTGCAGGTCCTTCATTATTGTGAGCCTCTTTATGGTCTGTAGGAGGTATGCATTTAAGCGACTCACGCTGCAAAAAACCTTCGGACAATTCTTAATCGTTGTGATGGAGACGATAATTAACGTTTGGTAGGTCCGATGGCGACCACGCGAGACCGTTCGCAAGTGTCGCGTCCAAGTCGCCAACAGTTAAAGATGTGTTGGCCGGAAACGCGCGTGTCAGCGCGCCGCACGAATACGCGGCGCGCGGCGCTGCTTCGCGCACGACTACTGCTTCATCGTCCCAGTGGAATTCGCGCCCTTTGCGGGCGCTTGCGTCGCATCGGGCGCCATGCCCTTCTCGCGCTGTTGCATGAGCGTGCCGCTTCCCGCTGTGCCCGACGGCACGCCGCCCTGGGCCGAGTCGTTCATGTTCTTGCCCGGCGAGACGCCCGGTTGTACCTGCTGCATTTGGGAAGGACGCTGATTCAACTGATCGCGCGACATCTCCTGCGCCAGCGTGGCGGTGCTGACTAAGGCAATGAGAGCGCCGGCAACCAATGCGGTGGATTTCATGTTTGTCTCCTTGAAGTCCGGCGCGAGATGTGCGCCGTGTGCCGACTTCGTAAGCATCGCGCGTGCCGCGTCGAAACGGCGGCTTTCTTGTCTTAAATCATTCGCAAAGACTAGGATTTATGGACGGGCAAAAGCCGCTGTTGGTTCGTTACAATTCGTGGTCCAGAAGATCTGGAACGGATCGAAATCCGTTTCAATCAACAGAATGTTACGGAGTTTTCCATGTCGATTTCCCTGAACGAATTAATGGCATGGAGCGCACGCCTGCCCGATCCATCGAGCGAAGAAGCGCGAATGCTTCAAGTCATGATTGCGCGCCGCGATAGCGAATTGCGCTTGCGCATTGCCGATCTCATCTCGAAAATAAGTGAGCGTGAAAATTGGCGCTTGCATGTGTGCGCCGCGACTGCGCGACGTGTCGAGCAAACGCCTGCCGATGGTCTGGAAGCGGTTTATCAGTTTTTCGTCGGCCGAAATGAAGGCACCATCCGTGCCGATATACCAGCGCCCGAGCCGCTTCCGGAACCGCCGGTGAATACGCCGGTTGCCGTCGAAAACGTCAGTCGTCTGTCCGCGTCCACGCACGCTGCACCACCTTCGCTGGTACATGGCGTTGCGCCTATCGAACATTTGTATCGCCACATGTCCACGCTTGAAGCCAGCGTCGCCAAGACGCCCGGCATTACATGTGGCGTACAGGGCATTCGAATCATGCGCATGGTTGCTTTAATGTCCAAGGCACGGTCCGCGCAATTAGCTAAGTTGCGCATGAGTGGAACTCAGGCAATCTACCGCCATATGTGATTAGCGTAGCCGGAAGAGTCACGGCGTTTCACGGAATTGCATTCACGGAAACGTCGCGAGTCAATCCTACGAGATACATGAGAAGCCTCGGCCTTTTCAAGGCGTCGATTGAATCTACCGACGCCTCGGCTATACTAAGTTTTACGCAGTTCAATCGTATTGAAGATTAAAGCGTCATTGAGCGATACATATTAGTGGCGTTTCAATCTTCAAGCTCGCAATTCATCGCGAAGCAATTTCAAGTCGCGAACTTCGAATACGGATCGCGTGACATCTGGCGATCGGAGCGAGGGCAGCCGGGGAGTCAATGTGAAGAGTCTGCTCAGCAGAAGAGGCACCTTACTCGATAATGCGCCATCGTTTCTCTTACGGCCAAAAGCGCCTGATTCCTTTCGAATGCACGCCCCTCAGCCGCATGACGATGACGATGACACTGGTGCCGAGCCGCCTACCGTCGCCACACCCGCTGCGCAAGCAACGCGCGTCACGCCTCTTCGGCCGATAGGCGCATCGGCGCAGCAAGTCAATTCGCAAGCGTTGCAGGCTGCTCAAATAGCTGAAGTCGAATGGCTGATTCAGCAATCATCGTTATCGACGTTTCGCGCATTTCGAAGTTTTGCGTTTTCGACCACTCTCCTGTTTTACCCGCGTGACCTGACGTACTATTCGGTACTTTTCCACGACGACGCTGTGTGGCGAGTCCTAAAAGCAGAAGATGCCGATGCCGCTGAAGCCGCGTTCCGTCACTTCGTCGAGCAAGCCATGCGACTCGCCGAAGCCGAAATGCGGCGCGCATACCTGGAAGCACAGAACGAACAGTACACACGGTTGATTGCAGAATCCGAAGCGCAAGTCGAGCGTGTGCGGGTCGATCTGCAGCGTGGCAATAGTCAGGATCAGCAAGTCGCAGCCAGGCAGCAGGAAATACGTCGCGAGCTTGCCCAACTAGAAGGCCGGCGAGTCTCGGCACAGGTGCAGCTCAGCAAACTTCAACGTCAGCTTCATCAACTCGAAACGACCTGCAACGAAGTTGTCCCGCACCTTCCGTCGCGTCGTTGAGTTGTTCCATAGTGGGGCAAAAAAAGAGTGCTGGCGGCAATAAGCTAAAATGGCGGTTTTGGCGGCTAGCTAATTTTTTCGGCATACTCGCCGCCGTGTCGCGAAATGTAGGTGCTTAGCCCGCGTCCAGTGTTAGCTAGCCGTTTCATCTCCTCGACTGTCGTACGCCCCGGCGTGCAATAGTCGTATAAATAGGTCCCGCCGTTGACGAAGCGTATTTTTATGCCGTCGTGCAGGATTTCGAAAGCCGCAATGCCCGATTTGCCCGAAAGATTTTCATAAGGCTGCATGAGTAGTTTCCCGCATGCTGGATCTGGCGCGGCCGTGTGGCCGTGTAATGCGAGTCCGACAGCGCGCGTGATCCTAAAGTATTGCCGGCGTCAGCCGTTATCGATTTCATGCAACCGCCGCGGCCGGGGCCGACAGAGTGTCATGGATAAAGATCAGATACCGTTTCTGGATTCGAGCGATCCACACTTCGAACACGCTCGTGCGTTGAGCCTGTCGGTCGGAGCCATCCGGCGTGCACAAGGCAAATGCAATCCCAACGACTTCCCCGTGGGCTCGCTCGAATGGCATTTCGCTATCGAAGACTTCGCCGGCGACGTCCTGAAGGCGCTGATGGGCGAGACCGAAGGCGTCGACGTTCAAGTCGGCGAGCGCCGCCGCGACTAGGCGGCTCGCCGAAATCCGTTCACCCGTCAGAGCTTGACGCCGCCCGCCTCGGGCGCGTCGACGCCGGATGGCGGGATCGCGCCCGTCGGACTCACATCGTCCGGCCGCGTCTCTTTGGTCCAATAAGGCTCTCGTCCGTAGTGCTGATGCACCGTGGTCGCCCAGACGCGGTCGGCCATGGAAGGCCACGCATCCTTGTCGAAACCGGGCGAGCTGCGCACTTCCTCGGCAGTCGCGGTTAGCCGAAAGCAGCGATTGTCGGTATCCAGCGTCAGCGCGCTCCAGGGAATGGCCAGCAGCTTGTTGCCGATGCCAAGAAAGCCCCCGCTCGACAGCACCGCATACGCAATACGTCCGCTGCTCACATCCAGCATGATTTCCTTCAGCGAGCCGACGTCGTGACCGTCGCTCGACAACACCGAATTTCCATCGAGCGTACTTGCGGCCATCACGTCCGGGCCAGGTCCGGCGGCGGTCGCGGCGCCTTTGCCTATGATCGTCGCGCCGCCCGAGGCGGGTTCCATCGGTTGGTTCATGATTCGCTCCTTACGCGTGAAGAACGTTGCGCGGTGTCGGTTTTCAAAGGTGCATGAGCCGCTCTTTTTCTTCAACTAAGCAGCAACGTTCGTTCCCATCGATGCCTGTTTGAATGCGCGCTAATGGCGTCTGCTAAGCTCGGGCTTCTTTTTCCCCGATGCCTCCTTAGTCCATGATCGATGTCGAGGAACTGCTTGCGGTTGCCTATAAGAAGGAACGTGAACGGAGCCGCCGGCTGTCCAAAGGCGCTTCGTTGTCCGAGCACGAAGCGCTCATTAGGACGATGACGAAAGTCGCCGGTTCGCAAAGCCTCGCCGATTTGATCGCGACCCGACGTGCAACGCAGCGGAAGTTTGCCGATGCCGTACGAATGCGCGAGGCCGAGCGTGCGAGCCGCGCGAACCGAAAACCCGTGGTCACCGATGCGCCCGCCTGGCGCGGCTGGTTCGACGGCTCCGCGCTGCCGAATCCGGGGCGCGTCGGCATTGGCGCGGTATTGCAGAGCCCGCAAGGCGAGGTCGTCGAAATCAGCGCGGAAGCGGGACGCGGCGACAGCAGCGTTGCCGAATATCGCGCGCTCATCGCGCTATTGGAAGCCGCCTTGCGCGAAGGCGCGACGGAGATCGCGATTCACGGCGACAGCCGCGTCGTGATCGACGATATGCACGCCAGCGAAGGCGCGGGCATTCGTTCCCTGACTCATTTTGCGCGCGAGGCGCGGGCGCTCATCGCCCGGATCGGCGCGGTCCGCCTCACGTGGATTCCGCGCGAACGGAATGCGAGCGCGGACGTGCTGTCGCGTCGGGCGCTCGACGGAGCGTCGATTCAAATGGACACGCACGACGCTCAGCCGAGCTCGCGCACGTCCGCTATGGCCGCGCTGCCGAACGCATCGCTCAACAAGTAGGCGATCAGCTTCTCGGACGATTGCCGCGGCGTCGCGAGCTGACCGTCGCGCTTGAGGGCATCGAAACGTTCCCGCAGCGGAAAGCGTTCGAGTCCGGTCGAGCGGATTTCAGCCTGCATGTCCGTGTCGACGACACCCGGCGCAACGCTGCAAATGCGCAGCGTGCGATCCCCGGCTTGCTCCGAATCCAGTGCGACCGCGCGCGCGTGATGATCGAGCGCGGCCTTGGTCGCGCAGTACACGCTCCAACCGGGATAGGCGTTGCGCGCCGCGCCGCTCGAAATATGCGCAATGCGTTTGTCCGCGACGTGCGCAGCCTGTGCGGCGAAGGCCGCGGCGAACATCAGCGGAGCGGCAACGTTGACGCTGACCGCGCGCGCGATGGTTGCGGCGTTCTGATCCGCGAGCGCGCCGATCGGTGCCAGCATGCCCGCATTGTTGACGAGGAGCGCCTGGTCCGCGTCGCCGATGAACGTGCGCAATGCGTCGCCTTCCAGCCAGCGGCCGAGGGCATCCAAGTCGGTCAAATCCAGTTCCACCTCTTCGAGCTTGCCGGAATAGCGCGCGGCGAGCGCGGCGTTTGTGTTGCGCGAGAGGGCGAGAAGCCGAATGTCTCGCGCGAGCAGCGTTTCGGCGAGCGCCGCGCCAAGGCCGCGCGTGTGGCCCGTTACGATTGCGATGGTGTTTTTCGACATGGGGCGTCATCCGGTTGTCCGTGAGCGCCTCGATTCTAGCGGCAAGCAACACGGGTCGCTGACTATGCTGAAGAGGGCGAAATGCGCAACCTCAATAAAGCAGAAAAAAGCGCGTTCGTTGGTTCAAGGTCACAGAGGGCTTTGCTGACGCTTTTCGACCTGACAACCTCGATTGCAGAATCGACAATCGCTCTCAGAACCAAAACGAACTATCGGAGCTCTTTATGCCAATCCGTCCGCGAAACTGCCGCGATACTTCTTCGGCCGTCGATGCTGGCCCGACGCCATCCAGCGCGCTGTTCGGCGTCCAGGCGGCAGTGGCAACCATCATCGCAGTCGTCGGGACGCCGTCGTCGGCCTGGGCGCAAAGTTCGGTGCAGCTCTATGGCGAAATCGACACCGGCGTCGCTTATGTCAGCAACGTGGGCGGGAAGTCGCAGTATCGGCTGACGAGCGGCACGATCGATGGCAGCTATTGGGGGCTGCAAGGCTCGGAGGACCTCGGCGGCGGCGCGCGCGCCATCTTCCGGCTGGAGCGCGGGTTCTCGTCGGTATCGGGAGAGGGCTTGAACGATCATCCGATGTACGTCGGACTCGGCACCGACACGCTCGGCACGGTGACGTTCGGGCATCAATACGATTCCATCCACGATTACCTCGCGCCATTCACGTTGACAGGTGGCACTGGCGGCACCGCGTTCGCCCATTTGCTCGATAACGACAACGCCAACAATTCGTACCTTGCCGCGAATTCCGTGAAGTACACGAGCGCTTCCTATGGCGGCCTGAGCTTCGGCGGGTTGTACGCGTTCTCTAATGCCGCCGGCCAGTTTGCGGAGAATCGCGCGTACAGCATCGGCGCGAACTATTCGCTCGGGTCGTTCAGCGCGGGCGCTGCCTATCTGCATAACAACGGACGCGGCGACACCACGAGCGGCGCGTACGACGCATTGGCGCTTCCCGGCGCGGCCAGCACGGTCTACTCGGCGAACGTTCAGCAGCAGAATACTTTCGGCGTGGGCGCAAACTATGAACTCGGTGCGGTCACGCTGGGCGGCGCCTTTTCACGCACCGTCAATTCTGGCGTAACCGATGCCGACACCGGCAACGTCATGCCATCGCTCGGGCTGAACAACTACGAGATCAACGGCATTTACAAGCTCACGCAGTCCATTGCGATAGCGGGCATGTATGTTTATACCAGCGGCGGCGGTGCGCACTGGCATGAGGGCGCGCTGCAGGTGGATTATCTGCTGTCGAAACGCACCGATGTTTATCTCGAATCGATTTACCAGAGATCATCGTCGCAGGCGCCAGCGGTGGTTTATGGCAATGATCCGTCGAGCGGCCGAAATCAGTTGATGTTCACGACGGGAATTCGGCATCGTTTTTAAATGTGGTGCTGCACATTTTTACGTAATTCGAACGATTATTACGCTCGTAATTGCGATGCTGTTTATGACATCGCAAAGTCTTGTTTCCCCAAAGATTCATGGCGATATGCGCAATTAAAATTGCAGCGGTTGTCGTGCAGCGCGAGATTGGCAAGAGAATGTCGTGCAATCCGCCGTTGGTCTGCCATGCAATACCGGCGCGTCGGATTTTTGTCGGCATCCGCTGCGGCAACTCGCGCAATAGCCTGTTTCTCAATTTCCGCCATGATCTGCACCGCGGATTTGCGATAATCACCCATTTTCCCGCTCGAACTCGCCTTACAGTTATTTGACTTTTTCCTGATCACCCTTTGAAGCGACGTTTCTCGCGCCGCTGATTCGCCCATCGTTGTTCAAGGATTTATCGATGATTACTCGCCCGCCCGGCACGTCTGAGACGCGCTCGTTCACCACGGTTTTTTTGATCGAGATGTGGGAGCGTTTTGGTTATTACGGCATGGCTGCGTTGCTCGTACTGTTCATGATTGACAAGATTGGTTTCGCCGACGAGCACGCCAATCTCACATGGGGCGCATTTACCGCGCTGGTTTTCTCCGCGCCGTCCATAGGCGGCTGGATTGGCGATAAAGTGCTCGGCGCGCGGCGCACGATGACGCTTGGCGCAATCGTGCTTGCGCTCGGTTATTTCATGCTGGCGCTGCCATACGACGCGCTCGGGTTCATGTATGCGTCGCTTGGCGTGATCGTCGTCGGTAATGGGCTTTTCAAGTCGAATGCGGCGAATCTCGTGCGACGTATTTACGAAGGCGATATCGCGCGTATCGACAGTGCGTTCACCATTTACTACATGGCGGTGAATATCGGCTCGACCTTTTCGATGCTCGCCACGCCGTGGATCAAAGATCACTGGGGCTGGCACGCGGCCTTTGCGGTGTGCTGCGGCGGCATGCTGCTCGGACTTCTGAATTTTGCGCTGATGCGACGCACGCTCGCGCATATCGGCTCGGCGCCCGACGAAGCGCCTTTGAACTGGAGGCGTTTGTTCGCGGTCATCGGCGGCGGCGTGATGTTGGCGCTGGCAACAGTGTTCATCCTGCAGCACAAGGCCGTGGCCGTGACGTGCGTGTATGGTGCGGGCGTCGCGATTCTCGCGATCTTCGGCTACATGCTGAGCGTGTGCGATCGTAGCGAGCGCGCGGGACTCGTCGCCGCGCTGATCCTCGTGTTTCAGGTCATCCTGTTCTTCGTGTTCTATCAGCAGATGTCGACGTCGCTCACGCTGTTCGCCCTGCGCAATGTCGATCCTTCGTTCTCCATTGCAGGCCGGCATCTCTTCAGTTGGAGCGCGGCGCAGTTTCAGGCGCTCAATCCGATCTGGATCATGCTGCTGAGTCCTATGCTCGCGCTGGCCTATACACGCCTCGGGCGTAGCGGCCGCGACATTTCCGTTGCGGCGAAGTACGCCCTTGGCTTTGTCGTCGTGGCGATTGGCTTTTTCGTCTTCGGATTGAGCGGGCGCTACGCGGTGGAAGGGCGCGTGTCGTCGTGGTTCATGGTGGCGGGGTACGGACTCTACTCGCTCGGCGAGTTGCTGGTGTCGGGCCTTGGTCTCGCGATGATCGCGCGTTACGTGCCGGCGCGCATGAGCGGCTTCATGATGGGCGCGTATTTCGTGGCGACGGGCGTGTCGCAGTATCTTGGCAGCTTGGTCGCCAATCTGGCGCGCATGCCGAACGGCAGTCTCGATGCGGTGCAGTCGTTGCCGCTCTATACGCATCTGTTCTTCGGGCTGGGATGGCTTGCGACGGCCGGCGCGGCCATCGCATTCATCTTGCTGCCATTGCTCAATAAACTTTCGCGGGAGCACCATCGAGCGTTGCAGTCTGGCGAAGAAACGCACGCCAGCGAAACACTTCTGCGTGTTTCATCGACTTGATGAAAACTCCGTTTGACGTAGCGAGCAAATTGCGTCTATAATTTAGTTCTTCAGACGCGGGGTGGAGCAGTCTGGCAGCTCGTCGGGCTCATAACCCGAAGGTCGTAGGTTCAAATCCTACCCCCGCAACCAAGTTTTAAAGCGAAGAGCCCGGTTAAAGCCGGGCTCTTCGCTTTTGCGCGTTTGTTTAGCCTTTGCGCGCCGACATCCTGATCGCAAGTCAAAACCAAAACACAAGGCCGCGTCGAAAAAAATTCTTCCCCGACAAGCACGAAAAGCCTGCATGAGCATTCACTCATGCAGGCTTTGTGCATTCTTGCCAGCCGTTGTCCGAAGGACGCACGTCGAGTGCGCATACCACCCGCGAGCTTTCGCACCGATGACCAGACGGCCACTCAAGAGCGAAACCGCGACTAATCAGACTCAGGCTATGACCGGCTATCGGGCCGCTGTACCAGACAACTCAAACGACTCCAAACAGCTTTGATGCAGGCGAGGGCTCAAGCCCCACGTCGATCAATAGAATTTCTTCGGCAATTGCGCGCGACGGATCTGCTTGCGCAGGCGAGCGACAGCAGCAGCTTTCTTGCGCTTGCGCTCGGTGGTCGGCTTTTCATACGCCATGCGCGACTTGAGTTCTTGAATCAGGCCCGTGCGCTCGACGGTACGGCGAAAACGGCGCATGGCGACGTCGAAAGGCTCATTCTCTTTCAGCAGTACTTTTGTCATTGAATTCTCGGTTGATCTGGCCCTGCCAGAATTTAGGGCAAAGCGCAATTGTACACTTTTTGAGAGCCGGCCTGCATCCTCTTTCCACACGGACATGCTTGGCCGCGGCTCGGGATGTTCATCGTAGGTCGTTGAATCGAGACGACAATCCCGGAATACCCGGGTTCGCGGAGTCAGAATCCGCGCGAGCGTGAAGGGCGCGGCGAAGGCACGATCTCACGCGCTTCGGGCTGCTCGATCACCACATCCGACGTCGCAAGCGCCACGCACGGCAGAACCCAGCGTTCGGCTTTTTCTTCCGCCGTCAGCCCTGGCCACTCTATTCGATACCGCACGTCGCCTTCGATCAGGCGGCACATGCACGCGCGGCACGTGCCGTTACGGCAGGAACTCGGCAGCGCCACGCGTGCCTTTTGCGCGGCTTCGAGCAGCGAGACGTTTTCATCGACCGGGACGACGAACCCGGCCGGCTCGACGCGCATTACGAACGCGCTCAAGTGCGCACCTCGACATTCGCGCGGCCATGGGTGAGGTCGCGTAATTCGGCGGCAGCGGTTTCGCGTGCGACGGCCGCCATCTTGACGACGAGCCGCACGCGCATGCCGTAGGCGCTTTCCACGAGTTCGGCGGCGTTCTGTTCGATCCAGCGTCGCACGCGCGCTTCATCGGCGTAATCGATGTCGATCTCGACGACTCCTTGCTCGATGCGCTCCACACGCTCGGCCAGTTGCATGGCGCTGGCGATGGCATCGGTGTAGGCGCGCACGAGCCCGCCCGCGCCGAGCTTGATGCCGCCGTAGTAGCGCACGACGGCGGCGAGCACGCCATCGACTTCGTGATGGCGCAGCACTTCGAGAATCGGGCGGCCTGCCGTGCCAGATGGCTCGCCGTCGTCGGACATGCCCGACTGGCCGCCCGCCAAGAGCGCCCAGCAGACATGCGTCGCCGATGGGTGCTCGGCGCGCAGCCGTTCGAGTTCGCGCATGGCCGCGTCGCGGTCGGCGACGGGAATCGCGAGCGCGATGAAGCGGCTTTTGCGGATATCGATTTCAGCGCTGACGGCGGAGGCGAGTGTGTAGGTCGGCAAGGCGTGCTCAACTCTTCCCGTCGATGACCGGCGCCGACGCATCGAGCGCACGTTGCATCAGCACGGAATCGACCCATCGGCCATGCTTGAAGCCGACATCGCGCAGCACGCCCACATGTCCGAAGCCGAGACGCGTATGCAGCGCAATCGACGCCGCGTTGCCGCTGTTGCCAATGACCGCGACCATCTGACGCCAAGGCCCGGCCTCGCATCGGTCGATCAGCGCGCTGAGAAGCGTGTAGCCAAGACCGCGGCCATGAAAGCCCTCGGCGATATAGATGGAGTCTTCGATCGTATGCCGATACGCCGAGCGCGCCCGATACGCCGACGCATAGGCATATCCGGCCACTTCGCCATCTATCTCGGCGACGAGATAAGGCAAGCCCGCAGCCACGATGGCCGCCTGACGCGAACGCATTTCATCGGGCGATGGCGGGACTTCCTCGAAGGTGGCGAGCGCATGGTCGACGTAATGCGCATAGATGCGCGCGATGGCGTCGAAATCGCCGGATGCGGCGTCGCGAATGATCGGCGCGGTGGCGCTCTGTGCGTTCATCGTCGTTTCTGGAGCAAAAGTGATAAGCGGATTCTCGCACGACCGGCCGAGGCAAAAAAAGGGCCTGCGGGCCGTGCGCCAACCCACCAAGCCGGCGACTTATAGGTTAAAGAAAGCGTTGAACCGGGCGGGCGCTGCCCCCTACACTTAGTCGTCTGTCCGGGACGGCGGACGGCGCCGCCCTGCGCGCGCCCCGCCGAGTCGAGCATCCGAACGAAAAACGCGCTCAAAGCGCGTGCGGCGTAAGACCAGTATCACCCAACGCGCCGCGGACCATAACATGCAATGAACAAATTCCAACGTGGGGCGCTGGCGGCGCTTCTGATCGTCATCGTGGTGACTGCGGCGCTCGCACCGGCGGGCATCGGCTTTTTATTGGCGGAGCGCAGCCGCCGGCAGGAGCGAGTCGAATTGCTGAACACCGCCGCCGCC
Source organism: Caballeronia sp. GAWG2-1 (assembly GCF_023631405.1). NCBI lineage: Bacteria > Pseudomonadati > Pseudomonadota > Betaproteobacteria > Burkholderiales > Burkholderiaceae > Caballeronia > Caballeronia sp. GAWG2-1. The sequence goes on from NZ_JALQDD010000007.1 coordinate 119,086, forward strand.
GCCGCGCTGTTTCGGGCGGAAGACGTAACGCGCCGTCTGTCGGGCGCGCTCGGCGAAATCGGCAAGGTGAGCGCCACGCCATGCTCGACGATCTATCTCCACGAACTCAGGCGCATTGCGCTGACACATACACAAGTGCGCGATGCGGGCGCCTACGATCACGACGGCCGCTGGCAATGCTCGTCGCTTCTGGGCGCGGTGTCGGCGGGCACGCTCGAAGGGCTCACGCTGCCGGCTCCGGACTGGCGTTCGCGCGACGGCGTGAGCGCCTGGTATGCGCTCTCGCGTTTGCCGGGCGGCAAGGAGTCGCTCGTCATGGGCCGCGACGGTTTCTACGTCGCCGCCGATCCTTCGCTTTATCTCGATGGTCGCGACAACGCGAGCGCGCCCGCGAGTCTCGCGGTCATCAACACCGAAGCGAGCCGCGTGATCGCGCGCACGCCCGCCACCGATACCGCCGCCATCCTCGCCGTTTATCGCACGCCATCGCCCGGGCCCGATTGCGCGTCGTGGGTCGTGCGCCGGTCCGTGTCGCTGCCGCTCGCGGTGGTCGTGAGCGCGCCGCATCAGACCTTCAGGCAGCGTGTTTCCACCTTGCCGTGGGGATGGCTGCTCGGCGGCATGGGCGCGGGTCTCGCGTGCGCGGGCTGGGCCGCATGGTTCATCGTGAGAAGGCTCTCGCCGCGCGGTCAGTTGAGCGACGCGGTGCGGCGGCATCAGTTCATCGTCGCGTATCAGCCTATCGTCGATCTCGCCACGCGGCGTTGCGTCGGCGCGGAAGCACTCGTGCGCTGGAAGCATCATGACCGGATCGTGCGGCCGGATCACTTCATTCCGCTCGCGGAGCATGGCGGGCTGATCCAGGCCATCACCGATCAGGTGCTCGACACCGTGCTCTTCGAACTCGGCGAGTTTCTCAAGCGCTATCGCGATTACTACGTGTCCGTGAATCTGTCCGTGCCGGATCTCACGACGCACCGTTTTCTCGACGTGCTGCGCCCGGCGGTGGCGCGGGTCGGCGTGCGGCCGCAGCAGATTCGCATCGAAGCGACCGAGCGCAGTTTCCTCGATGCCGCCGCCGCGAAGGAAGTCATCAGCGCGTTCCGCGATGCGGGGCACGCGGTCTATCTCGACGACTTCGGCACCGGCTATTCGAGCCTGTCCCACTTGCAGAATTTTCGCGTGGATGGCCTGAAGATCGACAAATCGTTCGTCGATACCATCGGTCAGGACGCGGCATCGAGCAGCGTGGCCTCGCATATCGTCGACATGGCCGAGACGCTCGACGTGCAGGTGATCGCCGAGGGCATCGAGCGCGAGGAACAGGCGGCGTATCTGCAAGCGCGGGGCGCGAAGTTCGGTCAAGGCTGGCTCTTCTCGCCGCCGCTCTCGGCTGCCGAGTTCATTCGCTACGCAAGCAGGACACGCGGCCACTGAGCGGGTTGGAATCGCCGGTATCGTCCTCATCTGGTGGGCTGACCTCAAGGAGCCACGACCATGAACGACCAGACAGCAAGCGCTTTTCTTCGCGATGTTCGTCATCCGCTGCTCACGCTTCATCGCAGCGTGCTCGCGCACATGCGCGTGCGCCACGAGGCCGAGTTCGGCGCGGTGTCGCCCGGCGAGTTCCTACAGATCGTGATCAACGGTTCGGCTTATAAATGGCTCTCGCCCTTGTCGGCCGTGATCGCCGCCATCGACGACGTCCTCGACGACCGTGAAGCCACGCCCGAGGCGCGCATCGAGCACGCGAAAGCGGTGGCCGCGATGTTCCGCGCCGAAACTCGCGAAGCCGCCTTCGCCGAACGTTTCCTGCCGCTGCTGCAGGAAAGCGCCGATATCGCGGTGGCCAACGGCCAGGTCGCGCAACTCGTGCGCGCGCTGCCAGCGGATTGAACGCGACGCGGCCACGACAGGTCATCGTCTGGACGCCGACGCGTCTATCGAAAATGCGACCTGAAAGCGCGATTTTTCAATGTCGTGCGTGCGCGGGTTCCGATCCGCGCTCGCGTACGCAGCGGCGTCTCGACTGCCTTCACACACGGATGCTGCATCGCAATATAAGCCAGCTTGCGCTTTGAGCGATTATTTTTAGCTTGCGAGGATCGCCGCCAATCGAAGAACGAATTGGAGGCGCTCCTTGTCTTTACACGGTTTCGGTCCGCTCCTCTGGGCGGGCGCCAGGGAAACGCTCGCGCTCGCGGTGCTGTCGCTTCTCGTGGCGGTGCTGCTCGGACTTGCGGGCGCGACGGCCAAGTTGTCGCGGCATGGCGCGCTGCGCGCTATCGCCACCGCCTACACGACACTCATCCGCTCCGTTCCCGATCTCGTCCTCATGCTGCTCTTGTTCTACAGCATTCAGATCGCGATCAATCGCGTTACCGATGCCTTCGGCTGGGACCAGTTCGACATGGACCCCTTCACGGCCGGCGTGCTGACGCTCGGGTTCATCTACGGCGCGTACTTCACCGAGACCTTTCGCGGCGCGTTCCTCGCCGTGCCGCGCGGCCAGCTCGAAGCGGGTAGCGTCTACGGCATGAGCGGCATGCGCGTGTTCGGCCGCATTCTTTTTCCGCAGATGATGCGCTTTGCGTTACCGGGCATCGGCAACAACTGGCAGGTGCTGGTGAAGGCGACCGCGCTCGTGTCGATCATCGGGCTCGCGGATGTCGTCAAGGCGGCGCAGGATGCGGGCAAGAGCACCTTCGACATGTTCTTCTTCATCCTCGTCGCGGCGCTCATCTATCTCGCGATCACGAGCGCCTCGAATCTGGTGCTGATGGCGCTGGAACGCCGCTATTCCATTGGCGTGCGGCACGCCGAACTCTGACCACTCGCGCTTTCCATGATCCAGATCCTTGCCGACTACTGGCGCCCGTTCCTGTACTCCGACGGCATGCGCGCGTCGGGTCTCGTCGTCACGTTGTGGCTGCTGGCGGCATCGATCGCGACGGGCTTTTGCGCCGCCGTGCCGCTCGCCTGCGCGCGCGTGTCGAAGCGCCGCTGGCTCTCGACGCCCGTGCGTCTCTACACCTACGTGTTTCGCGGCACGCCGCTCTACGTGCAGTTGCTGCTGCTCTACACGGGCATGTACAGCCTCGAATTCGTGCGCTCGCAGTCGCTTCTCGAAGCGTTCTTCAAAAGCGGCTTCAATTGCGCGATCCTCGCCTTCGCGCTCAATACCTGCGCCTACACGACCGAGATCTTCGCGGGCGCGATTCGCGCGATTCCGCACGGCGAAGTGGAAGCGGCGCGCGCCTACGGCATGAGCGGCTTCACGATGTATCGCCGCGTGATCCTGCCATCCGCGCTGCGCCGCGCCTTGCCTTTGTACAGCAACGAGGTGATCCTGATGCTGCATGCCACGACGGTCGCGTTCACCGCCACCGTGCCCGACATCCTGAAGGTCGCGCGAGACGCTAACTCCGCCACGTATCAGTCGTTCGAATCGTTCGGCATTGCGGCGCTGTTGTATCTCGCGATTTCGTTCGCGCTCGTGGCCGCGTTCCGGCGCGCGGAGCGGCGCTGGCTCGGCTATTTGAGACCGGCGAGCCGTTGACGAGCGGTAAAATCCGAAGCCATGCATCACGACAAGCCATCATCCGAGGAGAAAGCGTTGGAGCCTACCGCCAAAGACGTCGCGACCAAGCTCGTCGCCAGTGACATTCACAAGCGCTACGGCGACAACGAAGTGCTGAAGGGCGTGTCGCTCTCGGCGCGCGCGGGCGATGTCATCAGCATCATCGGCGCGAGCGGTTCGGGCAAAAGCACGTTCCTGCGCTGCATCAACTTTCTGGAGAAGCCCAACGCGGGGCAGATCGTGGTCGACGGCGAACCCGTGCGCACGAAGGCGGACAAGGCCGGCAATCTCGATGTCGCCGATCACAAGCAGTTGCAGCGCGTCCGCACCAAACTCGCGATGGTGTTTCAGCACTTCAATTTGTGGTCGCACATGACCGCCATCGAAAACGTGATGGAAGCGCCCATCCACGTACTCGGATTGTCGAAGAAGGAAGCCGAGGACCGCGCGCGTACGTATCTGGAGAAAGTGGGTTTGCCGCCGCGCGTGGAGAAGCAGTATCCGTCGCATTTGTCGGGCGGCATGCAGCAGCGCGTGGCGATTGCGCGCGCGCTTGCCATGCATCCCGATGTCATGCTCTTCGACGAACCTACGTCCGCGCTCGATCCCGAACTCGTCGGCGAAGTGCTTAAGGTCATGCAGAAGCTCGCGGAGGAAGGCCGCACGATGATCGTCGTCACGCACGAGATGGGCTTCGCGCGCAACGTGTCGAATCACGTGATGTTTCTGCATCAGGGACGCACCGAGGAAGAGGGCGCACCCGCCGATGTGCTGAGCGCGCCGAAAAGCGACCGCCTGCGTCAATTCCTGTCCGGCAGTCTCAAGTAAGGTGGGGCTGTCGCCGCCGGGTTCCGCGGGCTCGTCTCGGCCGTTGCAGGTCGTGATCGTGGCGCTGCCGCCGGTATCCATGAGCGGCATCGCGCCGATCATCGACAGTCTTCTGCTCGCCAACGAGATCGACGGGCACAGGCTTTACGAATGGCGGATCTGTTCGTGGGACGGCCGGCCGGTGCCGCTCTCGGGCGGCGCGCACATGCCCGCCGATTGCGCCTTCAACGACGCGGTGCAGTGCGACTGGCTCATCGTGATCTCGGAGCGCTACCAGCAGTTCGCCGACTACCGCCTCTTTCTGGCAAGCCTCGCGCGCGTGGCGCCCCGCACGCCGCTCGTTTCCGGCATCCATCACGGTGTCTGGTGGCTCGCCATGGCGGGACAACTCGCGCAGTATCGCGTCGCGGTGAACTGGGAAACGTATCAGCAATTCACCGAGCAGTTCGAGCGCGCCATCGTCTCGCAGCAGATCTTCGAGATCGACCGGAATCGCGCGACCTGCGCGGGCGGGCAAGCGAGCATCGACTTCATGCTGGCGATGATCGCGCGCGATCACGGCCAGGATCTTGCCGAACGCATTGCCGATTCGCTCGGCGTCGGCGTGTTGCGCGCGGGCACGGAGCGGCAGCGCATTCCGTTCGTGACCGCGCCGGGCGAGCGTCATCCGCGTCTGAACGACGCCTTGCAGCTCATGGAAGCGAATATCGAAGACCCGCTCGCCACCGATGAAATCGCGAACCTCATCGGCATTTCGCGGCGGCAGCTCGAACGGCTGTTCCGCCAATACCTCGGCGCGATGCCATCGAAGTACTACCTCAATCTGCGGCTCACCAAGGCGCGCACGCAATTGCAGCGCACGAGCAAGTCGGTCGTGCAGATCAGTCTCGCATGCGGCTTTTCTTCAGCGGCGCATTTTTCGAATGCTTATCGCGACCGTTTCGGCGTGACGCCGCGCGAGGAGCGCCGCAACTGGATCGAGAAGCAGCGCGGCGGCGTGGTCGACGAACCGCGCGGCGGCGCGCTCATCGAACCGCCCGATGGTAGCGGCCAGCGCAATTGACGAGGTGCCTCGCGGCGCACGCCATCGACCGAAACGGAGCCTGTCCGCCGGTCAATGGACGCATCGAGCGAATCACGAAGTTTTGCACCGGCGCTTTTTTTACGAAGTCGCCGCCGGCAAGGTATAGACGCTCGTTTTTCTCATTTGCATCGTGTACTTGGTCGTCATTCCGTCCGGCCCCGACTTGGGATCGCTCAACGTTCCTTTTTCCGCCAGGACGCGGACCGAGACGGTGCCGTTCATGTCCTTGGAGATGACCGCTTCTCCAGTGCCTACCACGCTCTTCGAGTTGTCCGGTTCGAAGTAGTCGAACATCGACATTCGTTCAGCGGAGTTGCCAGTACTCGGATTCGTCAGGCTTCCCGATTTGCCGTTATAGACGATCACCGAGAATGGATACTTATTGCCGACGTTCATCAGGTCTTGACCGCCGGGCGAGGCAGAAGCAACGACCGGGCTATCTGGGCGCATTGCGTTGTGCGCTCGGACGATTTCAGCGGCGCCGTCCGCAGAGGTCGTCCATCCTGGACCCGCGCGATTGGTGCCGGCGTGGTAAGCATAAAAGTTCCGTCCGTCCGATGCCATCACCACGGAACATCCGGACAGAGTGCCTGTGGTCACGAGGACGGTTCCCCCGCGCGGAATCTTCGAGTACGGCACCGCGATGGCACCGACTCCCTCCCGGCCGTTGTCGATACTGATGATCTGATCGGTTTTCTTGAGCGAGATGCCTTTCTTGTCCCAATAAGTACCGGTGAACATCTTCATTTTGCTGTCGTACGAGGTCGCATCCTTCGTCTCGCCTACGTTCAGCACGTCGCGGCGCTGATCGTATCGCGCTTCGGTGGCGTCCATCGGCGCGGCCATGTCGGAGACGTCTCTGTCGTGCCGATAGTATTCGAACCGGACGCGCAACGAATTCATTCGTTGCTGTTCGGCCGCCTGATCGGTGGGTGCACGTAATTTGAGCGGGCCTTTTCCGGCCAATTTCTCGACATCGCGCTGGCCGAGCTGGCGGGCAGGCGGCCGTGTCGTGCTGCCGCCCCCGGCTGTCGAAACGCCGGAGGTACCGGGTTGTTCCGGGCGCATGCGCGGTGGTTTGGTCGGCCCCAACAGGTACCCGATGCGCCCGTCCTGGAGATGTACAGGCCGCTTGACGAAAGGCGTCGAAGGTGTTGCAGGCGGCGTCTCGTTTCGTGCGCTTTGCACGGCTCCCAAGTTCGGCCGCACGTTCAGCTCGTCGAGCAACTCGTGCGCCAATGCTCTCGTAAGTGGCTTTCCTTCTAAGACTTGATTCAAGCCGCCAGTCAACATACCGGCAACTTTCATGGCCCAGCCAGCAGGCGTTAATGCCATGAACTGGTCCGCCACGCCGGTATACCGTTCTATGGTCGATGCCTCTTCGGGAGTAAGCGCTTCTCCTCTTGCCAGCTTCTTACCGAGGTCCTGCGAGCTTTTTACGAAGGACGCGAGGGGATTTTTAAGAGCCTCGGACGTCATTTCGAGAACTTCGGCTTGCGTATAGTCCGTCCGGATAATCGGCCCGCCTACATAGCTGATCTGCACTTCGTCTTGAGTATGGGTGGACGGTGTGTCCAGCATGCTCTTGAGCGCGGGATCGACACGCGCAAGATATTCCGTCGCGACAGCGAACCGCCTTAGAGCGACGATTTCGTCCGCCGTTAGCTCCTGATGAGCCTGCAATTTGCCTTCAATCGCGAGAACGTTATTTCCCAGCATGCCGAATCGATTGGTAATTGTCTGCGCGACCAAGTCGGGGCTAAGCGTGAGCCAGCTTCCTCCCTTCGCGGAGACGGAATATCCGTTTGGCGTATAACGCGTGAATACGTTCTGCCCCTGAAAGGTGGGTGGCGTTGCTGGCGGCCTTTGCGGGCCTCCCGTCGTGCCTGCGCTCCCAGGCGGAGTATTTTCGCTTCCCACACGGGGCGGCGGGGCCGCCAACGCTCTCGTACCGGCCGGCATCAGCGATTCCGGCGGCAAGCCGCTCGTATCTTGCGTCAGTTCATCATTCGATACGCCGTACATATACCCAGTTTGCGAATTCACCTGCATATGGACCTCCTCAACGAGCTGTGGTCAATCCTTTTGTTACAGCTCGAGCGTACGAGATGAGGTACGGCGGGGGTAATACGCGATCAATGCGCCGGATAAATCGCGCAATCCTGCGATAGGGAAGCGTGCTCCAAGGCATTGCGCTGCGGTCTTGCACGCGCCGTTCCGCGAAAAGCCCTCGAAGCATGTCGCGAACGCGCAAGACGGATGGCGCGCGATTGCCTAATATCGGAGACATTGCAATGGCAGACGAGGAGCACAGCATGAGCGAGATCAAGGTAAGCCGCGATACGTTCGACGAAGTCATGGTGCCGGTGTTTTCGCCGGCGAGTTTCGTGCCGGAAAAAGGCCGCGGCTCGCGCGTGTGGGATACCGAAGGAAAAGACTACATCGACTTCGCGGGCGGCATAGCGGTCACGGCGCTCGGTCATGCGCATCCCGAACTGCTCAAGGTCTTGCACGAGCAGGGCGAAAAGCTCTGGCATATCGGCAACGGCTACACCAACGCGCCGGTGTTGCGCCTCGCGAAACGCCTCACGGACCTCACTTTCGCGGATCGCGCGTTCTTCGCCAACTCGGGCGCCGAAGCCAACGAAGCCGCGCTCAAGCTCGCGCGCCGTTATGCCATCGACACATTCGGTCCGGAGAAGATCGGCATCGTCTCGTTCACGCAATCGTTTCACGGCCGCACTTTCTTCACGGTGAGCGTGGGCGGCCAGCCGAAATACGCGGAAGGCTTCGGGCCGCAGCCGCAAGGCATTCGGCATTTGCCGTATAACGATCTCGCGAAGGCCGTCGAAGCCATCGGTCCGGACACGTGCGCGGTGATCGTCGAGCCGGTGCAAGGCGAAGGCGGCGTGCTGCCCGCCGATCCCGCGTTCCTCGAGGGTCTGCGCCGAGCCTGCGACAAGCACGGCGCACTCCTGATTTTCGATGAAGTGCAGACGGGCGTCGGCCGCACGGGCACGTTCTACGCATACATGCAGTATGGCGTGACGCCCGACATTCTCACGAGCGCGAAGGCGCTGGGCAACGGTTTTCCCATCGGCGTGATGCTGACCACCGAAGCGATCGCAAGCCATTTCTCGGTCGGCGTGCACGGCACGACGTATGGCGGCAATCCGCTTGGCGCGTCGATTGCGGAAAAGGTCGTCGAACTGATCAGCGATCCAACGGTGCTCGCCGGCGTGGAAGCGCGCAGCCGCGCGATCAAGGCGCATCTGCAGCGGATTGGCGAGCGCTTTAACATGTTCAGGGAGATTCGCGGTCGCGGTCTTCTGATCGGCGCGGAACTCAACGACACTTACAAGGACCGCGCGAAGGACGTGCTCAATGCGGCAGCGGCGAATGGCGTGATCATGCTGATCGCCGGCCCCAACGTGCTGCGTTTCGCGCCGTCGCTCATCATGCCGATGGCCGATCTCGACGAAGGCTTCGCGCGTATCGAGCAGGCAATCGGCCAGCTTCTGGGCGCGTCCGCCGTCACTCGCTAACAGGACCCGATGATGCTATTCGTTCGTCCCGCAAGACTCTCCGATCTCGACGAGCTCGAACGGATGGCGCGTGCGGCGCAACCTGTGCTGCATTCGCTGCCGCGCGACCGCCGCGCGCTCGAAACGCGCGTTGCGCTCTCGGAAGATTCGTTTCGCGCCGAGGTGGATTTGCCCGGCGAGGAGTTCTATCTCTTCGTGATGCAGGATTCGACGACGGGCAAGCTGCTCGGGACATCGAGCATCGTCGCGTCGGCAGGGTACTCGGAGCCGTTCTACGCGTTTCGTAACGACGCGCTGATCCACGCATCGCGCGAACTCAAGGTGAATCGCAAGATCCACGCGCTCACGATGTCGCACGAACTCACGGGCAAGAGCCGTCTCACGGGCTTTTATATCGATCCGTCGCTGCGCACGCCCGAAGGCGAAGCGGCGGCGCATTTGCTGTCGCGCTCGCGCATGTTGTATATCGCCGCGAACCGCAAGCGCTTTTCGAGCGAAGTCTTCTCGCTGATGCTCGGCGTCAGCGACGACACCGGCGCGTCGCCGTTCTGGGAAGCAGTGGGACGCAAGTTCTTCAGCCGCGACTTCGAGCAGGTGGAACTCGAATCGGGTGGACGCAGCCGCACGTTCATTGCCGAAGTCATGCCGAGTTATCCCATCTATGTACCGCTCTTGCCAGGCGAAGCGCAGCGCGTGCTCGGCGAGCCGAACGAAAGCACGCTCCTTGCATACGACATCCATCTGGAAGAGGGCTTCGAGCCCGACCGTTTCGTCGACATCTTCGACGCCGGCCCGGTGTTGACGATAGCCGTGGACAAGAGCGCATCGGCGAGTTCGGGCGAATTGCGCACGGTGCGCGATGGCGCGCTTGCCGGTTCACGCGCCGCGCCGTATCTCGTGGCCGCGGGCGGCGCGCACGAATTTCGCGCGATCGTCGCACCATTGGCGGGCACGCGGTCCGACGGCGCGGCCTTGAGCGCCGACGCGCGCGCGGCGCTCGGCGTGCAGGAGAAAGAGACGGTGCGTGCCGTGCCCTTGCATCAGGCTTCGGGAGAATTGCAATGATCGTCGTGCGCTCTGTGCGGCCGGGAGATGTCGACGCACTCGTCGCGCTGGCCCTCGAAACGGGGCCGGGCCTGACCACCTTCAAGCCGGATCGCGAGGCGCTCGCCGCGCGCGTCGAACGCGCGCGCCGCACGCTTGCGGATGCCGCCGAGGCTTTCGAGGCAGGCTATCTCTTCGTGATGGAAGACACCGCGACGGGCGATATCGCGGGCGTTTGCGGCATCGAAACGGAAGTCGGACTGGAGCAGCCGTTCTACAACTATCGCGTGGCAACGGTCGTGCATGCGAGCAAGGATCTGGGCGTATGGACGCGTATGTCGCTGCTCAACATCTCGCACGACCTCACCGGTTACGCGGAAGTGTGCTCGCTGTTTTTGAGCCCGCGTTATCGCACGGCGGGTGTCGGCGGTTTGCTGTCGCGCTCGCGCTTCATGTTCATCGCGCAATTCACTTCGCGGTTTCCGCAGCGTCTGTGCGCCGAGTTGCGCGGTCATTTCGATGACAACGGCGAGTCGCCATTCTGGAACGCGGTCGGCTCGCATTTTTATCAGATCGATTTCAACGAAGCGGACTATCTCAGCTCGCATGGCAAGAAGTCGTTCGTGGCGGAACTGATGCCACGTTATCCCGTGTACCTCGACTTGTTGCCCGATGCCGCGCGCGATGCGGTCGGCATCACGCATCGCGATACCGCGCCCGCGCGCAAGATGCTCGAAGCCGAAGGGCTGCGCTACGAGAATCACGTCGATATCTTCGATGCCGGTCCCGTGCTCGAATGTCACGTCGCGGATTTGCGCACGGTGCGTGAAAGCGTGCTGGCCGAAGTGAGGATCGGCGTGCGCGATGCCGCCATCGAAAGCGATGCGCGCAGTCTCGTATCGAACACGCTGCTCGAAGGGTTCCGCTGCGGCGCGACCGTCGGCGCGGTCGATGACGGCAAGTTCCTGCTGACTCAGGAAGAAGCCGATGCCCTGCGCGTAACCGCAGGCGATGCCGTGCGCGTGCTCACGTCTTATCCGCGCGCCAAGTAAAGAGAAACGACATGAGTATCCAGAATCGGTTGTATATCGGCGGCGAGTGGCTGGAAGGCAAGGGTGCGGCGTTCGCCTCGCGCAATCCGGCGACAAACTCGGTCGTCTGGCAAGGCAACAGTGCTTCGGCCGACGATGTCGAGCGCGCGGTTTCATCGGCGCGGCGCGCGTTTGCGTCGTGGTCGGCGGTGAGTTTCGATGAACGCGTCGCCATTGCGCGCCGCTTCGCCGCGTCGTTGAACGAGAACAAGGAAGCGCTCGCCGACGCCATCGGCCGCGAGACCGGCAAGCCGTTGTGGGAAGCGCGCACCGAGGTGGCTGCGATGGCCGCGAAGGTCGATATCTCCGTGCAGGCCTATCACGAGCGCACCGGCGAGAAGCGCGCACCCATGGCCGATGGCGTCGCCGTGTTGCGGCATCGGCCGCATGGCGTCGTCGCCGTGTTCGGGCCGTACAACTTTCCGGGGCATCTGCCCAATGGTCATATCGTGCCGGCGCTCATTGCGGGCAACGCGGTCGTGTTAAAGCCTTCGGAACTCGCGCCGGGCGTGGCTGCAGCGACGGTCGCGTTGTGGAGCGAAGCAGGCTTGCCCGCCGGCGTGTTGAATCTCGTGCAGGGCGAGAAGGACACAGGCGTGGCGCTGGCGAATCATCGGCAAATCGACGGGCTTTTCTTCACCGGCAGTTCGGATACGGGCACGCTGTTGCATCGCCAGTTCGGTGGGCGGCCGGAGATCGTGCTCGCGCTGGAAATGGGCGGCAACAATCCGCTCGTCGTCGCGCATACGGACGACGTGGACGCCGCCGTGCATCACACCATTCAATCGGCGTTCTTGTCGGCGGGGCAGCGCTGCACGTGCGCGCGCCGTCTCTTCGTTCCCGACGATGCCTTCGGCGAGCGCTTCATGCAGCGCTTCGCCGAAGTGAGTGCGAACATTCGCGTTGGCGCTTACGACGAAGATCCGCAGCCGTTCATGGGCGCGGTAATCTCGGCGCGCGCGGCGGCGCGGCTCGTAAAGGCGCAGGCGCATCTGATCGAAGCGGGCGCGGCGCCCGTGCTCGAGATGAAGCAGCGCGCGGCGCATCTGGGCTTCGTCACGCCGGCTATCCTGGATGTGACCCACGCGGCCGACGTTCCCGACGAAGAGCATTTCGGGCCGCTCGTGCAGGTCACGCGCTACCGGACTTTCGACGAGGCCATCGAACGCGCGAACGATACGGCCTACGGTCTCTCGGCAGGCTTGCTCGCCGACGACGAAGCCGCGTGGACGCACTTTCAGCGCACCATCCGCGCGGGCATCGTCAACTGGAACCGGCCGACCAACGGCGCTTCGTCGGCGGCGCCGTTCGGCGGCATCGGGCGCTCGGGCAATCAGCGGCCGAGCGCGTACTATGCGGCGGATTACTGTTCGTACCCGATGGCATCGGTGGAAAGCGCGCAATTGCAGATGCCCGCGAGCGTGTCGCCGGGACTCACGTTCTAAAGAACCGCGAAGGATCAAGGATGTCTTCATTCGAAGCGAACTTCGACGGGCTGGTCGGCCCGACGCACAACTACGCGGGGCTGTCGTTCGGCAACGTCGCGTCGCGCAGCAACGAGAAGTCGGTGGCGAACCCGAAGGCCGCCGCGAAGCAGGGCTTGCGCAAGATGAAGCGGCTGGCGGACCTCGGCTTTAAGCAAGGCGTCTTGCCGCCGCTCGAACGGCCTTCCGTGCGTCTTCTGCGCGACGTCGGCTTTTCCGGCGACGATGCCACGGTCATCGCGCGCGCCGCTCGCGAAGCGCCCGAACTGCTGGCGGCGGCCAGTTCCGCATCGGCGATGTGGACCGCCAACGCCGCGACCGTCAGTCCTTCCGCCGACACCGCCGATGGCCGCGTCCACTTCACGCCCGCCAATCTCGCCGCGAAGCTGCATCGCGCGATCGAGCATGGCGAAACGCGCCGTTCGCTCGCCGCGATCTTCGTCGACGAAGCGCGCTTTCGCATTCATCACGCGCTGCCCGGCACGCCCGCGCTCGGCGACGAAGGCGCGGCGAATCACACGCGTTTTGCGCGCGAATATGGGGAGAAGGGCGTCGAGTTCTTTGTCTACGGACGCAGCGAATATGCGCAGGGACTGCAGCCGCAACGCTATCCCGCGCGGCAGACGCTGGAGGCGAGCCGGGCCGTCGCGCGCCTGCATGAACTCGATGAGTCGGCGACCGTTTTCGCGCAGCAATCGCCCGATGTGATCGATGCCGGCGTGTTCCACAACGATGTCATCGCGGTCGGCAATCGCACGACGCTGTTTTGCCATCAGCGCGCGTTCGTCGATCAACACAACGTGTACGACGAACTGAGCGCGAAGCTCGCGGCGCGTGGCGCGGTCTTCACGGCGCTCGAAGTGCCGGAGAGCGAAGTGAGCGTCGCGGATGCGGTCTCGTCGTATCTTTTCAACAGTCAGTTGCTGTCGAACGTTCAGGGCAAGCAGGTGCTCGTCGTGCCGCAGGAATGCCGCGAGAACGAGCGCGTGGCCGCGTATCTGGATTCGCTGGGCGAGCGATCCACGCCGATCGACGAAGTGCTCGTCTTCGATCTGCGCGAGAGCATGAAAAACGGCGGCGGCCCGGCGTGTCTGCGCTTGCGCGTCGTGCTGAACGACGTGGAGCACGCGGCCGTCAATCGCGATGTCTGGATGAAGGACGCGCTCTTCACCCGCCTCGATGCTTGGATCGACACACATTATCGCGATCGCCTCGCGGCCGCCGATCTCGCCGACCCGCAATTGCTCGATCAGTCGCGCACCGCGCTCGATGAATTGACGGCCATTCTCTCGCTCGGATCGATCTATGACTTCCAGCGCTGATGCCTTGCTGCTGAACGATTTCTTGCGCTTCACGCTGTCGGGCGCGCAGCCGTTGCAAACCTTCGGCGTCGCGCCTTCGGGCGTGCGCTGGACCTGGCAGGACGATGGCGTGCTGCTGCTCGAACCCGCGGCGAACGAGGCTTCGCCAAGCGTGATTGCATCGGCGGGCATTCATGGCGATGAAACCGCGCCCATCGAAATGCTGTCGCGGCTTGTTGCCGATATCGCGAGCGGCGCGGCGCCACTTGCCGCGCGCATGCTGGTGATTCTCGGCAACATCGAGGCGATGCGCGCGGGTGAGCGGTATATCGACGACGATCTGAACCGGCTTTTTAGCGGCCGCCATGCGAAGTTCACGCAGAGCCGGGAAGCGCCGCGCGCGGCGTCGCTCGAAGCGAGTGCGTTGGCGTTCTTCGAGGGCGTCACGCATGCGCGATGGCATATCGACATGCACACGGCGATACGCGCCTCGGTATTCGAGCAGTTCGCCTTGCTGCCGCACACCGGCGCACCGCTCGCACGCGCGATGTTCGACTGGCTGCGCGATGCGCGCTTGCAGGCGGTGCTTTTGCATCGCGAGAAGAACAATACGTTTTCATACTTCACGGCGCAGGCTTGCAACGCGCTTGCCTGCACGCTGGAGCTCGGCAAGGTGCGTCCGTTCGGCGCGAACGATCTCACGCGTTTTGCGGCATCGGATGCGGCGTTGCGTCGTCTGATAGGCGGTGAGCGGCCGGACGCGGATGCGCCGTTGCGCGTGTTTTCGGTGGTCGCGCAGATCGACAAGCAAAGCGATGCGTTCGTGCTGAACGTAGCTGGCGACGTGCCGAATTTCACGGCGTTTCCAGCGGGCACCGAGCTCGCGCATGATGGGGATTACCGGTATCGCGTATCGCACGATGAAGAGCGGATCGTGTTTCCGAATGCTCGGGTCAAGGCGGGATTGCGCGCGGGGCTGATGGTCGTCGATACGACCGAGGCTACGCTGGCGGCGCTCGATTGAGCGCTGGCGTTTGCGGTGGCGCTTGCACGTTTGTTCGAGCGTCGAGTCGTGCTTGTGGCCACACATCGGTCGCGATTATTGGGCGGCACATCGCCGAGATTTCTATCGAGGTGGGTGGCACGCCTTCGCGATCTGTCGCGTGTTTGCACTTGTGCGTGGCTTGCCCGTGCGTTTGCGTTTGGGCTCTAGCTTGAGCTTGCAGCACGCACCTGCCCGCGCACCCGGCCGTCCATTTGCACTTGCATGAACGCGACCGCCACTTGCAACTTTCCCGTCCACGTTATCTCCACAGTCTGTTGCCGCGACCGCGCTACAATCGCGGCCCTGTGTTTGATGCGGCGCAGCGATCATCGCCGAGACGTTTGAGCATGGCTTTCCGTGCCGCGATGCTTCGGACGCTGGCGGCATGCGGCATCTGACAGAGACGAACGAATCGAACTGGAAGGAGATGGACTTGATTAAACTGCAATGGCTCAATCGCAGGTTTGCCGCGTTCGCGCTCGTGAGCGTTTCCGCGGCGGCAGGCATGGCAACGCTCGACGCGCATGCCGCCGACAGCATGAAGGAACTGCGCTTCGGCGTGGAGGCGTCTTACGCGCCGTTCGAATCCAAGACGCCGTCGGGTGAACTGACGGGCTTCGATATCGACATCGGCAACGCGGTGTGCGCGAAGCTGAAGACGAAATGCGTGTGGGTCGAAAATTCGTTCGACGGCTTGATTCCGGCCTTGCAGGCGCGCAAGTTCGACGCCATCAACTCCGACATGACGATCACGGACAAGCGGCGCGTCGCGATCGACTTCACCGATCCCATTTATACGATTCCCAACCAGCTCGTCGCGAAGAAGGGCAGCACGATCCTGCCGAGCGTCGATGGTCTGAAGGGCAAGCGCGTGGGCGTGCTGCAAGGCTCGATTCAAGAGACATACGCGAAGGCGAAGTGGGCGCCGGCGGGTATCGATGTCGAGTCGTATCAGGCGCAGGATCAGATCTACGCGGATCTCGCGACGGGCCGTCTGGATGCCGCGTTCCAAGATGCCGAGGCGGCATCGAAGGGCTTTTTGAAGCAGCCGCAAGGCGCGGGTTTCGCGTTCGCGGGACCGGCGGTGTCGGATAACAAGCTGCTCGGATCAGGCGTCGGCTTCGGCGTGCGCAAGAACGATAAGGCGCTGAAGGATGCGCTCAATCGCGCGCTGAAGGAGTTGAAGGACGATGGGAGCATCGACCGGTTCGCGGCCAAGTACTTCGATGTGAAAGTGGTTTTGAAGTAAGGCTTGGTCTTGCTTGAGAAAGCCCGTTTCTGGCGAAAGCGGAACGGGCTTTTTTGCGGCGGAATAGCTAGCGAATCGCGCAGATGACGCCGAGGTAATCGGCCAATTCTTCTCGACTGATGTTGCCTTCGGCCACATCCACCATTGTTTCGACCAGATCCTCTTCAATGTCTGGCGTCGCGGACAAGTCGTATCCCTGTTCCCCCAGATACGCCAAGGCACAGACAAGCGCTGTTCGCTTGTTACCGTCGTTGAATACGTGCCCTCGGGCAATGGCCACCGCGTACATCGCTGCAATACCGAAAATATCGTCTGCCCTGCGTAGTGGGCGTGATTCTACTCGGGCAAGCACGGCGTCCACGCCGCCCGGACCCGCTTGCGCGAAACCCGGAAGCCCGCCTTCCCAGGCCAGTATGTCGACGTGCGCGACGATGACGAATTCAGCGTTTTATAGCATGGCGAGACTCAGCGCTTTGCGAGTGCCTTGATCGCGACGTTATGCGTACGGATCACCTTGCGGATCGCAGCCGAGGCTCTTTCGCGCGCTTCCGGCGTCGACATGTCGATGGCTCGTTCAGGCTTGGGCGTGATTCTTTCACGCGGCGGAATGTCTTCGACCGCGAAGCGACCGATCTTCTTGGATCCCATTCGAGACTCCTTTACTGCAACGAAAATTTCGTTCGACTTTACCTCGAACCCGTCCGTCGCATGAGCGGCACTGCTCGCCCTTCGTACCTCACATCGCCCCAATCACCACCGTACAAGTCGTCCCCGCCGCGAGCAGCACGCCCTCCGGCACATCATCGATCTTCACGCGCACCGGCACGCGTTGCGCGAGCCGCACCCAGTTGAACGTCGGGTTCACATCCGCGAGCAACTCACGGCTTTGCGGATTGTCGCGATCGTAAATGCCGCGCGAAATGCTCTCGACGTGACCCGTGAGCTCGCCGCCGCTCATCAAACGAATCTGCGCCTTGTCGCCGATCTTCACATGCGGCAACTTGGTCTCTTCGAAATAGCCATAGACCCAGAACGAATGACTATCGACGATGGCGAGCTTTGCCGCGCCCGCCGTCGCGTAATCGCCGCGATACACGTTCAGATTCGTCACATAGCCATCCACTGGGGAAAACACCTTGGTGCGTTCCAGATTCAGCTTTGCGGCATCCAGCGCGGCGTTCGCCTGCTGCAACTGCGCCTCGGCAGTCGATGCCGTCTGCATGGAGTTCTCGCGTGCTTCCTTCGAGACGACCAGCGCGTCCATGTCCGCGCGACGCGCCGCATCGGCCCGGCGCATGCGCAACTCGGCCGCGCGCGCCGCGACGTTCGCCTGCGCCTGCTCGACGGCGATCTGGTAATGCGACGGGTCGATCTCCAGCAGCAAGTCGCCTTTCTTCACGAACTGATTGTCGTGCAACGGCATCTGCACGACCGCGCCCGACACGTCCGGCGCCACGTTGACCACATCGGCGCGCACCCGTCCATCGCGCGTCCACGGATCGTTCATGTAATGCACCCACAGCATGCGGCCGATGACGAGCGCCGCGGCGAAGATGGCTATCGTCATGACGAAGCCGACGAGTTTTCTGATCAGCATGATGCAACTCTCTTGAATATGTTGTTGGCGACGAAGCGGTCGAGAATCATCGATACACCGCGAGACCCAGCACGCCGCACACGCAGACGAGCAGGCTCGCGCGAAACAGCGCCGGATGCCAGACCACGCGATACAGTCCGGTCAGCGCCAGCACGCGGTCGATGATCCAGGTGACGAGCCCGCCCGCGAGGCACAGCAAAAGCAGCGTTGGCACGTAAGCTTCGAGAATCGCGGTATCACGCGGCATGGGACGCTCCTTCAGGCGAAATCGGTTGGAACGCTGCGAACGGCGATTCCGGGTCGAGCAGCGCGGTACGAATGAAATGCAGATGACTCACGATGCGTTGCAGCCGATGCCGCTCTTCACGCGGCGTATCCGAATCCGAAGCGTGCGAAGCAAGCCTGGCCTGCATCTCGTCGATGGCGTGTTCCGTCGCGACGAGCGCGCCATCGAAACGCGCTTGCCGTGGCCGATCGAAAAGCCGCGCCACCGCATCGAGCGTCGGGTTCACGACGCGTTCGAAGCCCGCCATTTCGCGTCGCAAATCGATCACCGCATTGCCGAATTCGAGCACCGCGAAGAGCCACTGCAAGGCCTCGCGTTGCAGCGCGGGCTTGTCGGAAGCGAGCGCGTTGATCTGCGAAAGCAGGTCGCGCGTGCGGCTTTCGAAATGCGTCGTCAGTTGCGCGAGACGTCCGCGCCGCGCGCTCACTACTTCGCGGCGCAGGTCCGCGAGCAGCAGACGGCGCAGCCACGGCGCATCGGTCGGCAGGAGCACGGCGAAGGCGATCGCGGAGACGATCATCGACAAGACGAGCGCGATGGCGTCGTTCATGAAGCCGGTCGGATCGTAATGAACGAGGTTGTCCGGCCCCGCGAGAAAGCAGAAGAAGATGCAGTAGCCGATGCCCACGCCCGCGAGCGAGCGACGCGTCGTCAAGAACGCGCCGAGCATGAGCGCGGGCACGAGCGCCGCGCACATCAGCACGAAGCCGTCGATATGCGGAAACACGCCGAACACGACGATCATGCCCGTGATGCTCGCGAGCGTCGTGCCGATAGCCATTTGCGCGGCCATCTGCGTCGGCCGTGGCGACGACGACGCCAGCGCGCAAACGGCAGCGGCGTTGAGCACCATCGTGCCGCCGCTCGGCCACGCGCTCGCGATCCAGAACGCGCTCAGGACGAACATCACGACCGCGCCGCGCAGGCCGGAAAGTGCGGCCGCGAGCAGATTGGTCTTGGGCACGTAACGCGCGACCCAGCGCTCGCGTTCATGCGACGGCGCCGCGAGCGACGCGTAGGTGTCGGCATACGCGAGCATGTCGTCGACGAAACGATAAAGCAGCTCGGTCGCGGTATCGAATTCGAGTGCGGTGAAGCCGGGCGCGGCTTCGAGCGAGATACGCGTCGCGCGCACGCGCCTGGGCAACGCGGCCTTGTAGTCGCGCAATTGCGCGGCGGCGTGCGCGGCGTCGGCAGCGTTGCGCACCGGCTCGCCCGCAATCAGCAACAGCGGCGGCACTTCGTGGATGAACGGTTCGAGCGCATCGATGGTCGTGCCCGACGCGTTTGCGCGCAGCCGGTTCATCAACTGATGCAGCGCGTGAAAGCGCGTGGATGCGCTCATGAATTCGCTATTCAGCCGCGCGAGCCGCCCGCCGCGCCGCCGCGATTCGGGATGCTCGAAAATCGCGACACTGCGCGCCGCCTCGAAGCCGACGATATCCGCGACGAAGCTCAGATTGGTGCGTTCGATTTGCGCGCGCTCGAGCTTGCCGGACATCGCGTGACAGAGGTAATCGACGAATTGCGTGAAGCGCCGTCGCACCGTGGTGCGGATCTGCTCGCCCGCGAGTTGCGGAAACACGAGCGCGCTCACGGCGCCCGCGCACACGATGCCGAGCGACACTTCGCCCACCCGCGTCAGGGCCGACAGATACGCGCCATCCGGATGCTGCGCCGCCGGTATGCCGATCAGCGCCGCCGTGTATCCCGCGAGCACGAAGCCATACGAGCGGAAGTTGCGATTGCGCGCCGCGCCCGCCGTGCAGATGCCGACCCAGAGCGCCGTCGCCGAGAGAAACAGCACCGGCTGCTGCGAGAACAGGCTGATGAATGCGAGCATGACGACGAGACCGACCATCGTGCCGCAGAAACGGTAGAAGCTCTTCGCGAGCACCATGCCGCTTTGCGGCTGCATCACGACGAAGACGGTGGTCATCGCGGTGCGCGGCTGCTGCATGTCGAGCCGCATGGCGATCCATAGCGCGATCAGCGCCGCCAGCACCGCCTTGAAGATGTAGATCCACGCGAGGCCGTCGGTGCGCGCCCAATCCGCGAAGGCGTTCACGAGCGATGCGCGCTTGTCGATGAGAACAGTGGCCATGAACGTTCTCCTCACTTCACCGAGGACGACGCGCCGAGCGACGAACCGAACGGGCCGATATGCTTCGCGGGCGCGAGCGCCGTTTCTTGCGGACCATTCGAGGGATCGTCGATACCGCCGCCGAGCGCGGAGGTGAGCGTTGCATAGGCTGCGAGCCGTTGCGCCCGCACGCGTGCTTCGCCGTCCTGCGCGCGCAGCAATTGCGCTTGCGCGATCAGCACGTTGACGTAATCGGTCAGGCCGCGCTTATAACCGGCGTTGGCGAGGTCGTAGTTCTTGCGTGCGGCGGCGACCGAGCGCCCCGACGCTTCCAGCTGCGTGTCGAGCGAACGCACGCGCACGACCTGATCGGCGATGTCCTTGAGCGCGGCGACGAGCGTCGCGTCGTAGTGATCGACGGCTACGTCGTATTGCGCCGACACCGCGCCGAGTTGCGAGCGCAGCCGTCCGCCTTCGAAGATAGGCAACGACAGCGCCGGGCCGAACGTATAACCCGTCGCCTTGCTCGTGAGGAAGCTGAGCAGCGCGCCGCCCGCGAAAGTCTGCGTGAGAGACGCCGCGAGATTGATGTTCGGATAGAACTCGGCCTTCGCGACATCGATACCGCGCGCTTGCGCCGCCACCATCCAGCGCGCCGCGACGATATCGGGCCGATGACCCACGAGTTCGGCGGGCAGCGACGAGGGCAAGGGCAGCGGCGTCGCGAGCGCGAGCGTGGGACGCGTGAGCGCATCGCCCGCGCCGGGACCTTCGCCTGCAAGCGCGGCGAGCTGATGGCGCGCGAGCTCAATCTCTTCCTGATAGATATCGACCTGACGCTCGTACTCGGGCAACGGCGTTTCGGCCTGACTCACTTCGAGCTGTGTGCCGATGCCGCCTTTTAAACGCCGCTCTGCGAGATCCGCGATCCGCTGCTGCTGCGCGAGCGTCTGTTGAGCGATATCGAGCAGCGCGAACGCCTGCGAAAAGCCGATGTAGGCGCGCACCACGTTGGTTTCGAGTTCGAGCTGGGCGGCGCGGGCATCGGCCGCGCGCACGTGGGCGACATCGAGCGCGCGTTCGGCGGCGTTATCGTCGCGGCCCCAGAGATCGAGGTCATAGGAGAGCGAAAGGCCGGCGGTGTCGTCCCACGTAGTCGTGCCGCCGTAGTAGCCGGGGCCGTAGAAGTCGTTCTCCGGCCAGTGCTTGCGTTGCAGGCTCATCGCGCCATCGACGTGCGGCAAAAGCGCCGAGCGCGCCACGCCGGCTTCCTCGCGCGCCTCGCGAACGCGTGCGGCGGCCATCGCCAGTGTCGGGTTGCCGCCGGTTGCGCGTGTAATCCAGGCATCGAGCTGCGGATCGCGATACGCGCGCCACCATTCCTGGCCGGGCCACGCAGCGTCCGCATTGGCGGCGCGAATGGCGTTGCCGACATCGAGCGTTGCCGGGTCTTTCAGCGGATCTTGCGGCGCAACCTTGCCCGTACTTGCGCATCCGGCGATTGTTAAAAATGCCGTAAGAACCGCGGCATAAGCGGCGTGACTGAACGACCGGCTCCGCACGATTCCCTCCCAAAATTGAATAGAATTTGAGAGTGAATTATATTTTTGCAGGGATTGTCGAATAACCAGTAACGATGTAAAGCATTCTTACTGAGATTGCGATAATCGCTGTTACTGGTCATGTAACAATTCGATCTACACAAACGCCGAAAAACGGGAAAGCGTCATGGATACGCTCCAAAACATGCGCGTGTTCGCGCGCGTCGTCGAGGCGGGCAGTTTCACCGCCGCCGCGCAGCATCTCAATACGACCACCGCCTACGCGTCGCGCGCCGTGTCCGACCTCGAAGCGCATCTGCGCACGCGGCTGCTCAATCGCACGACGCGCCGAATCGCGCTAACCGAGGCGGGCGAGCGCTATTTGCAACGCTGCGAGCAAATTCTCGCTTACGTCGATCAGGCCGAAGCCGAAGCCAGCGACGCCCACGCGCGTCCGGCCGGCAAACTCAAGGTGCATTCGATGACGAGCTTCGGCGTGCACTATGTCGTGCCGATGATCTCGCGCTATCAGCAGCGTCATCCGTCCGTGCAGGTCGAGCTGACTTTGGCGCAACGCGTGCCGGATCTACTGGACGAGGGTTACGACGTGTCGGTGGTGCTGGCTTCTGAGTTGCCGGATTCCGCATTGGTGTCGGCGCGGCTCGGCACGGTGTTCAGCATTGCATGTGCGTCACCGGCGTATATCGAGAAGCACGGCACGCCGCATGTGTTGTCCGATCTGGTGCGCCACACCTGTCTGCAATTGATGACGCCCGTGTTTCCGCCCGACCGCTGGGTCTTCGACGGTCCGAACGGGCAGGAAACGGTCAGTCTCGGCGCTTCGCCCTTCACGGTGAACGTGGCCGACGCCATGGTGACGGCGATCCGGGAAAACATGGGCATCGGCGTATTGCCGACGTCCTCCGCGCTGCCCGCCTTGCGCGCGGGCACTTTGGTGCGTGTGCTGCCGCAATACACGATGCAGGAACTGACGGTCTACGCGCTGTACCCGTCGCGCCAGTATCTGGACGCCAAGATCCGCACGTGGGTGGAGTTTCTGCGCGAGGCGTTGCCCGACACGCTCGCCGCCGATTCCGAGTCGCTCAAGGAGTTCGTAGTAGGCTGAATAGGCTTGCCGTCAGTGCTGTCGGCTCCGGCGCGCTGACCGAAGTCCGGTTACGAAATAAGCTGCGGCGCAACACTTGCTTACTCCTGATTCACCCGCATTTGCTACTGTCTGTCTACGTTCACTGCATTTATCTTGGGGACTCGTCTGATGAGCACGCCACTTATGTTCGCTCTTGCCGCGCTTGTGTCGTTGATCGCCGTTCCGGCGTCGCGCGAGCTTTTCAATGCCATGCGTGCCCAGTCGGAAGAAGAGGCAAGAAAGCGCCTGATCCCGATTCGCGTCGAAAGCAACCGCGACCGGCGCACCCGCTGAATCTAAAAAAGCGCTTCCAGCGGCTCGATGAGCCGCGCTTCGTCCGTGGTGGCGCGGTTCACATCGGTTGAAACGCGGTGCCAGACGAAGTGCGAAGCCGGCACGCCGTCGGACTTCACGAGCCGCGCCAAATCCTCCGCTGATGCGTCCGGGTCCAGCCAGCGCCGCGCCGTGGCTGCGGAGAAAACCAGCGGGCGGCGGTCGTGGACGTCCACGAGGCCTTCGTCGGCTGCTGCCGTGACGATCACGAAGCCCGCGCCGGGCTGCGCGGCGTCCTCCTCGCGCGTGATGCTCGTGAGCGCGGCAAGGAACATGGGCTCGCCGTCGGCGCGTCGAATGTAATACGGTTGCTTGAGGGGCTTCGCGGCGGCGGGTTTGGTCGCCAATTCGCCCGGACGCGGCTCGATTCGCCATTCGAACCAGCCATCCGCCGGCACGAGAATGCGCGCTTTTTTCCACAGATTGCGAAAATAGGCACTGGTCGACGCCGTCTCGACGCGCGCATTGATGGTCTGCGGCAACTTCTTTTGTATCGCCCACGGCGGGCAATATCCCCAATGCACAGCGCGAATCGATTCGTCAGGATAGACGGCGAGCGGATGCGTGCCCGGCGACAAGTTGTAGCCGGGCCGCCGGTCGGCGGCATCGACGAGTACGAACGGGTTCTTCAGATGCAGACGTTGCGCGTAATGCATCGGCAGTCGGTACTGGCTGATTCGGCCGCACATGGCTTGGCTCCCGTTATTCGCGTTGCTCCGTCAGATTTCGACGACCTTGTCCCAGGCGAACTGTTCGTTTTCCCAGCGCCCGGAGCGACGGTCGAAGTAGCCGCGCGGATTGCAGACCACGCGCGTCCCATTCGCCGTGTAGTCGAACGACGTATGCGTGTGGCCGTGAATCCAAAGCGCGGCGGGCGTGCGGGCGAGCGTCGGCAGATGATTGACGAAGCCCGCCGACACGATATCCGTTGCATACCGCTCGGACAGACTTTCGCGCAACGGCGCGTGATGCGTGACGACGATCGTCTGGCCCGCGAACGGTCTGGCCAATTCGTTTTCGAGCCACGCGCGCGCTTGCTCGTGCAGCGCGAGGGAATCTTCCGGCGCGAACGCGCGGGGTTCGCCGTCTTGCTCCGGCCACGCGAGCTGGATCAGCCCTCGATAATCCAGCATGGCCTTGATGCACGCTTCCTGCGCGCGGCCGATTTCTTCGTCGCTCGACCCGAACAGCGCGAAGTCGGTCCAGAGCGTCGTGCCGAGAACGCGCCACGCGCCGCGCCGGTCGACGAGCGCCGCGTTGTTCAGGTAATGCACGTTGTCCACGCTTTGCGCCGCGTCGAGCATGGCAACTTCCATCGCGCCGAATTCGGCGTCGTAGTACTCGTGATTGCCCGGCACATAGACGATAGGCACATCCGAACCGAAATTCTCCACCGCCCAACGCACGCCTTCCGCGTGATTGTGGATATCGCCCGCCAGCACGACGAGATCGGCTTCGGCATAAGGAATCGCGAGCGGCTCGTCGTTTTCCAGGTGCAGGTCCGACAGCACGCGTATCTTCATGCGATGTTCTCCTTCCTTGTCCCGGCTTGCGCCCAGCGCACGACCTTGCCCGGATTCATGCGATTCTCGGGATCGAGCGCGGCTTTGATGCTTTGCATGAGGCGCACCTCGACGGCCGATTTATAGTGCATCGCTTCGTCCACCTTCAGTTGCCCGAGACCG
The DNA here is from genome assembly GCF_023631405.1 of Caballeronia sp. GAWG2-1. Lineage (NCBI taxonomy): Bacteria > Pseudomonadati > Pseudomonadota > Betaproteobacteria > Burkholderiales > Burkholderiaceae > Caballeronia > Caballeronia sp. GAWG2-1. The sequence continues at coordinate 144,009 of NZ_JALQDD010000007.1, forward strand.
TGCTCGGCGCTGATACTGCCGCGATGCGCATGCACCTGGTCGTAGACGAGTGCGTTGATCGGCGTCTGGAACGCTTCGAGAAATTGCTTCTGATCGACGCCTTCGGGCGCCTGCACGTTGTAATGCAGATTGCCGTCGCCCAGATGTCCGAAGGTCACCATGCGCGCGCCGGGCGTGGCTCGAGCGATGATCGCGTCGGTTTCCTCGATAAAGCGGCCGATGCTCGAGATCGGCACCGCAATGTCATGTTTGATGTTCAGCCCTTCCTCCGCCTGCGCGAGCGGGATATGCTCGCGCAAGTCCCAGAATGCCTGCGACTGCGCGAGGCTTTCCGCGACCACGGCATCTTCGACAATACCTTCTTCCATAGCCTGTTCCATCAGCCTTTCGAAGAGCGCGCGGGCGTGTTCGTCGCTTTCGCTGTCGGAGAGTTCGAGCAGCACGGTTTGCGCGTGCGGTTCGCCGAACGGATAACGCAGTTGCGGAAAATGCCGGCCGACGAGGCGCATCGAGAAGTCGGACATGAGCTCGAAGCCGGTCAGGAGCGCACCTGCGTGACGTTGCGCCATTGCCAGGAAATCGAGTGCGGCGTGCGGCGAGGCTAGACCCGCGAGCGCTGTCACGCGCGCGACCGGCGCGGGATGCAGTTTCATCACCGCCGCCGTGATGATCCCGAGCGTGCCTTCCGCGCCGATGTACAGATCGCGCAGATCGTAGCCGGTGTTGTCCTTGCGCAAGCCGCGCAGGCCGTCCCAGATATCGCCTTGCGGCGTCACGACTTCGAGGCCCAGGCACAACTCGCGCGTGTTGCCGTAACGCAGAACGCCCGTGCCGCCCGCGTTGGTCGAGAGGTTGCCGCCGATCGTGCAACTGCCTTCGGCCGCGAGACTCAGCGCGAAGAGACGTTGTGCGCTTTCGGCGCGCGCCTGGACTTCGGCGAGCACGACGCCTGCTTCGACGGTAATGGTGTTGTTATGCGGATCGATACCGCGAATGCGGTTCAGGCGGCGCAGGCTCAATACCGCTTGCGCGCCGCTCTCGTCGGGGGTTGCGCCGCCCGCGAGTCCCGTGTTGCCGCCTTGCGGCACGATGGCCACGCCGTGTTCATGCGCGAGTCCGACGACGGCGGCGACTTCCGCGGTGTCGGCGGGAAGCAGCACGGCGCACGCATTGCCGCGATAGCGCTTGCGCCAGTCGACGAGAAACGGCTCGGTGTCGTGATCGTGCGTGAGAACGTGGGACGCGCCGAGCAGTTCGGTGCAGGCGGCGATGAACGGGGCGTGAGAGGCAGTCATGGATGAGGGCAGATTGGACCGTGTAGCGTAGTCGACAGTATCGCGCAGCGGGGCGCGGCTTGCGCCTCGGCCGAATGGCATAGGCCGCGCGCAGCGTTTCGATCCGTGCTAAAAAGCATCACGTCCGTATGGAAAAAAGCGAACGATTCAGCGTTTTCTTGCACGCGCCGCACGTTTGAAGGGGGCGACGAAGCTGAGCGCGCAGACGAAGAATGCGAACGCAAGCAAAGTTTCGAGCCAGGCGAGGCGCGCGGAGAGGCCGGTATCGGTCATGCCGCGCACGATGCCTTCGGCGAAGTAGAGCAAAACGAGCATCGAAGCCCATTGCAAGGTATAGACGTTGCGCTTGATGACACCGGGCAGCGCGCATGCAAGTGGCAGTGCTTTCAACGCGAGTACCCATGCGCCGGGACGCAGCGGCGCGAGCCACAGCTCCCAGAGAAGCGAGAGCACGATGAGCGCGGCAAGACTCGTCAGTGCACCGATGGCAAGCGGCGCATTCGTTCGCGGCTCGGTCAGCGAAGGTGCGGTCATGTTGGGCTTAAGCGGGCTCAAACGGACTCAAGCGGCCTTCGCGCCACGCACGAGGTCGAGCGCGGTGCGCGCGAGCCTTGTGCCGAGCGCGACGGCGAGCGCTTTCTCGTCGGCGGTGATGCCGTGCTGGCTGGCGTCGCCCGTGCGCGCATGATGCGATGCGCCGTAAGGCGTGCCGCCGCTTTGCGTGGTAGTCAGGCGCGACTCGGTGTAAGGAATGCCGACGATCAGCATGCCGTGATGCAGGAGCGGCAGCATCATCGAGAGCAGCGTGGTTTCCTGGCCGCCGTGCAGGCTGCCGGTGGAGGTGAAGACACTTGCTGGCTTGCCCGCGAGCGCGCCGGACAGCCACTGCGGCGTGGTTCCGTCGAGGAAATATTTGAGCGGCGCGGCCATGTTGCCGAAGCGCGTGGGCGAACCGAGCGCAAGACCCGCGCATTCCTCCAGATCGCGCAGCTCGGCGTAAGGCGGGCCGTCGGCGGGAATGTCGGGCTGCGTGGCTTCGCAGACGGTGGAAACCGGCGGCACCGTGCGCACCCGCGCGGCCATGCCAGGAACGCTGTCGACGCCCTGGGCGATGGCGAGCGCAAGCTCGCGGGTCGCGCCGTGGCGGCTGTAGTAGAGCACGAGGATGTCGTTCATAAGGCTTTTTTAGTGAACGGCTATTATAGGGATTAGCCTGTTTTTGGGGGCGCGCAGGGCAATAGCCTCACGCGGCCTCGCTTGGGAGAATGCGTTTGCGGCACGTTTTCATCGATCTCGCGGCAGTCAAGCGTCTCGCCGGTTTCGTCGCGCGGCGTCTTGGCGAGGATCGCGTCGCGCAGGTGGCGGGCAGTCTCACGTTCACGAGCGTGCTGTCCGTCGTGCCGCTCGCAACCGTCGCGTTCGCGCTCTTCACCGCATTTCCCATTTTCGGTTCGTTCCAGTCGTCGTTGCAGGACTTCCTCGCGGCGCATTTAATGCCGACGCAGATCAACACGCAGATCTTCAACTATCTGAACCAGTTTGCCGCGAAAGCGAAGGGCCTGACCACGGTCGGCCTCATTATCCTGTTCGTCACCTCGGTGATGACCATGATGACGATCGAATCGGCGCTCAACGTCATCTGGCGCGTGAAGAAGGCGCGCCCGTTCGCGCAACGCGTCATGGTCTATTGGGCCATCATCACACTCGGGCCTATTCTCTTCGGCTGCAGTCTTTCCATCTCGTCCTACGTGTTCGCGCATTCGATCGCGTTCGCGGGGTCGCACAATCTTATGCCGCCTATCGTCGAATGGGCGCTGACGGGCGTTTCGTTGCCGCTCACGGTGTTCGCCTTCACCATCATTTACGTGTTCATGCCGAACTGCAAGGTCGAATGGCGCGATGCCGTCATCGGCGGGCTGATTGCAGCGGTGGCGTTCGAACTGGGCAAGCGCGGCTTCGGCTACTACGTGCGGCGCATTCCCACTTACACCGCCGTGTATGGCGCGTTCGCCGCGCTGCCGGTGTTTCTGCTGTGGGTTTATCTCTGCTGGATGATCGCGCTCGTCGGTGCAATGGTGACGTCCGCGTTGCCGGCCATTCGCATCGGGCAATATCATCGGCGCGAGTTTCCGGGCAGCGACTTGCTTTACGCGCTCGAAATACTCGCGCGACTCGTCGAATTGCGCGACGAAGGCAAGCCTGGCTACACGGCGATGGAACTCGCCAAGATGGCGCGTTGCGATCTGGATACCTCCACGCGCCTGATCACGCGGCTCGATGCGCTCGGCTGGATCGGCCGGCTCGAAGACTCGAAGATGCCGCGTTTCGTGTTGATCGCCAACCCGGCGCACATCACCATGACCATGCTGTTCGACCAGTTCGTGATCGACCGGGAGGAACTGGATTATCAATTGCGTCTCGATGCCACGCATCTCGATCGCACGGCGCTGATGGAAGCGCTCGAAAACGACAGGCTCGAAGCCACGCTCAATTCACTCGTCGCGGCGCGCGCGGCGGCGCTCACAAACCCGCGCCTGCTCGAAACACCGCGTTCTTCCATGCCGCAACAACCGGCCTGAGCACACGGTTCAAAGCGAGATCCTGCCGATGCAGATGTCCTTGAACATCACCCAGTCGCCCATCAGGCTATAGACCGGATGGCGAAAGGTGGCAGGGCGGTTTTTTTCGAAAAAGAAGTGGCCGATCCACGCAAAGCCGTAGCCGCAGATCACAGCGGCCGGCAGCCAGAGCCAGTCGCCGGTGGCGATGGCCATGGCAATGCAGCCAATCACGCCGAGTGAGCCTAAAAAGTGCAGCCTGCGCGATGTCAGATTGCGATGCTCGTCCAGATAGTACGGATAGAACTCGGCGAAGTTCGCGAAGTGTTCTCCGTGTGTCGTCTGCGCCATGATCGCCTCCCGGTCGATGCGGTGCCTTCCACCTGACGAAAGCGCCAGCAAGATTCATTCTGCGACGGCGCGCGTGGTGGTGCAAGCGATGCAAGGCTTTGACGCGCGAGGCTTTAACTTCTTGCAAACCACGCGCTCACCGGTTTTTCCATGCACTTCGGTGCCAAGACAAACGACGCGTCCGGTTACCCGGCTATGTGCGCAAAATCGTCACTCGGACCTAATGCACCTACCGCTTCCCCACACCCTTCGGCGCCAAGACGAACGACGCGTCCGGTTACCCGGCTATGTGCGCAAAATCGTCACTCGGACCTAAAGCACCTACCGCTTCCCCACACCCTTCGGCGCCGAGACGAACGACGCGTCCGGTTACTCGGCTATCCGCGCAAAATCGTCACTCGGACCTAAAGCGCTTACCGCTTCCCCACACATTTCGGCGCCAAGACAAACGACGCGTCCGGTTCCTCGGCCAACAGCGCAGAATCGTCAATCGGTTCGAAAGCGCTTACCGTTCCCCCGCACACTTCAGCGCGAACGCAAACAACGTGTCCAGCACGGCATCCGGTTGCTCGGCCATCAGCGCATGACCGCCGTCCAATTCGACCGCGCTCACCGTTGCGCCCGCACGCTTCATCGCCTCGACGAGCGGGCGGGAGGCGCGCGGCGGCGTCATTACATCGCGCTTGCCGCTCAGTACGAGTACCGGACACTGCACCGTTGCAGCGCGTTCGAGCGCATCCGCGTAACCGTTGCACGCGCTGAAATCGGTGTGAAAAAGCTGCGCCTCGCCTTGAGCGCTGATGCGTTCCATCAGGCGCTGGTTGACGCCTCGCAACCAGAATCCGGGCGCCGGAGCCGACGGTTTCGCGGCGATGGTCGAATGCGACCATTGGTTGACCATATCGATCGCTTCCGGCTCGTGCTCGCGCGCGGCATCGAGAAGCATGTCGGAGACGGCCATCGGTGCGGCCGTGCTGACGAGCGCCAGTCCGAGCGCGCGGGCCGGATGGCGCGCGGCGGCATCGAGCGCGATCAGCGAACCCATGCTGTGCCCGACGAAAATGGCCTTGTCCGTATGGGCTGCATCGAGAAGGTGAATCGTCCAGTCGGCGAGCGCGGCGATGGTGCTCAACGCGGGCCCGGCGCTACGGCCATGCGCGGGCAGGTCGGGCGCGAGCACGCCGAAACCGTGATGCGCGAAGTAACGCGTCTGCAAGCCCCAAACGCTGTGATCGTGCTGCGCGCCGTGCAGGAAGACGATCGTTGGCCTGGCGGCATCGAACGGTTTGCCACCGGTGTAGGCATAGGCCGGGCGCCCGGCGATATCGAACATCATGCGCGGCTCCCAAGCGGCGCGGCGCGTGAGCCTTCGCTGCTTTTGCCGCTCTCTGCGCTTTCGGCCGCCTTTTGCGCTGCCTTGAGCCCGCGTTTGAGATCGTCGATGAGATCGTCCGCATCTTCCAGTCCGATAGACAAACGAATACGTCCCGGACCGATACCCGCCGCAGCGAGCGCCGCCGCGTCCATGCGAAAGTGCGTGGTCGAGGCGGGATGGATGACGAGCGAGCGCGCATCGCCGACATTGGCGAGATGCGAAAACAGCGTCAGCGACTCGATGAACTTGCGCGCCGCCGGCACGCCGCCACGCAGATCGAAGCTGAACACCGCGCCCGCACCGCGCGGCAGAAGCCTCTTGGCGAGCGCATGGTCGCGATGCGTCGGCAGTTCGGGATAAGCCACGCCTTCGACTGCCGGTGAACTCAGCAGGAATTCGATCACCTTGCGCGTATTCGCAACGTGCCTATCCATGCGCAACGGCAACGTTTCGATGCCTTGAAGCAACTGCCACGCAGCCTGCGGATGCAGACACGCGCCGAAGTCGCGCAGCCCTTCGCGCCGCGCGCGCAACAGGAACGGCGCAACCGTGCTTTCCTCGGCGAAGACCATGCCGTGAAAGCCGTCGTAAGGCTGGGTGAATTCGGGGAAGCGTCCGCTCGCCGCGAAGTCGAACGTGCCGCCATCCACCAGCACGCCGCCGATGGTCGTGCCATGACCGCCCAGAAACTTGGTCGCGGAGTGGTAGACCAGGTCGGCGCCGTGTTCGAACGGTCGCAGCAAGTAAGGCGTGGTGAAGGTCGAATCCACAAGCAGCGGCGCGCCATGTTCATGCGCGATCTCCGCGACGCCCGCGATATCGAGCACGTCGAGTCCCGGATTGCCGAGCGTTTCGCCGAAGAAGAGGCGCGTTTCTGGACGCGCCGCTTGACGCCACGCATCGAGATCGTGCGGCGCGACGAAGGTGGTCTCTATTCCGAAGCGCCGCAGCGTGTAGTGCAGCAGATTGTGCGAGCCGCCATACAGCGCGCTCGATGCCACGACGTGCGAGCCCGCGCCCATCAGTGTGGCGATGGCCAGATGCAGCGCCGCCTGGCCGCTCGCCGTGCCGATTGCACCCGCGCCGCCTTCCAGCGCCGCCACGCGTTCCTCGAAAACCGCCACCGTCGGGTTCGAGATGCGGGAATAGACATGCCCCGAGCGCTCCATGTTGAAGAGCGCGGCGGCGTGATCGGTATCGCGGAAAGTGAACGACGTGGTCTGGTAGATCGGCGTGGCGCGCGCCCCGGTCACGGGGTCGGGCGCGGCGCCCGCGTGCAGCGCGAGCGTGTCGAAGCGGTTGGCGGGCATGGTTGGCGGCCTGTGTGGAGCAGGTCAGGAAAATAGCGGTCGATCATCGTAACATCCGCCTCGCGCGGGAAAACCTAGGGCGAACACGCGCGCATCGAATGGGAGATCGGCCCGCAAAGCCTTATCCGAATGGCCAGACAAGGCTGCTTTGCTTTCTTTTTGCGGGCCTTTCCGATAGCATCGAAACATGGTTTCAAGAACGTTCGGCAATTGAACAGGCATTTCGCGAGGAGACAGTCATGCGAGTCAGCGACATTCTGAAAGTAAAGGGCAACGCGCTATTCACGGTCACGCCCGACACGCCGCTCGCCGAAGCAATCGACGCCATGGCGGCGCATGACATCGGCTCGCTCGTCGTCATGGAATATGGCGATCTGGCCGGCATGCTTACCTTCCGCGAAATCATCGTCACCTTGCGCGACAACGGCGGCAGCGTCGGCACAACGAGCATCCGCAAGATCATGGACGACCATCCGCTCACCTGCACGCCGGAAACGGACGTCAACGAAGTGCGGCGCATGATGCTCGAGCATCACGTGCGTTACTTGCCGGTCATGGAGAATCGCGCGCTGATGGGCGTGATCTCGTTTTATGATGTCGCGCGCGCGGTCGTCGAGGAACAAGGCTTCGAGAATCGCATGCTGAAAGCGTATATACGCGACTGGCCTGAGCAACAGGAAGAAGCGCGCTGAGCACCTGCCCGATCCAACGCTTCGACGCTTCGCGTGACACCCCATGGAAGCGCGCCCCGGTGGCGCGCTTTTTTTCGTCCGGCTCGAACGCCTTTGCAGGCTTCGAGCTTCTTTTCCCGTGACATCCGCATTCGATCGCGCGGCGCCATCCAAGCCCGGTTCGCGATCAACTCCGGATCAATTTTTGTAGATAGCCATGAGTAGTGAAAATCCGTCGCGTGCCTCGTCGCGCGCATCCCGCGCCGCACGCCACGACGAGAAAGGCCAGTTCGGTCTTTTGCGCGAACGCCGTTTCGCGCCGTTCTTCTGGACGCAGTTTCTAGGCGCGATGAACGACAACGTCTTCAAGGTCGGCTTTACGTCGCTCGTCACGTTTCAGGCGGCGCGCTTTTCCGGCGTCGATCCGGGCACGGCCGCGTTCCTCATTTCGGCCATCTTCATCGTGCCGTTCGTGCTGTTCTCCGCGACCTCAGGCCAGATCGCCGACAAATACGACAAGGCCACGCTCGCGCGCCTGGTCAAGAGCTTCGAGATTCTCGTCATGTTGATTGGCGGCGCGGGCTTCGTGCTGCATAGCGCGCCGCTTTTATACGTCTGCACATTTCTGATGGGCGTGCACTCCACGGTGTTCGGGCCGGTGAAGTATGCGTATCTGCCGCAGCATCTGGAGGCTTCCGAACTCGTCGGCGGCAACGGGCTCGTGGAAATGGGCACATTCGTCGCGATTCTCATCGGCACGATCGTCGGCGGGGCGGCGGCGGGTGCGGTCGAACACGGGGCGATGGTGCTCGCGGCGGCGTGTCTCGCGTTCGCGATCATCGGGCGCGTCGTATCGAGCTTCATTCCGAAGTCCAAGGCGTCGCAGCCGGATTTGCGCATCAACTGGAATCCGGTCTCGGAGACGTGGCGCAATCTCAAGCTCGCGAAAGCCGACCGTACCGTGTTCTTGAGCCTGCTCGGCATTTCATGGCTGTGGTTCGTCGGCGCGACTTTTCTCACGTCGTTCTTCAACTTCGCGAAGGACGTGCTCTCCGCGAACCCCGATGTCGTGACCATTCTCCTCGCGACGTTTTCGCTCGGCATCGCCACGGGTTCGCTCTTGTGCGAGAAGCTGTCGAAGCGGCGCGTCGAGATCGGACTGGTGCCGCTCGGGTCCATCGGCATCAGCGTGTTCGCCATCGATCTGTTCTTCGCCAGCCATCGGATTGCGCCGGCGGGGCATCTGCTCGGCGTTGCGGAGTTTCTGCTCGCGTTGCCGCACTGGCGCATTCTCGCGGACCTCTTTCTCCTTGCCATGTTCGGCGGCTTCTACAGCGTGCCGCTCTACGCGCTAATTCAGGCGCGCAGCCAGCCGACGCATCGGGCGCGCATCATCGCCGCGAACAATATCCTGAACTCGTTCTTCATGATCGTCTCGGCGTTGATGGCGCTCGGGCTCACGGCGCTCGGCGTAGGCATTCCCGGGCTCTTTCTCGCGACCGCGCTGCTCAACGTGGTTGTCGCCGTATACATCTATTCGCTCGTGCCGGAGTTTTTGCTGCGCTTCATGGCCTGGGTGCTGGTGCATACGTTCTACCGCATTCGTCTCGTGGATGCCGAGCGCATTCCATCGCGCGGCGCGGCGGTGCTGGTGTGCAATCACGTCAGTTTCGTCGATGCCATCGTCATCATGGCCGAAAGTCCGCGCCCGATCCGCTTCGTGATGGATCACCGCATCTTTCGCTCGCCGGTGATCGGCTGGCTGTTCCGCCATGTGAAGGCGATTCCGATCGCGCCCGCGCACGAAGACGCGGAATTGCTCGAACGCGCATACCAGAAATGCGCCGAAGCGCTCGAAGAGGGCGAGCTCGTGTGCATCTTTCCTGAAGGCAAACTCACGCGTACGGGCGAGATCAATCCGTTCAGGCACGGCATTTCGCAGATCCTGCGGCGGCATCCGGCGCCGGTCGTGCCGGTCGCGCTGCGAGGCTTGTGGGGCAGCGTGTTTTCGCGTCATGAAGATGCGCGCTGGCCGCGGCCTATCCAACGCGGCGTCATGACCCGCCTGACGCTGGCGGTAGGCGAACCGATCGCGCCGGAAGAGGCGACGCCGGAACGTTTGCAGCAGATCGTGACGGCGTTGCGCGGGGCGCGGCGCTAGATGCCACTGGCATAATGTCGGTTTCCCCGGCACTTTTCTAAGGTCGACGCTCATGTCCGGCAATACCCTTGGCACGCTTTTCACCGTCACCAACTTCGGCGAGTCGCACGGACCGGCGATCGGCTGCGTGATCGACGGCTGCCCGCCCGGCATGGCCCTGACCGAGGCCGATATCCAGGTCGAACTGGACCGCCGCCGTCCCGGCACGTCGCGCCACGTGACGCAGCGCCAGGAAGCGGATCAGGTAGAGATTCTCTCGGGCGTGTTCGAAGGCGTGACCACCGGCACGCCCATCGCGCTGCTTATCCGCAATACGGATCAGCGCAGCAAGGACTACGGCAATATCGTCGAAACCTTCCGCCCCGGTCACGCCGATTACACCTACTGGCAGAAATACGGCGTGCGCGACTATCGCGGCGGTGGCCGTTCGTCGGCGCGTCTGACGGCGCCGACAGTCGCGGCAGGCGCGGTCGCGAAGAAATGGTTGCGCGAAAAGTTCGGCGTGGAAACGCGCGGCTACATGAGCGCGCTCGGCGAGATTCCCATTCCGTTCGTCGGCTGGGAACATGTGCGCGAGAACCCGTTCTTCGCGCCGAATGCCGACGTGGTGCCGCAGCTCGAAGCGTACATGGACAACTTGCGGCGCGACGGCGACTCGGTCGGCGCGCGCATCGAAGTGGTCGCGAGCGGCGTGCCGGTCGGCTTGGGCGAGCCGCTTTACGATCGACTCGATGCGGACATCGCCAAGGCGATGATGGGCCTGAATGCAGCGAAGGGCGTCGAGATCGGCGCGGGCTTCGCGAGCGTGGCGCAACGCGGTTCGCAGCATGGCGACGAGATGACGCCCGAAGGTTTCGCGACCAACAATGCGGGCGGCATTCTCGGCGGCATTTCGAGCGGGCAGGACATCACCGTGTCGATTGCGATCAAGCCGACATCGAGCATTCGCACGGCGCGTCAGTCGATCGACAAATTGGGCGCGCCCGCGACTGTCGAGACCTTCGGCCGTCACGATCCGTGCGTGGGGATCCGCGCGACGCCTATCGCCGAGGCGCTGCTTGCGCTCGTGCTAATGGACCACGCGCTGAGGCATCGTGCGCAGAACGGCGATGTCGTCGTCGGCACACCGAAGATTGCGGCGCATACGCCGGCTAGTTGATCGCGCTTTGATTGCGCTTTTCTGAACGGCAGGCTTGACCGCGCCGGCGTTATCCTCGCCGATAAAAGCACGGCGCCGGTTCAAGACCGGCGCCGTACGGCAGCCGCGCCCACGCGCGGCCCACCATCTCACCCGATTACATATTCGGGTAATTCGGCCCGCCGCCGCCTTCAGGCGTCACCCACACGATATTCTGCGTTGGGTCCTTGATATCGCATGTCTTGCAATGCACGCAGTTTTGCGCGTTGATCTGCAGACGTTCGCCGCCATCGTCCGTCTTCACGAACTCGTACACCGCTGCCGGGCAATAACGTCCTTCCGGACCTGCATAGGTCCGCAAATTCACGTTCACCGGCACGCTCGGGTCTTTCAGCGTCAGATGCGCCGGCTGATTCTCTTCGTGATTCGTGTTCGAAATGAACACCGACGAAAGCCTGTCGAACGTCAGCTTGCCATCCGGCTTCGGATAAACGATCGGCTTGCTCTGCGACGCGGGCTTCAGCATCTCGTGATCCCAATGCTGATGATGCAGCGTCCACGGCACGTTGCCGCCCATGACCTTCTGTTCCAGCCCGACCATGAACGTGCCGAGGTACAGGCCCTTGCTCATCCACTGCTTGAAATTGCGCGCGCGATGCAGTTCGGTCTTGAGCCAGGAAGTATCGAAGGCTTCTGGATACGCGCTCAACTCGTCGCTCTGACGGCCCGCCTGCACCGCGTCGAAGGCGGCTTCGGCGGCCATCTTGCCGGACTTGATCGCCGCGTGGCTGCCCTTGATGCGCGATGCGTTCAAAAAGCCCGCGTCGTCGCCGGCCAGCGCGCCGCCCGGAAACACGAGCTTTGGCAACGACATCAGGCCGCCCGCGGTAATGGCGCGCGCGCCGTAGGAAATGCGCTTGCCGCCTTCGAGGAACGGGCGAATGGCCGGATGCGTCTTGTAGCGCTGAAACTCTTCGAACGGCGAAAGATACGGGTTTGAATAGCCGAGTCCGACCACAAAGCCCACCATCACCTGATTGTTGTCCATGTGATAAAGGAACGAGCCGCCGTACGTGTCGGGATCGAGCGGCCAGCCCGCCGTGTGGATAACGAGCCCCGGCTTGTGCTTGACGGGATCGATCTCCCACAATTCCTTGATGCCGATGCCATATACCTGCGGATCGGCATTCTGATTGAGCTTGAACTTGTCCATCAACTGACGGCCGAGATGCCCGCGCGCGCCTTCGCAGAATAACGTGTACTTCGCGTGCAATTCCATGCCGAGCTGGAAGTTCTCGGTCGGCTCGCCATCCTTGCCGATGCCCAGATTGCCGGTGACGACGCCTTTCACCGCGCCACTGTCGCTGTACAGCACTTCGGCGGCCGGAAAGCCCGGGAAGATCTCGACGCCCAGTTCCTCCGCCTGCGCGCCCAGCCAGCGCGTGACGTTGGCGAGACTCACGACGTAGTTGCCGTGATTCTTGAAGTTGTCGGGAAGCAGCCAGTTCGGCACCTGCTTCGCGCTGTCCTGCGTGAGAAAAAGGAAGCGGTCTTCGGTCACTTCGACGTCGAGCGGTGCGTTTCTTTCCTTCCAGTCGGGGATGAGTTCGGACAGACCGCGCGGGTCCATGACCGCGCCCGACAAAATGTGCGCGCCGATCTCCGAGCCTTTTTCCAGCACGCACACGCCGATTTCGACGCCTTTTTCCTGCGCAAGCTGCTTTAACCGGATAGCCGCCGACAAACCGGCTGGCCCGCCGCCGACGATGACGACGTCGTATTCCATCGATTCGCGGGGACCGTACTGCTCGATAAGGCTCGCCGGGGTCATCAATGCTCCTCTGTACCGTTAGAATGGCCTTTTAAGATCGCGTATTGTCAGCGAACGTCAGGCAGGCTGCAACCGACCTTGTCTGATCGAGTACGATCGTACTATTCTAGACGGCGCCGCGAAATCGGTGTCGATGCCACTAGCGGACTGGCGCATGCCGCGTGCCGCGTAAGGCCGAATCAACCGTAAAAGAAGGAAGCACAATGGGCCGTTCGATCAATCTGGAAGGCAAGGTCGCGCTGATTACCGGCGCGTCCAGTGGACTTGGAAAGCGTTTTGCGCAAGTACTGTCGCAAGCCGGCGCGAAAGTGGTGCTGGCGAGCCGTCGCACCGAGCGTCTCAAGGAATTGCGCGCGGAAATCGAGGCATCGGGTGGCGCGGCGCATGTCGTGTCGCTGGACGTGACCGACTATCAGAGCATCAAGTCCGCGGTCGCGCATGCGGAGACGGAAGCCGGTACCATCGACATCCTCGTGAATAATTCGGGTGTGTCGACCACGCAGAAGCTGACCGACGTCACGCCCTCCGACTACGAATACGTCTTCGGCACCAATGTGCGCGGCGCGTTTTTCGTGGCGCAAGAAGTAGCCAAGCGCATGATCATGCGCGGCAGCGGCGCGGCCAAGCCGGCGTATCGCATCATCAACGTGGCTTCGGTGGCGGGACTGCGCGTGTTTCCGCAGATCGGCCTCTACGCCATGAGCAAGGCGTCGGTCGTGCAGATGACCAAGGCCATGGCGCTCGAATGGGGCCGCCACGGCATCAATGTGAACGCCATCTGCCCGGGTTATATCGACACCGAAATCAATCACCATCACTGGAAAACCGAGCAAGGCCAGAAGCTCGTGTCGATGCTGCCGCGCCGCCGCGTGGGTTCGCCCGGCGACCTCGACGGCCTTCTGCTCTTACTCGCCGCCGACGAATCGCAGTTCATGAACGGCGCGGTCATCTCGGCGGACGACGGTTTTTCGCTCTGAGCGCGCGCGCTTTCTCGAACAGGCAAACATGAGCAACAACCCTTTTCACACCGTCTTCGAACTTTCCATGCCTATCCGTTGGGGTGACATGGACGCCTTCGGGCACGTCAACAACACCGTCTACTTCCGCTACATGGAGCAGGTGCGAATTTCGTGGTTCGAAGAGCTCGGCATCGTCGGATCGAACGCCGAGGGACAAGGGCCGGTGATCGTCAATGCGTCGATGGAATTCCTGCGGCAACTACATTATCCGGGCAACGTGATCGGCCGCATGTCGGTCGGCAAGCCCGGACGCAGCAGCCTGGAAACGCACTTCGAGCTGTATCGCGACGACGCGCCTGGTGAGCTCTTTGCAAAGGGCGCGGCCAAGATCGTGTGGGTGGATTACAAGGCGGGCAAGTCCGTGCCGCTGCCGGACTTGCTTCGTCAGATCATCGAGACGGCTGCGCCCGCACTATGAGCGTGCGCGCTCAGTTGCCGAGCAGGCGCTGCAGCAACTCCGTCGCGTTGCCCGTATCGTATTTGCGCATGAGCCGCGCGCGGTAGATATCGACCGTGCGCGGGCTGATGTCGAGCACGCGGCCAATCTGTTTGCTCGTCTTGCCGGTCACGAGTTGCGCGGCGATCTCCCTTTCGCGCGGCGTCAGTTCTATGGCCACACGCCGCGTCGCGCTCAAATCCTCGAAAGTCCAGACGCCTGCCGCATGCGGTGCGTCGCGCTCCAGCGCGCGGCCGGTGACGTGGCACCAGAACATTTCCCCATCCGAGCGCTTCATGATGCGATCGTCGCTGTAGGTGCCTTGCGTGCTGATATGCGCGGCAATACGCTCGCCGATGCGCGCAAACTCGTCCGGACTTGGATAAAGCACCTGAAACGACTCGCCGATGAGCGCCGCGCGCTCGAAGCCGAACATGGCGCAGACCTGCTCGTTGCAGTCCTCGATGATGCGCTCGCGCGAAAGCACGAGGCCAACGGGCGCGAGATGAAACGCGGTTTGGTAGTCCAGTTCAGGCATGAGGAAAAGGTGCGCCCGTGCTTCGCTCCCGGACGGAACCAAAGGGCGCGGGCAAAGACTTATGTATTTTTGCGTATTGTGCCGGATGGATCGCTAAGCGTAATCTTTGCTCAAGTCTAAACGCCGCCTTGCATGCCACGGCGGCCAAGAAAAGCCGGTTTTCAGTCGGGTTCACAAATGGAAGGGACAATCAGATGAACAAGGTCTATCCCAGCGCGAAGGCGGCGCTCGATGGCATCGTCAAGGACGGGCAGACATTCGCCGTCGGCGGTTTCGGGCTGTGCGGCATTCCCGAAGCGCTGATCGCGGCGTTGCGCGACTCGGGCGTGAAGGACATCACCTGCATCAGCAACAACGCGGGTGTCGACGGCTTCGGGCTCGGCCTCCTGCTCGAAACACGTCAGGTCAAGAAAATGATTTCGTCTTACGTGGGCGAAAACAAGGAATTCGAGCGGCAGTATCTGGCCGGCGAACTCGAACTCGAATTCACGCCGCAAGGCACGCTCGCCGAAAAACTGCGCGCGGGCGGCGCGGGCATCCCGGCGTTCTTCACGAACACGGGCTTCGGCACCGTGATCGCGGACGGCAAGGAAACGCGTCAGTTCGGCGAAAACCATTACGTGCTCGAGCATTCGCTGACAGCGGACGTCGGTATCGTGAAGGCATGGAAAGCCGACAAATCGGGCAATCTCATCTATCGCCGCACGGCGCGCAACTTCAATCCGATGTGCGCCATGGCCGGCAAGATCACCGTGGCCGAAGTGGAAGAGATCGTCGAAGTAGGCGAGCTCGATCCCGATCACATCCATACGCCGGGCATCTTCGTGCAGCGGCTCGTCCTGAATGCGCACCCTGAAAAGCGCATTGAGCAACGTATCGTCCGCGCGAAAGGAGAATGACCATGGCTTGGACTCGTGATCAGATGGCCGCGCGCGCGGCGAAGGAATTGCAGGACGGCTTCTATGTGAACCTCGGCATCGGCTTGCCGACGCTCGTTGCCAACCATGTGCCGGACGGCATGGAAGTATGGCTGCAATCGGAGAACGGCCTGCTCGGCATCGGCCCGTCGCCGACCGAAGAAGAAGTGGACGCCGATCTCATCAACGCCGGCAAGCAGACGGTGACCACGCTGCCGGGCTCGTCGATCTTTTCGTCGGCGGATTCATTCGCGATGATCCGCGGCGGCCACATCAACCTGGCGATTCTCGGCGCCATGCAGATCAGCAAGACGGGCGACCTCGCCAACTGGATGATTCCCGGCAAGATGATCAAGGGCATGGGCGGCGCGATGGACCTCGTAGCGGGCGTGAAGAAAGTCGTCGTGCTGATGGAACACGTCGCGAAGGGCGACCAGCACAAGATTCTCGAAGAATGCTCGCTGCCGCTGACGGGCGTGGGCGTGGTGGATCGCATCATCACGGACCTCGGCGTGATCGACGTGACCGAGAATGGTCTCAAGCTCGTCGAACTGGCCGATGGCGTCAGTGCCGAGGAGATTCAGCAAAAGACCGGCGCGCCGTTGGATGTCAGCGGCGTGAAGTAATCGGGTTGAAGTAAAGCGGCGTCTTTCGACGTGGAAAGGCGGGTGGGGCTGCGAGGCTTCGCCCGCTTTGTTTTTGATCACCGTGGTCAAGGGGTCGTCCGTTCGGCCGATGTTCAGTCGGTTTCGCGCGCGGCGCTTACAATCGATTCGACATCTTCCTGCGAGGAATACCCATGAGCACATCCATCGTCGTCGAAGCGCCGCATCCGGCGGCCGCCGTGCCGCGCCAGCGTTTCGTGCAGTGTTCGAGCCCGGCCGGTCTGCATCGCACGGCCTACACCGAATGGGGCGATCCCGCCAATCCGCGCGTGCTGATGTGCGTGCATGGCCTGACGCGCTCGGGCCGCGACTTCGACAAGGTGGCGCAGGCGCTCGCAAACGAGTATCGCGTGGTGTGTCCGGATGTCGTCGGGCGTGGTCTGTCGGACTGGCTCGCCGACCCGCGCCATTACGGCGTGCCGCAGTACGTCGCGGACATGGTGACGCTCATCGCGCGTCTGAACGTGGAAACGGTGGACTGGTTCGGCACCTCGATGGGCGGACTCATCGGCATGGCGCTCGGCGGCTTGCCGAATACGCCGATTCGCAAGATGCTCATCAACGACGTGGGACCGCATATCGAGCCCATCGCGCTCACGCGTATCGGGGAATATCTCGGCAAGCCCACGCGCTTCGCCTCGCTCGATGAAGGCGTGCGGCACGCCGCCGCGCTTGCGGCTTCGTTCGGCAATCTCACGGACGAGGAGTGGGCAAGCATCAATACGCCGCTTCTGCACGAGAAGGACGGCGCGTGGCGCTTTCGCTACGACCCGGACATCGCGAAGCCGTTCAAGGCGTCGACGCCCGAACAGAACGCGGCGGGTGAAGCGTACTTGTGGCATGCGCTGGCCTCGTTCAAGACGCCGGTGCTCGTCGTGAGAGGAGAGCATTCGGACTTGCTGTCGCGCGAGACGGTCAAGCGAATGGTGTCGAAAGGGCAGGCGGTCACGAGCGTCGAAGTGGCGGATACCGGACACGCGCCGGCCTTCCTCGCGGCGGACCAGATCGCCACCGCGCGCGCCTTCTTTCTCGGAAATGACGCGGGCGCGGCATAATATCGGGCTGAGCGCCTGGCGCTTTATCCCAATTTGCATCTTCATCGAACAGGAACGCATATGGCAGTTACTCGTCATCACGTCGGCGCACGGCTTTCGGAAATCGCCATCCACAACGGCACCGTGTATCTCGCGGGCCAGATCGCCGAGGACACCGACCAGGACATCACCGGCCAGACGCGCGAAGTGCTCGGCCATATCGACCGTTTGCTCGAAGAAGCGAACAGCGACAAGTCGCATCTGTTGTCGGTGCAAATCTACGTCTCCGACATGGTGCACTTCGCCGCGATGAACGCCGTGTGGGACTCGTGGGTCGCCGCGGGCAACACGCCGCCGCGCGCTACCGTCGAAGCGAAGCTCGCGAACCCCGCATGCCTGGTGGAAGTCGTCGTCGTGGCGGCGCAGCGCTAAGCAGGTTCGCCGAAGAGCAGTCATTCGCGCATGACCGAGTCCGCCGTTATCGCCGACACCTTGCCGGAGCCATCCATCGACGATGCGCTCGCGTTCATCCGCGAGCACGCGAAGGATGCGCGCGTCTCGACGGGCGAACTGCTCACCGAGCACGCGGAAGGCACGGCGCGCATCATGCAGACGCTCAACGTCGACGCTCACGCGATCGCCGCTGCGGCGCTCTTCGTGTTGACGCCGCATCTGGACGACCCGGAAAAGGTTATCGAGGAGCGCTTCGGCGCGGAAGTGCAGCGGCTCGTCGGCGATGTGCGCAAGCTCTTGCGTCTCGGCTCCGTCAGTTCGCGCGCCACGCTCGCGGACTTACCCGAGAACACGCGCGACGCACAGGCCGCGCGGCGCGCGCAAGTCGAATCATTGCGCAAGATGTTGCTTGCTTTCGCGCAGGATATTCGCGTGGTGCTGATTCGCCTCGCGTCGCGCCTGCAAACCTTGCGCTATCACGCGGCCAACAAGATCGATCCCTCGCCCGATGTGCCACGCGAGACCATGGAAATCTACGCGCCGCTCGCGAACCGTCTCGGCATCTGGCAACTCAAGTGGGAGCTCGAAGACCTGTCGTTCCGCTTCGAGGACCCGGTCACGTACAAGCGCATCGCGAAGCTGCTCGACGAGAAGCGCGTGGAGCGCCAGTCTTATGTCACGGACGCCATCGCGCGGCTGCAGACTGAACTCGATACCGCGCAGATCAAGGCCGAAGTCAGCGGCCGGCCAAAGCACATCTACAGCATCTGGAAGAAGATGCGCGGCAAGCATCTCGATTTCTCCGAACTGAACGATGTGCGCGCGTTTCGCGTGATCGTCGGGGACATCAAGGACTGCTATACCGTGCTCGGCATCGTGCACAACTTGTGGCAGCCGGTGCCGCGCGAGTTCGACGACTACATCTCGCGGCCCAAGCCGAATGGCTACAAGTCGCTGCATACGGTCGTGATCGGCGACGACGGGCGCGCGTTCGAAGTGCAGATCCGTACCTACGAGATGCATCAGTTTGCCGAGTATGGCGTGGCGGCGCACTGGCGCTACAAGGAAGCGGGCACGCGCGGCTACGCGGGCCAGGTCACGGCAAGCGAGAAGTACGACGAGAAAATCGCCTTTCTGCGCCAGTTGCTTGCCTGGAAGGACGATGTCGAAGGCGAGCAGCCCGGTTGGCAGCAGTTGCGCGACGCCACCCTCGACGACGACCACATCTATGTGCTGACGCCCCAGGCGCGCGTGATCGCGTTGCCGCACGGCGCGACAGCGGTCGACTTCGCGTATCACCTGCATAGCGAGCTTGGGCATCGCTGTCGCGGCGCACGTGTCGATGGCGTCATGGTGCCGCTCAACACGCCGCTGCAGAACGGGCAGACGGTCGAGATCGTCGCGGTGAAGGAGGGCGGCCCGTCGCGCGACTGGCTCAATCCGCAGCTCGGCTATCTGCACAGCCCGCGCGCGCGGCAGAAGGTGCGCGCGTGGTTCAACACGATCGATGCGGCGGAGAACATCGCGGAAGGTCGCGCGATCGTCGAAAAGACGCTGCAGCGCGAAGGGAAGACCTCGGTCAATCTCGATCAGCTCGCGAGCAAGCTCGGCTTCAAGGCGCCCGAGGATCTGTACTCGGTCGTCGGCAAGGACGAATTCAGCCTGCGCAATATCGAACAGGCCTTGAGCGATACGCCGCCCCCCGAGCCCGAACTCGAAACGCCCGAGCAGTTCGAAAAGCGCAGCAGCGGACAGAGCGTGGCGCTCGGGGCATCGACGGGCGTGCTGGTCGTCGGCGTCGATGCGTTGCTCACGCAGCTCGCGCGTTGCTGCCGCCCGGCGCCGCCGGACCCTATCGCGGGGTTCGTCACGCGCGGCAAGGGCATGTCCATTCATCGGTCCGATTGCGCGACGTTCCAGCGCATGGCGCAGCGTTCGCCCGAGCGCGTGCTGCATACGACGTGGTCGGCGCAGGTGATGAACGGGCGTGGGTCGTCGGTGTATCCGGTGGATTTGTCGGTCGAGTCGGCGGATCGGCAGGGACTATTGCGCGACATCACTGAAGTCTTCGCGCGCGAGAAAATCAACGTGATAGGCGTGAAGACGCAAAGCCGGCGCAACGTGGCCTACATGCAGTTCACCGTGGAAGTGTCCAACGCGATGCAGATTCAACGCGCGTGCACCTTGCTCGGGGAAGTCGTGGGCGTGATCCGCGCGGCGCGCCGAGCCTGAACGCAAGCTACGGCCGGGAGCGTCACTGCGCGAAAAGTTGAACGGATCGACGAATAATTTTTCGATTCATCGCACAGATGCACTTGCCAAAAATCGAAACGCTCCATATAATCTCACTTCTTTCAGGCTCGTAGCTCAGCTGGTTAGAGCACCACCTTGACATGGTGGGGGTCGTTGGTTCGAGTCCAATCGAGCCTACCAACGAAAACGAAGCCTCGGTCCGCCGAGTCTTCAATCCGCAAGAAGCGCATTGCGCACAAGGCGAAAAAATATGGCACGTCGAACGTTGACCGAAACAACTTCGGAGCGACGCTAGTCGAGGACCTAATTCGCCTTCTGCCAATCTGTTTGCGGTATGTGTGAAAAGTGAATGCGGCCCCTCGATAGCGGGGCCGCATTTTTTTTGTCTCTCGGGTTTTGCACGGTATCGAGCGGCATGTTTTAGTCGAACTCGCCTGGCGTGAGCTGGCGTCTTGGAGAACGAAATGGTTTCGGTACGTTTGCCTGATGGGTCGGTCCGTCAATACGACCACCCGGTGACCGTCGCGGAAGTCGCGGCATCGATCGGCGCGGGTCTCGCCAAGGCCGCGCTTGCCGGCAAGCTCAACGGCGAGCTCGTCGACACGTCGTTTGTCATCGACCAGGATTCGTCGCTCGCCATCGTCACGGACAAAGATCCGGAAGGCGTCGATGTCGTTCGTCACTCTGCCGCGCACTTGCTGGCCTACGCGGTCAAGGACTTGTTCCCCGAGGCGCAGGTGACCATCGGGCCGGTCATCGACAACGGCTTCTATTACGACTTCGCGTACAGCCGTCCCTTCACGCCCGAAGACCTCGAGAAGATCGAAAAGCGCATGCAGGACCTCGTCAAGAAAGACGAGCCCGTGTCGCGGCGCGTGGTGTCGCGCGACGAAGCGGTCGAGTACTTCAAGAGCATCGGCGAGAAGTACAAGGCGGAGATCATCGAATCGATCCCGGCTTCGGACGAAATCAAGCTCTATTCGCACGGCGGTTTCACCGACCTGTGCCGTGGTCCGCACGTGCCGTCCACCGGCAAGCTGAAGGTCTTCAAGCTCATGAAGGTCGCGGGCGCGTACTGGCGCGGCGACTCGAAGAACGAACAGTTGCAGCGTATCTACGGCACCGCCTGGACCAAGAAGGAAGACCAGGAAGCGTATCTCCACATGCTCGAAGAAGCGGAGAAGCGCGATCATCGCAAGCTCGGCAAGCAGCTCGACCTGTTCCATTTGCAGGACGAAGCGCCGGGCATGGTGTTCTGGCATCCGAAGGGCTGGTCGCTGTGGCAGCAGGTCGAGCAGTACATGCGCCGTCGGATCAATGAGGCCGGCTATCTCGAGATCAAGACCCCGATGGTCATGGACCGCTCGCTGTGGGAAGCGTCCGGCCATTGGCAGAACTATCGCGAGAACATGTTCACGACCGAGTCCGAGAAGCGCGACTATGCCATCAAGCCGATGAACTGCCCGGGCCATGTGCAGGTGTTCAATCACGGCCTTCGGTCGTATCGCGATCTGCCGCTGCGCTACGCGGAGTTCGGATCGTGCCATCGCAACGAGCCGTCGGGCGCGTTGCATGGTCTCATGCGCGTGCGCGGTTTCGTTCAGGACGACGCGCACATCTTCTGCACGGAAGATCAGTTCATCGCCGAATCGATCGCGTTCAATACGCTCGCGATGAGCGTGTACAAGGACTTCGGCTTCGATCACATCGACATCAAGTTGTCGCTGCGTCCGGAGCAGCGCGCCGGTACCGACGAAACCTGGGATCGCGCGGAGCAAGGCCTGCGTGACGCGCTCACCGCGTGCGGCCTGCAGTGGCAAGAACTCGCGGGCGAGGGCGCGTTTTATGGTCCGAAGATCGAGTATCACATCAAGGACGCGCTCGGCCGGTCCTGGCAATGCGGTACGCTGCAGCTCGACATGGTGTTGCCGGAGCGTCTCGGCGCGGAGTACGTCGGCGAGGACAACAGCCGCCGCCGTCCGGTCATGCTCCATCGCGCCATCGTCGGGTCGATGGAGCGTTTCCTTGGCATCCTGATTGAGCACCACGCCGGTGCAATGCCGCCGTGGCTCGCGCCTGTGCAGGCAGTCGTGCTGAATATTGCCGAAAGTCAGGCCGAATATGCGGCTTCTCTGGCCCAATCGTTGCAAAAACAAGGGCTTAGAGTTGAGAGCGATTTGCGCAATGAGAAGATTAGCTATAAAATACGCGAGCACACGCTGCAAAAGGTTCCGTATTTGCTGGTCGTCGGAGACAAAGAGCGTGATGCACAAACCGTAGCCGTGCGTGCTCGTGGCGGTGTCGATCTGGGCGTGATGCCGGTCGACGCATTCCTCGAACGTCTGCAGCAGGAAGTGCGGGCGTTCAAGTAAGTCACTCGCAGCGCGGCTTGTTTTTTCATATTTAGAGGAAACGTAACATCGCTACTGATAAGTCGTCACATCGCATCAACGGTGAAATCACTGCGCCGGAAGTGCGCTTGGTCGGAGTGGACAACGAGCCGCTCGGAATCGTGAAACTGGCCGAGGCTTTCCGTCAATCGGAACAGCTCGACGTGGATCTGGTCGAAATCGCGCCGCAGGCTTCACCGCCTGTCTGCCGTTTGATGGATTACGGCAAGTTCAAGTACTCGGAAGCGAAGAAGCAGCACGAGGCGAAGCTCAAGCAGAAGATCGTGCAGGTGAAGGAAGTCAAATTCCGCCCCGGCACGGACGACGGTGATTACAACGTCAAGCTGCGTAACCTCACGCGCTTCCTCGAAGACGGCGACAAGACGAAAATCACGTTGCGTTTCCGCGGGCGGGAAATGGCGCACCAGGAAATCGGCATGCGCATGCTCGAACGTCTGAAGACGGATCTGGACGAATACGGTCAGGTCGAGCAAATGCCGAAGATGGAAGGGCGTCAGATGATCATGGTGCTTGCCCCGAAGAAAAAGGGTAAGTAACGAGCGTCGTAAAGCGTTGGATCGCGCGCCGTTGAAAAGCGTGAGCGCGGCATCGCAGGTGGTTTCAGGGCTGGCGTCACTTTGGTGACGCCGCTCATGAAAAGCGGTAGCCACAAAAGGCTGTCCGCACATAAGTGGAGCGTGGGTTTCGAAGGGCGGCAAGGGGTCCGATGTTTGTTTGACGGATCATCCGCACACCCATGACCATCTAATAAACTGGAGTAGTTTCATGCCGAAGATGAAGACCAAGAAGAGTGCTGCAAAGCGCTTCGTGGTGCGTCCGGGCGGTACCGTCAAGCGCGGTCAGGCCTTCAAGCGCCACATTCTTACCAAGAAAACCACCAAGAACAAACGCCATTTGCGTGGCACGACGGCCGTTCATGAGTCAAATCTGAACTCCGTCCGCGCAATGTTGCCGTTCGCTTAACCCTTAACCGACACTCATAGGAGCGCAACATGCCTCGAGTAAAACGTGGGGTTACCGCACGGGCCCGTCACAAGAAGATCATCCGTCTGGCCAAGGGTTACCGCGGCCGTCGCAATAACGTCTATCGCATCGCCAAGCAAGCGGTCATGCGCGCAGGGCAATACGCCTATCGCGATCGCCGCAACAAGAAGCGTGTGTTCCGCGCATTGTGGATCACGCGTATCAACGCGGCGGTGCGTCAGCACGACATGACGTACAGCGTGTTCATCAACGGCCTGAAGAAGGCTTCGATCGAACTCGACCGTAAGGTGCTGGCCGACATGGCTGTGTTCGACAAGGCTGCTTTTGCTGCGATCGTGAATCAGGTGAAAGCCGCCGTTGCAGCCTAATTGCGAAATTAGTACTGCGTGGTTCGCCTGAGCGTCGTCCGGTTGTTCGGGTGGCGCAAAGGTAGAAAACGGGGCTCTCACCGAGCCCCGTTTTTGTTGGTCGGACGGTTTTGCTTATCGCATGTGAGGCGTACGAACCAATCGTGCGCATAAGCCAAACCGTAATTCAGTTAGAACTTCGACGTTGAAAAGATGGGATCAATGGATCTGGACCAGATTGTCGCCGACGCAAAAAGCGCCTTTGAAGAAGCCTCCGACGCCGCCGCGCTCGAAAACGCGAAGGCCCGCTTTCTCGGCAAATCCGGCGCGCTGACCGAACTGCTGAAGGGTCTCGGCAAGCTCGATCCGGAGGCAAAGAAGACCGAAGGCGCGCGGATCAACGTGGCCAAGCAGCAAGTCGAAGCGGCGCTCAACGCGCGTCGTCAGGCGCTGGCCGACGCGCTCCTCAACCAGCGGCTCGCTGCCGAAGCTATCGACGTTACCTTGCCCGGACGCGGCGCGAGCACGGGCACGCTGCATCCGGTCATGCGCACGTGGGAGCGCGTGGAGCGCATCTTCGGCACGATCGGCTTCGATGTCGCGGACGGTCCCGAGATCGAAACCGACTGGTACAACTTCACGGCGCTCAATAGCCCTGAGAACCATCCGGCGCGCTCGATGCAGGACACCTTCTACGTCGATGGTAAAGATGCCGAAGGCCGCCCGCTGTTGCTGCGCACGCACACGAGCCCGATGCAAGTGCGCTACGCGCGCATGAACAAGCCGCCGATCAAGGTGATCGTGCCGGGCCGCACGTATCGCGTGGACAGCGACGCCACGCATTCGCCCATGTTCAACCAGGTCGAAGGCCTGTGGATCGAAGAGAACATCAGCTTTGCGGACCTGAAGGGCGTCTATACCGATTTCCTCAAGAAGTTTTTCGAGCGCGACGACATTCTCGTGCGCTTCCGCCCGTCGTATTTTCCGTTCACGGAGCCGTCGGCCGAGATCGACATGATGTTCGAACACGGCAAGAACGCGGGCAAGTGGCTGGAAATCTCCGGCTCGGGTCAAGTACATCCGACCGTCATCCGCAACATGGGCCTCGACCCGGAGCGCTATATCGGTTTTGCGTTCGGTAGCGGCCTTGAGCGTCTCGCCATGCTGCGTTACGGCGTGCAGGACTTGCGTCTGTTCTTCGAGAACGACCTGCGTTTTCTGCGCCAGTTCGCTTAAACGCCGCACGGCCCGCGGAGCCCGGTTTGGCAACAGCAACCGGGCGAGAGACACCACCTCATTCGAACGTAGACACACATGCAATTCCCAGAATCCTGGCTCCGAAGCTTCGTCGATCCCGCACTCACGACCGACGAACTTGCGCACGCACTCACGATGGCCGGTCTCGAAGTCGAAGACCTGCGGCCGGTCGCGCCGCCGACCAAGAAGATCGTCGTCGGACAAGTGCTGGAAGTGGCGAAGCATCCGGACGCCGACAAGCTCAACGTCTGTCAGGTCGATGCCGGCACGGGCGAGCAGTTGAACATCGTGTGCGGCGCGCCGAACGTCACGCCCGGCATCAAGGTGCCAGTCGCGCTGGTCGGCGCGGAGTTGCCGCCTGCCGAAGCCGGTGGCGCGCCTTTCGCAATCAAGCTCTCGAAGCTGCGCGGTGTCGAAAGCCAGGGCATGCTGTGCTCGGCGCGCGAACTGAAGCTCTCGGAAGACCATAGCGGCTTGCTGATCCTTCCGGCCGATACGCCAATCGGACAAGACATTCGCGAAGCGCTCAATCTCGACGACACCGTCTTCGAGATCAAGCTCACGCCGAACAAGGCGGACTGCCTTTCGGTTTTTGGCGTCGCGCGCGAAACCGCCGCGATCACGGGCGCGACGTTGAAGTCGCTCGACATGCGGCCGGTCGAGGTCAAGCTCGACGAGAAGCTGCCAGTGAAGATCCTCGCGCCGGATCTGTGCGGCCGCTTTTCAGGTCGCGTGATTCGCGGTGTGAACGCGCGCGCGAAGACGCCGCAATGGATGGTCGAGCGCCTCGAACGCGCCGGTCAACGCAGCATCTCGGCGCTCGTCGATATCTCGAATTTCGTGATGCTTGAACTCGGCCGTCCCTCGCACGTGTTCGATCTCGACAAGATTCACGGCGGTATCGAAGTGCGTTGGGGCAAGAAGGGCGAATCGCTCAAGCTGCTCAACGGCAACACTGTCGAACTGGATGAAACCGTCGGCGTGATCGCGGACGGCGCGCAGGTCGAAAGCCTCGCGGGCATCATGGGCGGCGACAGCACGGCTGTCACGCTCGATACCACCAACATCTATCTCGAAGCCGCCTTCTGGTGGCCGGACGCCATTCGCGGCCGTGCGCGCAAATACAACTTCTCGACGGACGCCGCGCATCGCTTCGAACGCGGGGTCGATTACTCGACCACTGTCGAGCATATCGAACGCATTTCGCAACTGATCCTCGACATCTGCGGCGGCGAAGCCGGCCCGGTGGACGATCAGACCGTCAACGTGCCCGAGCGTCATCCGGTGACCATGCGCGTGTCGCGCGCGCACCGCATTATCGGCGTGGACATTAGCGTGGACGAGATCGCACAGATTTTCACGCGTCTGAATCTCGCTTTCGAGCGCGACGGCGATACCTTCAGCGTGACGCCGCCGGCTTATCGCTTCGATATCGAGATCGAGGAAGATCTGATCGAGGAAGTCGCGCGTATCTACGGTTTCGAGAAAATTCCCGCGCGCCCGCCGGTTGCTGCCAGCGAAATGCGGCGCACGAACGAAACGAAGCGCTCGATTCACACATTGCGTCATGCCGTGGCCGCGCGCGACTATTCGGAGACCGTGAACTTCAGTTTCGTCGATGCCGACTGGGAGAAGGATTTCGCCGGCAACGACAATCCGGTGAAGCTCATCAATCCGATCGCGAGTCAGCTTTCGGTCATGCGCACGACGCTGTTCGGCAGTCTGATCGACGTACTGCGCTACAACCTGAACCGACGCGCGGACCGTATTCGCGTGTTCGAAGCAGGGCGTGTGTTTCTGCGCGATGCATCGGTCACGGCGGGCGAATTGGCTGTCGAAGGTTTCGCGCAACCGAAGATGATCGGCGGTCTCGCCTACGGTCCCGCGCTCGACGAGCAATGGGGCGCGCCGTCGCGCAGCGTCGACTTCTTCGACGTGAAGAGCGACGTCGAAGCGCTGTTCGCTCCCGTCGTACCGCGCTTCGTGAAGGCGGAGCATCCGGCGCTGCATCCGGGACGCAGCGCGCGTGTTGAAGTGGCGGGCCGGGCGGTGGGCTGGATCGGCGAACTGCATCCGCGCTGGCAGCAAAAGTACGACCTGCCGCATGCGCCGATCCTCTTCGAAATCGAAGCGGACGCGTTGATGGATCGCGCGCTGCCGGCGCCTTCGGAAGTGCCGAAATTCCCGCCCGTGCGGCGTGATATCGCCGTCGTCGTGGATCAGAAAGTACCGCTCCAGGCGTTGCTCGACGAGCTTGAAAATGCCCGTTCCGAACCTGCCTGCAAGCACGTCACAAGGGTTGCGCTTTTCGACGAATTTCGTCCAAAATCAAATACTTCCGGTGGGTTGGCGGAGCACGAGAAAAGTCTTGCCTTCCGTGTTACGTTGCAAGATACTGGCGGCACGCTTCAGGATGAAACGGTCGATACGGCCATCAAAACGCTGGTGGATCGCCTGGCTCGAGTACACGGCGCGCGGTTGCGCGGATAGCCTGCGGTTGGGCATGTAGTTGGCCTGCAGTTGGCTTAGTCCGTCTTCATCGTCGTCCGCCGTTTTACCGATATGAACCAAATGAACTCGAGTGATTTCGAAGCCCTTCTTTCGGCGCAGCGTAGCGCCATGACCCGAGATATCCCGACTTCGGGCGCCGTGTCCAATGACACGCCCACGCTCACGAAAGCCGAACTGGCCGAGATGCTGTTCGACCACGTCGGCTTGAACAAGCGCGAAGCGAAAGACATGGTCGAAGCCTTCTTCGAAGTCATTCGCGACGCGCTCGAAAGCGGCGATAGCGTCAAACTCTCCGGCTTCGGCAACTTCCAGTTGCGCGACAAGCCGCAGCGTCCGGGACGCAATCCGAAGACTGGCGAAGCCATTCCTATCGCGGCACGGCGGGTCGTCACATTTCATGCAAGTCAGAAGTTGAAGGCGCTGGTGGAAACGGGAGCGGAGTCAGGTCTCACACGTTGAATTCGCTCATGCGCTGAACATCGCGCGAATCGCTTTTGCTTGCCGTGCTTCATCGACATCACTCACCAAGATGGTTGATCGACGATGGAAAAAGTCGTCTTGCCTCCGATCCCGGCCAAGCGTTATTTCACGATTGGCGAAGTCAGCGAGCTGTGCGGTGTCAAGCCGCACGTTCTGCGCTATTGGGAGCAGGAGTTTACGCAGCTGAGGCCGGTCAAGCGGCGCGGCAATCGGCGCTACTATCAGCATCATGAAGTGCTGCTGATCCGGCGGATTCGCGAACTGCTATACGAGCAGGGATTCACCATCAACGGCGCGCGTAATCGGCTTGATTCGCAAGGCCGCCCGATCAGCGATGACGCCGAAGCCGAAGATATCGAGGGCGTAGCGGCTGCGCCTTCAGCGGGCGTCGATGTCGATCAGTTGCGCAAGGAGATCACGCAGGTGATCGATTTGCTCGGTGGCTGAATGCCGCTTGTCTTGTAGAAATGACCAATGCCGCAATGGACTCGCGGCATTTTTTTGGTCTGTGTGCATTGCGTTCCGAGTGCGACTGCGCGAGGAACATGGGCTGTATCGTGCCGGTCTACCCACGCAATGGCGAATCACAAAGCATGGGTTGAATCTATCAGCCGACGGTCAAGTTCGCGCTTGGAGCCTCTACACCAACCGACCAGTACACAAGGCTCGGCCCCATACCCATAGGCGGATAGATACGCCAGTCATCAGGTCCGTGATGGAAGAAGTACAGCGCAAAGCGCCCGCCATTCTTGTATGCGCTCACACATACATAACGGCTCCCGCCCAGATAGATGCGGCCGAACCGTGTAACGCGCGCGGATGACACCGAAACGAACCATCTTGCGACTTCGAGACGCAAGCTGGAAGTTCGGGATGACAGCGGTTGCCTTTGAACGACAGGCGCGAGAGCAAGCGAAGGCATCAGGCGGCGTTCCTTATACGTCACTTTAAGATTAGAGCTTAAGGGCCTGAGTTACAAGTGGTTTTTGTGCCTTTTAAGTCTGAGTAAAAGCGGGCAATGCTTTAGGGAGACGATACTTTCTCGTTTCTGATCTGCAGTGAAAACCGACGAATCCAAGCGCTTCGGAACAAACTCCAGACGGTTTCGGCGAGCATACCGCAAACGTTTGCTTTGCGAACTACTTTTCAGCGTGCAGAGTCATGCGCAATTGAGAAAAGCAGCGATTAGCTTTCACGTGCTGTGAAGCAAGCGGTGCCATACCGCTTCGGAAAGTTTGATTAGGGCGACACTATTGTCAAATGCGTCGACTGTTCTTCGTTATCCATACGCCGCAGAAATCGCGATGCATCGACCGGACAAAATAGCGCTTCTGTGCGGACTAACGGCGGAATAGTCCGTCGAGCTTCTACCCGCTGGTTCGGTGCCTTGCTTTTTTTATGCGGTGAGCGGGTCGTTGAGCGTCGCGTCAAAATCGCGTTAAGGCAGGCACGGCCAATCATCGCGAACGCCGCGAGTTCAGTGTTTTTTGCATTGCATGCAGCGCGCAAACCTATCTGAACGTTTTAGCGCGCCCATTTTCGCGTATGAACTTCGGCGTGGCGACTGCCGCCCATTTTTCTGCACACGTGCGGGAGAGCATGGTCAGAAGAGGATAAGCAACTCTCGGATTTCGCACGACGAGTCGGCCCATCTCGAGCAGCACGGCAATTCTCTGGCGGCGATGCATTCGTAAAGTCCAGGATGTGCGACGGTGGTCCCTGTCCGACGGTCGATTGACAAAGGACGGTATTCGCGGAGCAAGAGGCATCATCACTACAGGCGCCTGGCGCCGAGTGACCATTGCATTACGACAACGCTTGCAATCGCTAGATCAGCTCTGTTGAGCAAGACGGCACTGTCGACTGACCACCTGATGTGCGGCGTCGATAGCTTCCAGGAACTGTTGCATGCCTGCCTGACGTGCCTCGCCATTGGCGATGAATTGCAAGGCTTCAAGAGCATCCACTTGCAGCAGATGGCCGGACGTGTTTGCCAGGTCTTTGATTTCAGCGTGCTTGCGTTCTAGTTCCTCAAGCACGGCCTTGGGCCAAGGCCGTTCAGGATCAGTCTGATACATGACTCGGAACACAACGCCCGAAAGCTCGGCGAGCGTTCCGAGCACTTCACGATAGACATGTGCGAGTGCATCCGCTGTCACCTCCGGCTTCTTGTCTCGACGCCCGAGATAGTGGAGGCTGGCGGTGGCACCGCGGACGACAACTGAGAGAATGGCTGACACGGCACGCCCCGATTTTTTATTTAATGATCATGATCGGAATATGAGGCAGTCTGGTTAGAAGTTGAGTGCGCCACTTAACGAAACGCCGCAATCAGCGTCAGGTCTGTCGAAAGTTTGGCGTGATTTGCATGACACTCGCGTGCCTCGCAGTCTTTTAGGTGGCGATCAAGGTGCAACGGCAAACACTGCGTGTGCCTAACAATCGTGGCCGCTCGAACTGATCCGATGATTTGTCGATAGATTGCGCGAAGAAGCGGTTGTCCGCATCGAAGCATGGGTCAAATGATTTTTGGCATTAGGATCTGCTCGGCGATAACGGGCAAGGCGTTTCCGCACAAGAGAGTACAGCTAGGATCGGCAAAGCGTCGATGCCGCAAGCGGAGCCGGTATCGGACACGCCTACAGGAGTTTGTAGAGAGGACAGTGCGGCTTCATCACCCGTGGTCCTTTAGAGACGCATTCCTCATCGTTGAACGAGAAGCGAATGAACAAGACGCCAAACGAATTCGCCATCCCTCAAACCGAATTCTCAAACAGCATCAGAAAATCATTTATATCTGTGCTCTTCATCAAGAGCGGATTCAACGTCTCCGGATTGTGTTCCCACCAACGTGAGTCGAGTAATCGGGCTATCACGTCTGGCTCGAAGCGATAACGCAGAACGCGCTGCGGATTACCGACGACTATCGCGTAAGCAGGAACATCTTTGCTGATCGTGGCGCCCGCCCCGATGATCGCTCCGGTGTGGATCGTAACGCCTGAAAGGATGGTGGTGTTTGCGCCGACCCAGACATCGTTGCCAATGACGACGTCTCCCTTCCATCTATTGGAAGCATTTATTTGATGCAGCGTCGTGTTCGTAGACAACGAAAGCTTCGGATGCTCGCCGCCTAACACGAATGTTGCTCCCTGAGCAATTGAGCAAAGACTACGAACGCAGCGACTTGCTGATCTTCCGTCGCCCAACACAACGACTAGCCTTAAAGTTCGGAGGCCCGGGCCAGTGCAAGCGTGTCGATGTACTCGCGGATGCTCGCGACCTTGCCATTGCGAACGGTGATGGCAAAGATCCAGTGGTCTTCGAAGGTCTTGTTCGTGGCTTTGATTCTGCCCGTCGCGAAGCCGACGACCAGAACCCGGTCACCCTGAGCAACGAATTCGGGCGGGGCGGGGTAGGACGTATCCACCATCTCGGAAGCCTTCTGCAACAGGTTCGCCAAGTCCGCGTGTCCACGGTGGGTGCCGGCCAGCGCCCACTCGCCCGGAACGATCCACTCGATGTCTTCTGCGGAAATGGCCAGCAAAGCTTGCTTATCGCCGCTGCCCAGCGCGGCAAAGAAATCCTTCACGACCTGGACGTTCGCTCGTGTGCTCATCGGTATCTCTCCATGTTTGTGACACAAGCCCGCAACTGGAACAGGTCGCGCTTTTACGTCGGACGGCCGCTGCTCGATCGATGTGCCGCGCGTTTTGCAGTCCAACACGCGGCACTTAGGACCCACGCTTTCCGCCGTCGACCGACAAGCCCACTGAAGGGGCACTGCGAACGACGTTAGCCAGAGCCGCCACAACACATCAAAGTTGCGCCAAGCCGCCGTCGACGGCCACCTCGCTGGCGGTCATGAAGCTGCTGTCCGACGACGCGAGAAAGGCAGCCACCGCTCCGATCTCGGCCGGATCGGC
This sequence comes from Caballeronia sp. GAWG2-1, assembly GCF_023631405.1. Lineage (NCBI taxonomy): Bacteria > Pseudomonadati > Pseudomonadota > Betaproteobacteria > Burkholderiales > Burkholderiaceae > Caballeronia > Caballeronia sp. GAWG2-1. Next base: position 175,927 of record NZ_JALQDD010000007.1, read on the forward strand.
CATGCGCTGAAGCGGAGTCATCGAGGCGAAAATCTTCTGGCCTTCCTCGCCCAGCGCTTCCTTCGCGAGTTCGGTTGCCGTCGCCCCGGGTGACAACACGTTCACACGGATGCCGGTGCCTTTCAGGTCCTCCGCCCACGTTCGCGCGAGGTTGCGCACGGCCGCCTTGCTCGCGCTGTAGGCGCTCATTCCAGGAGCGCCCGTAGTGCCGGCGCTCGATCCGGTCAGGATGATAGAACCGCCATCGCGCATCAGCGGCAACGCCTTCTGGACCGTGAAGATCGAACCCTTCACATTGGTGTCGAAGGCTTCGTCGATGTGCTCGGCGGTGATCTTGCCGAGCGCTAGCTGGCTTCCCGCGCCGGCATTCGCAAAGACGATATCGAGGGTCCCGCGCTCGTCCTTCACCGCAGCATAAAGTCGGTCGAGGTCGGCCTCATCCGAGACCGAGCCCTTTACCGCGCGGGCATTGGGCCCGAGGTCGGCCACGGCATCGTCGAGTGCGTCTTGCCGACGGCCGAAGATGAAGACGAAAGCGCCTTCCTCGATGAAGCGCTTTGCTGCCGCGCGGCCAATGCCCGTGGCGCCACCGGTGATGACAGCCGTCTTTCCGTTAAGTCTGGTCATGTCGTGCATCCTTCTTTCAAGTTGTACGGAAGCAGGAATTGCTTGCTTGAAACAAGTATGCAGTTGGACTAACCTAAGAACAAGTATGCACCTTTTGGTAAGCACGAAAATGACCGACTGTTCTCCGACCTGCGGTGGCCGCTACTCTTACGGGCTAGCCGCGACCCTCAGCATCATCGCGGGCAAATGGAAGCCACTGATCTTGTACTTCCTGCTCGACGGCCCGAAGCGCTATGGCGAACTCAAGCGCAATGTCCACGGCGTCAGCGCCAAGGTGCTGATCCAGCAATTGAAGGAACTCGAAGCCGATCGCGTTCTCGCGCGGACCGACTATCAGGAGGTGCCACCGCGCGTGGACTACACGCTGACGCCGCTCGGTCGAAGCCTGGCCGACAAGATCGTCCCGCTGTGCACTTGGGGAACCGAGAATATGGCCGAAATGGTGAACATGCTCGCTGAGCGCGACAGGTTGAAATAGAAGACAGCCGACATCCACGTTTAACGCGCTATCAAAACGTGCCCGCGCTGTTTTCGCCACTCAAAGAGCAGGGAAGTAGTGGCCATTGTCGAGGTCCTCGATCAGGCCGGGCTGGGCAGGCTTCCAGTCGAGAGCCTGGCGCGTGATGAGATTGGACGCCGGAAGGTCCAGCGTGACCAGGTTTGTCAGGAAGCCAAAGTATCCCGGCAGCATCAGCACGTCGATGGGAATGCTCACGGCCGGCAGGCCCAGGCGGCTGCCGATGGCCTCGGCGATCTCGCGCAAAGCGATGCCCTCGCCCTCGATGCCGTGCCAACTTTTGCCAGCCGGACCTTTCTCCAGCGCGAGACGGAACAAGGTGGCGAGGTCGCGGCCATGCACGGCCGGCCACAAGTTTGCGCCGTCTCCCGGATAACCGATGACGCCCTTGTCCTTTGCGAGCGCAATCAGCAACGGGAGGAAGCCGGCATCGCTCGTGCTGTGCGCGATGGGAGGAATCCGCACGACCGAAGACCGCACGCCCCGCTGCGCGAGTGCGATCACGGCGAGCTCCACGACGTTACGAACTCGCAGCGTTCCTTTGTATGCATCGCCGGCCGGAAGGGCAGGGTCGTCCTCGCTGACGGGCCGGCCGAGGCTTTCCCATCCGGGTGAGCCGATGCTCGCCGACACGACCAGCGGCTTGCCGGTTCCGGCCAGTGCGTCGCCATACGCGAGCATGATCTTGAGTTCCGCGGCGGCCACGGCATCGAGCCCGCCAGAGGGAAGCAGGTCTTGTCTATGCGCGACATGGATGACACCGTCTGACTCCGACGCCGCGGCCTTCAGTTCACTAAGATCGGATATATCGCCGCGACGCACCTTTGCGCCGAGCGCGGACACCGCCGCCGCTGATTTGTCCGACCTGGCGAGGCCGGTTACCTCATGGCCGGCGGCAATGAGCTCGGGAATGATGTACGAACCGATATGGCCGGTTCCGCCCGTGACGAAAACGTGCATGTTATTGCTCCCTCCAGAAGATGTGATGCGAGATGTCGTGGCACCGATGCAATCAGCCGAGCAGGCTGACGCCGATTGAGAAGTTGGCGTGCTTGACGGAGTGAGTGAGGAGTCCCAGCGACAGCAGGCTGACGTGCTCCAGCGTCTTCGCCATGAGCAGCGGCCCGGTATCCATCGGGCGCAGTCCGAGGCTCGCGACGAATGCCGAGACGCGTGCTTTCGCCTGTGCGTCGTCCCCGGCGATGAACACGTCCAACAGGCGGCCCTCTACTGGATCGGCAGCCAGGACGTGAGAAAACAGGGTGTTGAACGCCTTGACGATTTTCGCGTCGGTAGGCGCGGCCTTGGCGATCTCCCGCGCGCCGAAGCTGTCGCCCGGAGTCACGAAGCTCACGTGATCGGAGGCGATGGGATTGGTGATGTCCACGAGAACCTTGCCTGCAAGCTCGTTCCCGTATTGCTTCACCACGTCGAGAACGGCTGGGTAGGGAAGCGCCAGGATGACCATGTCCCCGGCCGGGGCGACGCCGAACGTTCCTGTCGTCGCGTTGGCTCCAAACTCTTCGGCAAGCGCCCGCGCCTTGGTAGCGTCGCGACTCATTACCTCGACTATGTGACCCGCATTGGCGGCAAGGCCGCCGATCGCTGCGGCCATGCCGCCTGTGCCAATGATGCTGATCGTGCTCATGCAGTCTCCTGGTGAGTTGGGTGGTGCTCGTAACCACTGGCAACCATCCTATTCACATAACTTGCAAAAAACAAGTAAACGAGGAAATTTACTTGCTTCATGCAAGCGATGTTAATATTCGGCCATGAAGACGACATCCAAAGAAGACCTTCGATCCCATTGCGCGGTGAACTACGGCGTGGAGATCTTTGGCGACCGGTGGTCGCTCTTGATCATTCGCGACATCGTCTTTGTTGGCAAGAAGACGTATGGCGAGTTTCTGAGATCGGAAGAGGGAATCGCGACCAATGTCCTTGCGTCCCGCCTTGCGTTTCTTGAGGAACAAGGAATTCTCTCGAGGGCGCCCAGCCCCGACGATGGGCGCCGTGACTTCTACACGCTGACCGAGAAGGGCTTGGACCTCATCCCTGTCGTGCTCAACATCGTCCTATGGAGCGCGAAGTACGATTCAAAGTCGTACGTTCGGCGAAGTAAGGCTTTCATTGCCCGATTAAGACAAAGCCCCCTGCTGGTGAGCGAAGAGGTGAAGACGCTGGTTCGGAATGGCGGATGTATGTTTCCGGAGAGCAAGGAATAGACAGGACGGCAGGCATACCGTGCTACGTCCATAAACGATCCGCGCATGGCTAGCCGAGAGGTGCGGCGAATAGCGGCCCGATGTCGAGAACGGTTCTGAAGACCGTGACTGAGGTTCAGTGGCCTGAGCGGGCGAAAAGTCGCGCCGACTTCAGCTCCATTTCGTACGCGGTCTAAGACATTCGGGCGAAAGCGATAACGGATGCAGAGAAAGCGCGACCACTACATCGACGCCCTTCAGTCCGCCGTAGCACACGCCACGCGCGCGCAAGACGAGATGACGATTCAGCCGCGCAGGAGTTTCATCTTGACTGTACGCAATGCGCTTCGGCGGCGTTCATTTGGAAGCCGTCAGAATCGCTTCTTCCGCCATGGGCATACAAATGAGAAAACCCGCGTAATCGAAAGATTACGCGGGCTTAATTTGGTCGGGGCGAGAGGATTTGAACCTCCGACCACCTGCACCCCATGCAGGTACGCTACCAGGCTGCGCTACGCCCCGAAAGAGCGAAAGTATATCAGAGCGAAACGAATAGTAGAACTGCTTCGACGAAATTCGTGTTCGGACTCGTCGAATCTACTCGAAAATGCTCACAGCCTGAGTTCAGACTGCGTGTAAGGGGAAGTCTTGATCGAAACAGGGGCGTCATTGTTACGCAGCGTCGGCACGCGCCGCTTGCGCGCAAGCGCTGCGCGCTGACGCTTGCGAAAGCGCTGTGCCAACAACGCCGACACGACACAAGGAATCAGGTAACTCAGCACGCGTTCGCTCCACTTGCTCCGCGTCGCGATGCTTTCATACTGCGTGTGATCATGAAAACTCGCGGACGCAAAGACCATCGTCAGTACGAAGTCGAGAGCCATTGCCAGAAAGCAGAAGATGAAGAACACGAGTGCGCCATTCCACAGCAGCTTGCCGTGACTTGCGTTGATCGTGCGGCAGACGAACATCACCGCGCACAGAAGCAAGAGGTTGAACAACAAGGGGAGCCAGGGAAAGAAGTCCATGTGCGCTATGCCAATGATGATGCGTGAAAGAGCCAACCTCCCCAGCGGCGATCGTCACAATCCGTGATAACCAGATCGTGGAAGGCCAAACCGGGAATTGGGCGCGATATTCACACACGGCAAGCAGCGCTTGAATACGAGTATTCTTAATCTACGACTAATCCGAATTCTGTCGTGATTCGGTCTTCCTTGGTTCTTGATCGTTCAGCGAGTCCGACAAGAAATCGATGAAGGTTCTGACCTTCGTCGTCATGTACTTGCGGCTCGTGTACACCGCATACACCGACGGCGCGAACGCTTCGTAGCCCGGCAGCACGCGCAGCAAGTTGCCCGCGCCCAGTTCGGGATCGACGATCCACGCCGGCAGATACGCCAGGCCCATCCCGGCGCGCACGAGCTGGAGCGCCATCGACGTATCGTTGGTCTTCAGCACCGGCTGATTCCTGACCGTGAACGCGCCGTCCGCGCCCGTCAGCGTAACCGTCTCGATAGTGGTGTAAGTCGGCAGCACGACGCGATGCCGCGCCATGTCGTTGGGATGCCGCACCGGCCCATGCCGTTCGATATACGCAGGCGATGCCGCCAGCACGAACGGCATCCGGCACAACGGCCGTACGATGAGCGAGGGCGACGGCTCGGACGTCGCGCGCAAGGCCATGTCGTAGCCTTCCTCGACCAGATCGACGAAGCGGTTCTCAAGACGCAGATCGACGAGCACATCCGGATAACGCGCCTGATAAGCCACCAGCAAATCCGCGAACTTACGATTGGCGAACCAGCCCGGCGCGGTCACCTTGAGCACGCCATGCGGCTGCGCCGTCTGCGTGCCGACCGCGGCTTCTGCCGCGCGCAGGATGTCGAGCGCCTCGCTGCACTGTTCGTAATAAACGTTGCCGGCTTCGGTCAGGCTGAGATGCCGCGTCGTTCGATTCAGCAACCGCACGTTCAAATGGCGTTCGAGGTTGGCGACGTGTTTGCTCGTCATCGCGGTCGAGATGTCTAGCCGTTCGGCCGCCTTCACGAAACTCCCGGCTTCGACGACCTCGCGGAATACGCGAAGACTGGTGAGCGCATCCATCGATCATTTCCTCCGAGGAAACAAAACGCCAATGTTAGCCGGATTTATCTGCGGATGAGAGCCGCTTGGACGCAAGCCGGAGCGGGCGTCTTAGACATCGGCGCACGTCGGGGGAAAGCTGCCCGTCACTTCGGCCATTCGTCGAGTGCGTCGTTGAAGAGCGAGGCAACGACGCCGCGCAGCCAACTCGTGCGTGGATCGTTTTGAAACTTGCGATGCCAATGCTGCCGCAGATCGAACCTCGGCAGCGCGAGCGGCGGCTCGGCGAGCGTGATCGACGCGTGTTCGGCCACATAAGCGAAGCCGATCGCATGCGGCACCGTCGCGATGAGATCCGTATGCGACAAAATGAACGGCAAGCTCATGAAGTGCGGCGTTTCCAGCACGGCGCGGCGCCGCACGCGTTCCTTGTCGAGATGATTTTCGAGTATCTCCTGACTGCGTCCCTCGGCGCGCACGACCGCGTGGCCGCATGCGCAGAAGCGTTCGAGCGTGAGAGGCTCGCGCGCGAAGGGATGATCGCGCCGCATGAGACAGATGAACCGGTGCGAAAAGAGCCGCTGCTGGAAGAAGTTGTTGCCGCGCAGATCGGGAAAATAGCCGACCGCCAGATCGATCGAGCCGGCTTCGAGTCCGCGCTCGACATCGCCGTGTGAAGCCGACACAGACCGCAGATTCGCTTGCGGCGCCTCGGTTGCGAACGCCTGCAACAAGCGCGGCAAAAACACGATCTCGCCGACATCCGACAGCGCTATCGAGAACGTGTCGGTGCTCGATGAGGGATCGAAGTGCTGCGTATCGAGCAAACCGCGTTCGATCCGCCCGAGCGCCTCGCGCGCCGCCGGCACGAGCGCCAGGGCGCGCGGCGTCGGCTCCATGCCGCGCGAGGTCCGCACGAACAGCGGGTCGTTGAAATATTCGCGCAACCGTCCGAGCGCCGTCGACACGCGCGGCTGACTCACGCCGAGTCGCTCGGCGGCGCGGCTCACGTTGCGCGTCTCCTCTATCGCGACGAGGAACGGGATCAGATTCAGGTCGAGGTCGGTCATGCGGCCGTCGTTATCGTCCGGCGAAATAGTGCGTCATGCGGCATTCGCCTCGCGGATAGTGGAGTGTCTCGCGGATCATCCACGCCGCGCAACCATGTCCGACACGCGCTGCGCCGCTTCCTGCAGCGGCGTCAGGAACGACTTCACCATTTGCTTCGCGCTCTTGCGCTGCGCGTTGCCGGAGAGGTTCAGCGCGGCGATCACGCGGCCTTGCCGGTCGCGAATGGGCGCCGATAGCGAGATCAATCCTTCTTCCAGTTCTTGATCGACGATAGCCCAGCCCTGGCGCCGCACGAGCGCGATCGATTCCCTGAGCGCAGTCTTGTCGACGATGGTGTGCGGCGTGCGCGCGACGAGTTCGCTGGCATCGAGTGCTTCGTCGAGTTGCGCGTCGTCGAGCGCGGCGAAAAGCACGCGGCCCATCGACGTGCAGAAAGCGGGCAGACGGCTGCCGATCGACAGATTTTGCGTGATGATCTTGTGGGTCGGCACGCGCAGCACGTAGACGATCTCCGCGCCGTTCAACACCGCCGCCGAGCAGCTTTCGTGAACTTGCGCGACGAGTTCTTCCATGACCGGCTCGGCGAGATTCCAGAACGGCATCGACGTGAGATAGGCGAAGCCCAGGTCGAGAATCTTCGGTGTGAGCTGGAAGAGGCGGCCGTCGGCTTCGACATAACCGAGCGCCTGCAACGTAAGGAGAATGCGCCGCGCGCCCGCGCGCGTTAAGCCGGTCGCGGCGGCGACATCGGTGAGCGTCTGCGCCGGGCGGTTCGCGTCGAACGAGCGGATGACCGAGAGCCCGCGCGCGAACGATTGCACGTAGGCGTCGCCGGGACGCGCGGGGTTATCGGATGAATCCGCGTCGGCATTCGTTGGAGTGGACATATTGAAAGCGTGAAGACCCGTACAAACCCGCACTTCGCGCATGCTTCGTTGACACGACAAAGAACCGGGGACTAACATGCCGATGTTCGCTTAACGAATCCATGTTCGCATATCGAACATTTCGAAGCAAGCTTGTCGGCGCACAGGTAAACCCCGAGATGCGTTTGCTTCAAGCAGCCGCTGACACGCAAGTCGGTTCGACACAGGAGAAAGTACGGCAATGATCAACAAGATTTTCGACTCGCTCGCGTCGGCGGTGGCGGATGTGCAGGACGGCGCGACCATCATGATCGGCGGTTTCGGCACGGCGGGCATGCCCTCGGAACTGATCGACGCGCTCATCGAACAGGGCGCGCGCAATCTCACCATCGTCAACAACAACGCGGGCAATGGCGACACGGGTCTCGCCGCCTTGCTGAAGGCGAAGCGCGTCAGCAAGATCATCTGTTCGTTTCCGCGTCAGACCGACTCGCACGTCTTCGACGCGCTCTACCGCGCGGGCGAAATCGAACTCGAACTCGTGCCGCAGGGTAATCTCGCGGAGCGCATTCGAGCGGCGGGCGCGGGCATCGGCGGATTCTTCACGCCGACCGGCTACGGCACGAAGCTCGCCGAAGGCAAGGAAACCCGCGTGATCGACGGCAAGCACTACGTGCTCGAAGCGCCGCTACACGCCGACTTCGCGCTCGTGAAGGCCTATAAGGGCGACCGCTGGGGCAATCTGGTCTATCGTAAGACGGCGCGCAACTTCGGGCCGATCATGGCGAGCGCCGCGAAGACCGCCATCGTGCAGGTGTCGAAGGTCGTGCCGCTCGGCGAGCTTGACCCCGAGAACATCGTGACGCCGGGCATCTTCGTGCAACGTGTCGTCGAAGTGCCGCAGGCGGTGCATGCCGCCGAACTCGAAGCTGAACTTGCATCCTGAAGGATCGAAGCCATGAAGAAACTTTCCCGTGACGAAATGGCCCGCCGCGTGGCCGCGGGCATTCCCGAAGGCGCGTATGTGAACCTCGGTATCGGCGTGCCGACGCTCGTCGCCAATCATCTCGCGGCGGATCGCGAAATCTTCCTCCATAGCGAAAACGGCCTGCTCGGCATGGGTCCCGCGCCCGCGAAGGGCGAAGAGGACGACGAACTCATCAACGCCGGCAAGCAGCACGTCACGCTGTTGACGGGCGGCGCGTTCTTCCATCACGCCGATTCCTTCGCGATGATGCGCGGCGGCCATCTCGATTTCTGCGTGCTCGGCGCGTTCCAGGTCTCGGCGACGGGCGACCTCGCCAACTGGCACACCGGCGCACCCGATGCGATTCCCGCCGTCGGCGGCGCAATGGACCTGGCCATCGGCGCCAAGCAGGTGTACGTGATGATGGAACTGCTCACGAAGCAAGGCGAGAGCAAGCTCGTGGCCGAGTGTTCTTATCCGGTGACGGGCGTACAGTGCGTGGATCGCGTGTATACGGACCTCGCCGTGTTCGACGTGACGCCGGAAGGCTTTGTCGTGCGCGAGATGGTGGAAGGTCTGTCGTTCGACGAACTGCAAAAGCTGGCCCAGGTGCCGCTGCAATACGTGCCGCTGTCCGAGGCTGCATAAACGCTTCGCCTGAGAGATAACTGGAGTTGACCGATGAAAGAAGCTTTCGTATGTGATGCCATCCGCACGCCGATCGGCCGTTACGGCGGTTCGCTGTCTTCCGTGCGTGCCGACGACCTGGGCGCCGTGCCGCTGCGCGCGCTCGTCGAACGCAACAAGGAAGTGGACTGGGAAGCCGTCGAGGAAGTGATCTACGGCTGCGCGAATCAGGCGGGCGAAGACAATCGCAACGTCGCGCGCATGTCGGCGTTGCTTGCCGGCTTGCCTGTGGGCACGCCCGGTTCGACGGTCAACCGCCTGTGCGGTTCGGGCATGGATGCGGTCGGCATCGCGGCGCGCGCCATCAAGTCGGGCGAGGCGAGCCTTTTGATCGCGGGCGGCGTCGAGAGCATGAGCCGTGCGCCGTTCGTGATGGGCAAGGCGACGAGCGCGTTCTCGCGTCAGGCCGAGATTTACGACACGACCATCGGCTGGCGCTTCGTCAATCCGCTGATGAAGAAGCTCTATGGCGTCGACTCGATGCCCGAAACCGCCGAGAACGTCGCCGACGACTACAAGGTGAGCCGCGCCGATCAGGACGCGTTCGCGTTGCGCAGTCAGCAGAAAGCATCGCGCGCGCAGAAGGACGGCACGCTCGCGCAGGAAATCACGCCGGTCAGCATCGCCCAGAAGAAGGGCGACGCGCTCGTCGTGTCGCAGGACGAGCATCCGCGTGAGACGAGTCTCGAAACGCTCGCGAAGCTGAAGGGCGTGGTGCGTCCGGACGGCTCGGTGACGGCGGGCAACGCGTCGGGCGTGAACGATGGCGCCGTCGCCATGCTGATCGCCGACGAAGAAAGCGCGAAGCGTCATGGCCTCACGCCGCGCGCGCGCATTCTCGGCATCGCGACCGCGGGTGTCGAACCGCGCGTGATGGGTATCGGACCGGCGCCCGCATCGCAGAAGCTGTTGGCGCGCCTTGGCATGACGATCGACCAGTTCGATGTGATCGAACTGAACGAAGCCTTCGCCTCGCAAGGGCTCGCCGTGCTGCGCATGCTCGGCATTGCCGACGACGATCCTCGCGTCAACCCGAACGGCGGTGCGATCGCGCTCGGACATCCGCTCGGCGCGTCCGGCGCGCGGCTCGTGACGACCGCGAGCTATCAGTTGCAGCGCACGGGCGGGCGCTTCGCGCTCTGCACCATGTGCATCGGCGTGGGCCAGGGCATTGCGATGGTCATCGAGCGTGTCTAAGGACATGTTCGCCTCGACCGGTCGTCTCACGGATCTCATCTGCGGCAACGAGGCCGCCAACGCGCTATGGTCGGCGCGCGCGACGGTGCAGGCCATGCTCGATGTCGAAGCGGCGCTCGCGCGTGCGTCGGCGGAGCATGGCGTGGTTCCGGCGAGCGCGGTCGATGCGATCGTCGCCGGGTGCAATGCCGACAACATCGACGCCGGCGCGTTGATGACCGGCGCGGCCGCTGGCGGCAATCTCGCGATTCCGCTCGTCAAGCAATTGACCGCCGTGGTGAAGGCCGGCGACGCCGAGGCCGCGAAGTACGTGCATTGGGGCGCGACGAGTCAGGACATCATCGACACGGGCGTCATGCTGCAACTGCGCGCCGCATTCGAACTGATCGATGCCGATCTGCGCGAACTCGCGGCATCGCTCGCGCAGCAAGCGCAGAAGCATCACGCGACGCCGATGATCGGCCGCACATGGTTGCAACAGGCGCTGCCAATCACGCTCGGTCTCAAGTTCGCGCAATGGCTGGATGCGGTGACGCGTCATCGCGGGCGTCTGTACGAACTGAAATCGCGCGTGTTCGTGCTGCAATTCGGCGGCGCGGCGGGCACGCTGGCGAGTCTGCGCGACAAGGCCTTGCCGGTGGCGCAGTCGCTCGCCGATGAACTTCAGCTCGCCCTGCCCGCGCTGCCTTGGCATACGCAACGCGATCGCATCGCGGAGGCGGCGGCGTTTCTCGGCATGCTCACGGGCACGCTTGGCAAGATCGCGCGCGACATCTCGCTCATGATGCAGACCGAACTCGGCGAACTCGCCGAGCCGGCCGCGGCAGGCAAGGGCGGGTCGTCCACCATGCCGCACAAGCGCAATCCCGTGAGTTGCGCGGCGGTGCTGACTGCCGCGACGCGCGCGCCCAATCTCGTCGCGACGGTTTTCGCGGGCATGGTGCAGGAACACGAACGCGCGCTCGGCGGCTGGCAGGCGGAATGGGAAGCGCTGCCCGATCTCGCGCGGCTTACGGCGGGCGCGTTGTCGAATATCAAGGGCATCGTGCCGGGTCTCGAAGTGAACGTCGCGCGGCTCGCGCGGAATCTCGACGCGACCAACGGTCTCGTGCTCGGCGAAGCGGTCATGCTCGCGCTCGGCGACGCCATCGGCCGGCTGGATGCGCACAAGCTCGTCGAGCAGTCGTCGAAGGCGGCGGTGGCAAGCGGCCAGTCTCTCTTCGAAGTGCTCGCCGCGAACGAAACCGTCACGCAGCATCTTTCGCAACAACAGTTGAAATCCTTGCTCGATCCGGCGAACTACGCCGGTCAGGCACAGGCCTTCGTCGAGGCCGCGCTCGAGCTTCATCGCGCGAACGCGTGAGCGCACAAGATTCAGGAGCGATACAGCATGCCCCTTGCCGCTATCAACGGTACCCGGATTCACTATCGAGTCGATGCCCGCGCGGGCCATGACGCCCCGTGGCTCGTGCTGTCGAATTCGCTCGGCGCCGATGTCTCCATGTGGACGCCGCAAGTCGAAGCGTTCGCCGAGCACTACCGCGTGGTGCGTTACGACACGCGCGGCCACGGCCATTCGGACGCGCCAGCGGGGCCGTACACCATCGATCAGTTGATCAGCGATGTCGTCGGGCTGCTCGATCATCTCGGTATCGAACGCGCGCATTACTGCGGTCTGTCGATGGGCGGACTCACGGGCATCGGGCTCGCCGCGCGTCATCCCGAACGTTTCTCGCGCGTGGTGCTGTCGAACACGGCGGCGCTCATCGGCTCGGATGCGGTGTGGACGCCGCGCGCCGCGAAAGCGCGTGAAGCAGGCGGCATGCCGTCGCTGACCGACGCCGTGATCGCGCGCTGGTTCACTGCGCCGTTCATCGAGCGCGAACAGCTCGTGCTCGCCAACATCCGCGATGTCTTCCGGCATACGGAGGGCGAAGGCTACGCGTCGAATTGCGAAGCGATCCGCGACGCCGACCTGCGCGCCGAAGCGAAGACCATCGCGCTGCCGGTGCTCGTGATCGCAGGCACGCACGATCTGTCGACGACAGCCGAGCAGGGCCGCGAACTGGCGGGTTATATCGAAGGCGCGCGCTACGTCGAACTGGACGCGGCGCATTTGTCGAACATCGAGAAGCGCGACGATTACACGCGCGCCGTGCTCGACTTTCTCGGAGAACAACCATGACTGATGACGAACGTTACGAAGCCGGCATGAAGGTGCGCCGCGCGGTGCTGTCCGATGCGCACGTGGACCGCTCGCTTGCCAACCGCACCGATCTCACCACGGATTTCCAGAACTTCATCACGCGCTATGCGTGGGGCGAAATCTGGACGCGCGATGGCTTGCCGCGTCATACGCGCAGCCTTCTCACCATCGCGATGATGGTCGCGCTCAATCGTGGCGAGGAACTCGCGTTGCATCTGCGCGCCGCGAAGAACAACGGCGTGACGCAGGACGAGATCAAGGAAGTGCTGTTGCAGACGGCCGTGTATTGCGGCGTGCCGGCCGCGAACTCAGCGTTCCATCTGGCGCAGAAGATCTTCGAGGAAGAGGCGCAGAAGAAGTAAGTAGCTTTCCGCCTGTTGCGGCATGTCAAGCCGAGGGCCGTTCATCGCGAACGGCCCTCGGCTTTTCAGAACGCGTAATACGGCCCGTTTCCTGCGGGCGTCGCGCGTCCTTCGAGCGCCGTGAACACGCGTCTACCAAAGAAGAATGGCAAGCCCCAGTCGAAGTATCCGCTCGACGGTCCGGCGAGATTGCTGAACGCAAAATTGCCGCTTGCGATCAACGTGGTCGATTGCGCGACGCTGAACGAGACGTCGGTCGTGATGCCGCTCGTCGAACGCACGGTCGCGCTCAAGGCTTGCGTCGCCGCCGGGCAATACCACGCGCCGCATGTCGTGATGCTCGTCGAAGGGAAGAACAACCCATTCGATCCGCTGTCGATGAAGCTCGTCCCATACTGACTGCCGCCGAAGCTCGTCGACACATAGCCGGAAGACGAACTCGATTTCAACACCGTCGCCGAGCCGAGTAGATTGTTCGCCTGCGAACCGATGCCGAAGGTCATCGTCCCCGTGACCGCGGATGCGCCTGCGGCTGGAATGGCGGGGAGTTCGATCAGCACGCCGTTGTTGTCGGCGGCGAAGTTGGCGACCGGATTGGTCACCTGCTGCGCAACCGGCAAGCTGCTCGCCGTGCAACCGCCGCCCGCGTTGCAGGTGTAGTACCAGCGCGGCATGGCGGAGGCGGCGCAGCCCGCGCCGCAATCGGCGGTGAACGGACCGACGCCGAGAATGCCGTTGCCGCGCAGCTTCGATGCGTCGAGCATCGGCAGGCCGGACTGTGCGCAATCGGCGGGCGCCGTGGGCGTCGATGCATCGGCGATCAACTGCACGGAGGTTGCCCCCGCGACTTGGCCGGCGAGCCGCACATCGGCGGTGCGCACGGCGCCCCATGTGTAGCCCGTGCCAAACACCGAGCATTCGGCGACGAACCCGTTCGAACCGCTTGCCGCGACGAGCGGCAGCGCGATTTGCGAGTTCAGTGCCGACGCCAGCACGCGCAGCCCGTGCGAGCCGGTATCGACCTGGATGTTGTCGATGGTCTGGCAAGTATTCGTGCCCGGCACGCAGATAGTGACGCTCGTCTGCAGCATGTTGCGCGTGCGAGTTGGCGTGCTGGTGACGGTGATGGTCTGCACGTTCGGCGTGGTCGATTGCACGACGGTGGTGGAGTCGGCGCTCGGTGCGGATGCCGCGCTGGCGCTGCTGGCGGCGCTTGCCGCGGCCGGGACGCTTGCCGTGCCCGGCGCGCTGGCCGTCGCGGGCGCGCTGGCTTGTGCAGGTGCCGCGGGTGCCGGCGTGGCGCTGTCGGAAACGCCGCCACCGCCGCATGCGGTCAAGGTCAGTGCGGTGACCATAAGAAGCGTGAGATGCGTGCGAATAGGCATGCGTGCCTCCATCGTCATTGAATATCGGCGGTGGATACGCCAACTGGAAGCGCGCTCACGAGCCATGCGCGGCCACTGAACTCACGCAGCCGCACGTGATTTTCGACGACGAGATCGCCATTCGCGATGCGCGTCGCGTGCAGACCGGCATCGCCCGACGAAGCGTTCGCGCCGTCCTTGAAGCGCTGAAAGTACGCGCCGAGCAGCGCTTCTGTGTCGGGCATGGCCGGTCCGCGCCAGGAGATTGCGTACACGGCGCCGCTGGCCGCGACGTATTCGCGCACGACGATGCCGTTCGCGTCCGTCGTTTCGACGTAATCGAGCAGGCCGTGCGTCGATCGATGCGCGACGACACCTGGCGAAAATACGGCGCTGCGCGCTATCGCGCCGAGTTGCGCTTGTGCAGGCGCGGCCATCGATCCGCCGAGCGCGATGCAGGCCGCCGCGAGGTAATGAGGATTTCTTAGCGTATGTCTTGGCGTAGTCACGTGTTCCTCTCTCAGTTTCACTCAGATAAGTCTTAATTTTGAGAGCGATTCTAGAGGGAAGAAGGGGATGGGCGATACCGTCGCCCGAGGCACTCGAAAGCCGCGAAAAGCCTTCGAAAGACGGGCGTGGTGCCTTGAAAATCAGTACGTTACGAAGCTCGAAAAGCCAAATCGCCTATTTTCGAGACTGTCATAAATTGTCATTTCGAGGCGAAGACGATTTAATGGCTTGGGTGCATCCATGCCTTTTGACCGCAACAAAAGCGCATTCGCTGCCGATGGCGAATTGCCAACAAATCTCGGCGACAAAAAGCATCCAGTTTCCGTGGATCAATATCGCGACGAGCGTGGCGGAAAACGAAACCGGCCTCTTTTTGCCAGAGACACCGCCAGACCGGTAAAATGCTGGGTTGATCCACGGAAGAACCCGTGGCGTTGCGGAAGGACTTTCCAGACATGACAGATTTTCGTGTAACCAGGCGGGTTGCTGCGGTCGTCGCAGTGGCAGGAATCGTGGCGGGTTGCGGCACGTCTTCACCTAACGCGATCAACTACAAGAGCGATCAGCGCTCCAAGCAGGAAACCCTCGCGAATCCGCCGAACCTGCTCGACGAAGCCGTCGATCAGCGTTCGCTGCCGCCACAGGGCGGGCAGACATCCCTTTCCGATCTGCAGCAAGTCCAGAAGGTCGCACCCACCGCGCCCACGGTGGTGCCGCCAATCACGGGCATGCGCATTCAGCGCGATGGCGCCGAGCGCTGGCTCGTCGTCGACGACCGCGCGCCCGATCAGGTCTGGCCGCAGATCCGCCGGTTCTGGCAAGAGCAGGGCTTCTTGCTCGTCGTCGATCAACGCGATAAAGGCGTGATGGAAACCGACTGGAACGAAACGCATCCGCAAATTTCAGATGGCCTGATTCGCGACACGCTCTCCAAGGCCACGGGCAATTCCTATGTCACGGCCGAGCGCAACAAATACCGCACGCGTCTCGAAGCGGCGCCCAACGGCGGCACGTACGTGTTCATCAGCCAGAAGGGCATGCGTGAAGCGTTGACCGGCGTAAACAACGACACGAGCCAGTGGCAGGCGCGTCCGAACGACCCCGCGCTTGAAAACGAATACCTGCGCCGTTTGATGACTTCGCTTACCAACGCGGACACGCGTCAAGCGGGCGGCACGTCTTTGCCGGGCGCGACCGCCGCGGCGGCGAGCGCCAAGGCTGGCGACAAGAAGGCTGCATCGGTTGCCGCGCAGAACGCGGTCAACGCAGGCAACAGCCCCATTCGCAACGAAGCCGTACCCGAAGCCACGACATCGGAACTGACCCTGCCCGAAGCCTACGACCGCGCGTGGCTGCGCGTGGGCATCGCGCTGGATCGGGCGAACTTCACCGTGGACGATCGCGACCGTGGGCGTGGCGTCTACTACGTGCGTTACGTCGATCCGAACGACAAGACATCGGCCGAGCAGGGCTTTTGGAGCCAAGTGTTCCACGGCCGCAAGGAAATGGTCGCGAAGCAATATCAGGTCAACGTGCGCGCGGTCACCGAACAGCAAACACGCGTCGCAATCGTCGACGACAAAGGTCAGCTCGATTCGTCGCCGCAAGCGCGTCAGATCATGGCCTTGTTGGCCGGTCAGATCGGCTGAACATCGCGTTCGCAGCCTTCGGGCTCTCATCGTGTGCAAACCGCCTCGTCATCGAGGCGGTTTTTTTTCGTCAACCTTTCTCGGCGCGACAAGTTAAGCCGATAGCGAAAAAATGGGTCGTGCGATTGAACGCATATGCGAGCGTTCCGCGCTTATTGCGCAGAGGATTCTTTCTATCGCGCTATGTGCGCAAAAGCTTATAGAAAACGACCGAGTGGACAGTACATTACGTCATCGGCGAACACGGTGCAGCGAAGCGCCGATACAGGACAAACGAATAATGGTTCGCGTTCTCGCGAACCCCGATGGCCCCGTCGCCTATCCTCGTAGGGCGACGGTTTTTACCCGCGTTTCATTCGGAACGCGGGTTTTTTCTTTGTGGATCGAAAACGGCAGAGTGCACCGCGCGCGGTTATGCTTCGCGTTCCATCCCAACATTGAAACGAGGAGAACACTTATGTCGGAAGTCGCTGTCGTCGCTATTTTTGTCGCGAAGCCAGGCAAGGAAGAGGAACTCAGGAAAGTGCTCGAAGCGAATGTCGAGCCGACTCGCAAGGAACGCGGCGCGTTGCAATACGACCTGCATCGCGATGTGAAGGAACCGCGCCGCTTCATCTTCGTCGAGCGTTGGGAAAGCGAAGAGGCACTCGCCGAGCACGGCAAGTCCGCGCATATCCAGGCGTTTCGCGCCAAGTCGCCGGAACTGGCCGAGCACGGCGAGGTTCACGTCGCAGGCAAGATTCTCTGAACTGCGGCGTGAATGAACGGCGCGGATGCCGTTGGGTCGTTAGTGCGTTTCGTGCGGGACGTCGAGGATCAGAATGATGGTCCAGTCCGCATCGCCGTCGTGATGATATTGACGCTCGGCCACGATAAACGGTTGCTGCTTGCCCGACGGCCCAAGGAAAAGCACATCGCCTTCCATCGGCAGACATTCGACCGGCGGCAGTGCCAGATAGGCGTCCTTGCTGGCGTTGCGCGGCATCAGTTTCTCGATTTTGCGCGATGCCGCCTCGGTCCATTCGATATCGAGCTGGATATTGCTCATGCTGTCGTTCGCACGGTCAGTGCGCTCCACGGTTGAATCGTTAAAAAGACGATGCGCAATGTAGCACACGCCATGCGCGATTCGTTCGCCACGTTTCAATGAACAAACGGCCCGCAGGCCGTTTGTTCGCAATGCACGTTTCGCGATGAACGACTCAACCTTCGCGGGTCAGATCGCCTCGTAAAGCGGCAGGGTCAAAAATTCGGTGAACTGCGCCGAAGTCGACATCTCTTCGAAGATCTTGGCCGCGCGTTCGTAAGGCTTGGTATCGCTGCCCGCGCCGCCGACCAACTGCTTGACCTTCTCGAGTTCGTCGATGGTGATCTCCCGCACCATCGCTGCCGTGACCTTGCGGCCATCGTCGAGCTTGCCCTTCGGCGAACGAATCCACTGCCACACTTGCGAACGCGAAATCTCGGCGGTCGCGGCATCTTCCATCAGATTATGGATCGGCACGCAGCCATTGCCCGCGAGCCACGAACCGAGATAGTGGATGCCCACGTTCACGTTATTGCGCAAACCGGCTTCGGTGATCGGTTCTTCGGGACGGAAATCGAGCAGATCGTGTGAGCTCACCTGTACGTCGTCACGTTGCTTCGCGATCTGATTCGGCTTGTCGCCGAGCACTTTCACGAATTCTTCCATCGCAATGGGCACGAGTCCCGGATGCGCGACCCAGCCGCCGTCGTAACCGTCGGTGGCATCGCGCGCCTTGTCGGACCGTACGCCGCCCATCGCTTTTTCGTTCGCGGCGGGATCGTTCTTGATCGGAATCAGCGCCGCCATGCCGCCGATAGCCGGCGCATTGCGCTTGTGGCACGTCTTCAGCAATTCGAGCGCATATGCGCGCATGAAGGGCACGGTCATCGTGATCTTCGCGCGATCGGCGAGGCAGAAGTTTGGATCGTTCTTGAACTTCTTGATCGCGGAGAAGATGTAATCCCAGCGGCCTGCGTTCAGGCCGGAGCTATGTTCGCGCAGTTCGTACAGAATCTCGTCCATTTCAAAGGCGGCGAGAATGGTTTCGACCAGCACGGTCGCGCGAATCGTCCCGCGCGCAATGCCCACGCTTTCCTGCGCCGCGATGAAGATGTCGTTCCACAGACGCGCTTCGAGATGGCTCTCCATCTTCGGCAGATAGAAGTAGGGGCCGCTGCCGCGCGCGATCAGTTCCTTCGCGTTGTGATACAGGAACAGCGCGAAGTCGAAGATGCCGCCCGAGACGCGCTCGCCATCGACCGTCACGTGTTTCTCATCCAGATGCCAGCCGCGCGGACGCACGATCAACGTGGCGACCTGGTCGTTGAGCTTGTATGACTTGCCGTTCTGTTCGAGCGAGATGGTGCGGCGCACGGCCTCCATCAGATTGAGCTGGCCGGTGATCTGGTTGTCCCAACTCGGCGCGTTCGAATCCTCGAAGTCGGTCATGTACGAATCCGCGCCGGAGTTGAGCGCGTTGATGATCATCTTGCGCTCGACCGGACCGGTGATCTCCACACGACGGCATTGCAGGTCCTTCGGCAACGGCGCCACTTTCCAGTCGCCTGCGCGAATCGATTCGGTCGATGCGAGGAAGTCGGGACGCTCGCCTGCATCGAGCCGCCGGGTACGGTCGATACGCGCGGCGAGCAGTTCGCGGCGACGCGGCTCGAAACGGCGATGCAGCGATGCAACGAGCGCGAGCGCCTCGGGCGTGAGGACGGTTTCGAAGCCCGGCTTGATCTCGGCCGCGATGCGCATGCCTTCGGGCAACGAGAGCGGATGCGATTGCGATGTCTGCGTCATGTTCAAATCTCCTTGGTCGGTCAGACGGTTTTGCTTGTAGCGGTGAAGCGGTAAATCAGTTGCGCGGCGCCCGGCGCGCACCACGTAAGGGAATGTCCTGTGGCTTGCATCCACCTTCGATGAATTCGATCAGTTCGGCCATGCCGCGTCCCGTTGCACGTGGCGCGAGCCCGAGTTCTTCCACCGGCAAGCCGGCGCGATTGATCCAGAACGTTGTGTAGCCGAACCAGGTCGCGCCCGCGATATCCCAGCCGTTCGACGACACGAACACGATCTCGCGCGCCGCCGCGCCGAAAGCGCGCGTGCCGAGTTCGTACGCGGCGGCGGCGGGCTTGTAGGCGCGCACCGCATCGACGGAAAGCACGTGGTCGAAGAGGCCCGTCATGCCCGCGCTTTTGATGGCGATATCGAGCATCGGCGGATTGCCGTTGGACAGGATCGCGAGGGGAATGCCTGCGCGCTCGCGCCATTGTTTGAGCGCGGTCACGGTATCGGGGAACGCGGACAGGCAGGCGTATTCGTCCATCAGACGCTTCTCGGCGGCGCTGGTGAGGGCATCAGCAAGACCGAGGCGGGCGGCGGCGTGGCGCAGGGCATCGATCGTGATGTCCCAGAACGGCGCGTAATGGCTACCCGACGGATCGGCGAGCGTGCGCAACTGCGTGTATTCGATCTGCTTTTGCCGCCAGAGCTGCGAGAGCGGCTCGCCCTTGCCGGGAAACAGTTGCTCGGCCACCGAGACGACCGAGTGAACGTCGAAGAGCGTGCCGTAGGCGTCGAAAATCACTGCGCGGGGAGATGGGTGTGTCGTTATGGCCGACATAGCCGTGCGCTCCATGTAGAGGTCGGGTTGGATTGTATTGGTGATCGTAGTGAAGGAAAAAGCATCGCCGGATCACTTGATCTTTTACTTTTTAATACCTAATCTGAGCGCGAGTCCCGCATTTGACGAAAAAAACGCATGGATCGATTCAAGCAGATTGAGACGTTCGCGGCCGTCGCGGCAAAAGGCAGCTTGTCGGCGGCGGCGCAGGCGGAAGGCATCGCGCCCGCGGTAATAGGCAGGCGGCTCGACGCGCTGGAAGAACGGCTCGGCGTCAAGCTGCTCGTGCGCACGACGCGCAAGATCACGCTGACGTTCGAAGGCTCGGCGTTCCTCGAAGACTGCCAGCGCATCATCAACGACATGCAGAACGCGGAATCGAGCGTGTCGGCGGGCGGCGTGAAGGCGAGCGGGCATCTGCGCGTGTCGGCGCCGGCGGGCTTCGGGCGGCGTCACGTCGCGCCGCTCGTGCCGAAATTCACGTCGCTGCATCCGGAGGTTTCCGTGAGCCTCGATCTCACCGACCGCATGGTCGATCTCGTCAACGAAGGCTTCGACTGCGCCGTGCGTCTCGGCGAGTTGCCGGATTCGTCGCTCGTGTCGCTCAAACTCGGCGAGAACCGGCGCGTGTGCGTGGCGTCGCCCGACTATCTCGCGAAATTCGGCGAACCCGCGGACCTCGCGGCGCTTGCGCATCACAACTGTCTCGCGCTTGGGGCATCGGCAAATCAGCAGCGCGGCTGGGTGTTTCAGCAAGATGGCAAGGTAGTGACGATCAAAGTCTCCGGCACGATGGAGTGCTCGGACGGCGCCGTGCTGCACGAGTGGTGCATGGAAGGGCGCGGGCTCGCGTGGCGGTCGTGGTGGGAGGTGGGCGACGATATCGGCGCGGGACGCCTCGAGAGCGTGCTCGATGCGTTCGCCGCGCCGCCTATCGGCATTCACGCCGTTTTTCCGCAACGCCGGCACTTGCCGTTGCGCGTGCGTCTCTTTCTCGATCTGCTCAAGCATACGTATAACGCTTCGGGATACTGGGGATGAACCGCCCTTGATCGCGCGTTTGCGGCACTAGAATGAAAACACGCACCGACGCCCGAAGGAGGACGCCATGTTCAAACACATCCTTGTGCCGACGGACGGTTCCGAACTGTCGCAAAAGGCCATCGACGGCGCGATCGACCTCGCGCAATCCGTTGGCGCACGCATCACGGCTTACGCGTGCCTGCCGCAATACCCTTATTCGCCTTTCGCCGATGTCGCCGTCGAACCACCCGACGACTTCCACACGCGCGCCGAACGCGAAGCCCGCGATCATCTGCGCGCCGTCGAACGCGCGGCGATCGCGGCAGGCGTGGCGTGCGACAGCGTGACGAGCATCGACGCGGCGCCGTATATCGGCATCATCGAGGCGGCGGAGGGCAACGGCTGCGACGTGATCCTGATGGCCTCGCACGGCAGACGCGGGCTTGGCAGTCTCCTGATCGGCAGCGAGACACAGCGCGTGCTCACGCATACCAAGATTCCGGTCATCGTCTATCGGTGACAGGTCACGGTGAAATGAAAAACGGCGGCCATGTCGCCACGGCCGCCGTCGGTTTCACTGCGCTCCCTGATTCAGCCTGCCGCTTTTACGCGACCTTTTTGTCGAAGAACTGCTCGTCTTCCGTCGATCCATGCAGCGCGGTCGTCGATGCGTCGCGTTCGACCGTTTGCGTGACGGCATCGAAATAGCCGGTGCCCACTTCGCGTTGATGCTTGACCGCCGTGAAACCCTTGTCGGCGGCAGCGAATTCGGCTTGCTGCAGTTCGACGAAGGCGCTCATCTGCGAGCGGGCGTAGCCGTGCGCGAGGTTGAACATCGAATAGTTCAGCGCGTGGAAACCCGCGAGCGTGATGAACTGGAATTTGTAGCCCATTGCGCCGAGTTCGCGCTGGAACTTGGCGATGGTCGCGTCGTCCAGATTCTTCTTCCAGTTGAACGACGGCGAGCAGTTGTACGAGAGCATCTTGCCCGGGAACTGCTTGTGGATGGCTTCGGCGAATTTCTTCGCGTATTCCAGGTCCGGCTTGCCGGTTTCGCACCATACGAGGTCGGCATACGGCGCGTAGGCGAGGCCGCGCGACACTGCCTGATCCAGCCCCGGACGCGTGCGATAGAAGCCCTCCACGGTGCGCTCGCCGGTCAGGAACGGCTTGTCGTTGTCGTCGATGTCGGACGTGACGAGATCGGCGGCTTCGGCATCCGTGCGCGCAATGACGAGCGTCGGCGTGCCGCAGACGTCGGCGGCAAGACGCGCGGCCGTCAGCTTCGCGACGTTCTCACGCGTGGGCACCAACACCTTGCCGCCCATGTGGCCGCACTTTTTCACCGACGCCAACTGGTCCTCGAAGTGCACGCCCGCTGCGCCGGCTTCGATCATCGCCTTCATCAGTTCGAAGGCGTTGAGCACGCCGCCGAAACCGGCTTCGGCATCCGCGACGATCGGCGCGAAGTAATCGACGTAGCCGGCATCGCCCGGATTCTTGCCTTCGGACCATTGGATCTGATCGGCGCGCGTAAGCGTGTTGTTGATGCGCTTCACGACGAGGGGCACCGAGTTCGCCGGATACAACGACTGATCCGGATACATCTCGCCCGCGACATTGGCATCGCCCGCGACTTGCCAGCCGGACAGGTAGATGGCCTTGAGGCCGGCTTTCACCTGCTGCATCGCCTGATTGCCAGTCAATGCGCCAAGCGCGTTAACGAACGGCTCTTCATGAATCGACGCCCACAGCTTTTCAGCGCCACGCCGCGCGAGCGTGTGCTCGACCGGCACGGAGCCGCGCAGACGCACCACGTCCTCCGCCGAATAGCTGCGCTTGACACCTTTCCAGCGCGAATCCGTTTCCCATTCCTGATGGAGTTGTTGGGCTTGCTGTTGACGTGAGGTCATGGCGTTTCTCCTTGAGATTGAACTGAGTTCCTTGGCGATTTGAGCTTCGTGCGCCGACGTCGGCGGTTTCGTTTGCTCAACTCTTATATAAGAGTCTAGGCAAATTGCCGCGCGCAGCACAGTCCCTGCAGAGAGATTTTCGGATAATAATTTTCGTTAAAATACAATGAGATGTAGCAATATTTTCACGATGCGGAATACGGTTTTCCATCTTGCAATGCCCGACGTTGTGCCGCGCAGCACGTCTTTTGCGACGCAAAAGATCATTGCACATCGTGAAATATGGCGAGCGGACGAAAAAAAACCGACGCGCGAGGCATCGGTTTTTTTTGTGCAATCGGGCAAAGGGCTTTTATAGCCGCTCTGCCCTTTAAGCGATCAAGGCTTAGCTGCCGCGGCGCGGGGCGCGCGGACCATCGCTGCGGCGGGCGAAACCGTCGCGCTGGCCACCGAAACCGCCATCGCGCGAACCGCCACGATAACCGCCTTCGCTGCCGCCGGCGTTGGTGCCGCGATAGCCGCCGCCTTCACCGCGATACCCGCCTTCGCGCGAACCGGTGCTCGGCTTGTTACCGTATCCGCTGGCGTTGGATGCGCCGTACCCACGGCCACCGCCGTTACCGCTGCCGCCATTGCCACCGCCGCTGCCGAAGCGACGACCGCCGCCATTGCCGCCGCCCGGACGACCACGGCCGCCAGCGCCGCCACCGAAACCACCCTTAGGCGGCGACTTGCGCGGCTCGAAGCCGACCACGACGTTCACCGGCAGCGGCGAACGCACGAAGCGCTCGATACGCTTCAGCGCGCCGATTTCAGCGTAATGCACGAGGCTCACCGCGATGCCGCTGCGGCCCGCGCGACCCGTGCGGCCGATACGGTGCACGTAGTCTTCCGCGAACTTCGGCAGATCGTAGTTGAACACGTGCGTGATGCCGGGAATGTCGATACCGCGTGCAGCCACGTCGGTCGCGACCAGCACGCGAACGCGCTTTTCGCGCAGCGCGCGGATCGTGCGATTGCGTGCACCTTGCGGCAGGTCGCCGTGCAATGCGGCGGAATCGAAGCCAGCGTCCGACAGACGGTTGGCGATCAGATCCGCGTCGCTCTTGGTCGCCGTGAAGACGATTGCCTGATCGAGGCCTTCGTCGCGCAGCAGATGGTCGAGCAGACGATCCTTGTGATCGCGGTCATCGACGTAATGCACGTGTTGCGCGATGTTGTCGCGCGCTTCGAGCTTCTGAACGATCTCGATGCGCTCAGGGTCCTTCAACAGACGGCCGGTAAGTGAAGCGATCTTGCCGTCGATGGTGGCCGAGAACAGCAGCGTCTGACGCGAAGCTGGCGTGGCGGCAACGATCGTTTCGATGTCGTCGATGAAGCCCATGTCCAGCATGCGGTCGGCTTCGTCGAGCACGAGCATGTCGAGAGTCGACAGGTCGATACGGCCACGTTCGAGGTGATCGATCAAACGACCCGGCGTAGCGACGAGAATCTCAGGGTTCTTCGCAAGCAGCATCAATTGCTGGCCGTAAGCCACGCCGCCGAGAATGCTGACCGTGCGCAGACGCTTCAGATGACGGCCATAGGTCGTCGCGGCAGCGGAAACCTGCATGGCAAGTTCGCGGGTCGGCGTGAGCACGAGCAGACGCGGGCGCGCGACGGGTTGCTGACGGCGCACCGGCTTGGCGTTCGGGTCACGCGGGGCGCGCGGTTGCTGCGCCTGGAGCTTTTCCATTTGCGCGAATTTTTCGATGGCGGGCAGCATGAACGCGGCCGTCTTGCCCGAACCGGTCGGGCTGGAGACGAGCAGATCGCGGCCGGCGAGCGCTGCGGGAATCGCGCGCTGCTGAACCGGCGTCGGCGACTGATAGCCTGCGGCGGTCAGCGCGGAGACGATGTCGGCGGACAGGCCAAGCGACTCGAACGTCGGGCCTTCGGGTTGTGCCACGGCTTGTACTGCGGGGAGGTCTAGTGCTTGTGCTGCGATGTTGTCCAACGGGCTGGGGGTAATGCTCGAAGTCATGTCGATCCTTGAAACGGGAAATGAGGCGTCGGCGCCAATCGGCATACCCAGGTCGTTGGATTCAGCGAGCGAAGAAACAGCGAGCAAATCGAAAAACGGGGGCCACTCGCACGCATAAGCGGCGAGAATCTTTTTAGAAGCTGTATAGGATACGGCAGACCCGAGGGGCGCTGACGTCAGCCTGATGCATGACGGGCCGATAGATGCGAACAACACAACGCGCTAATACAACACGCAGACGGCCTGGCAGGGAGGGGACAGTTTCTAAACTGGATTGGGGCAAAACGCTACGAAACGCTTTGTTGCTCGGAGGATCACCGATCTTGCTTGGGTCTTTCTCGGGTGATGCAACTTACAGTCAAGCGCTGACCGCTAGTATATCGTAGTTTGTTGCACCGCGCCACATGATGAAGCACCTGCGCGCCAATTTCGGGCATCGAAGCGCGCCGGCATACTTGGTTCGTGAATTAGTCAGCGTCGCCGCGTCTGAGCGAATCGACCAATTCCACGTAACGCCGCTTGGCGTCGTCGGCGGGTGTGCCTTTGAGCGCGGCCCAGGCTTCGTACTTGTACTTGCCGGCGATATCGGTGAAGCCTGGCTTGTCGCCTTGAACGTCGCCGAGACTGCCTTGCTTGAATAGCGCATACAGGCGCAGCAGCGTGAGATTGCCGGGGCGCTCGGTCAACTGCGTGACATCATTCTGCGCCTGGGCGAATTGCTGATCGATCTCGGTCATGCGCGTTTCTCCTGCGAGTCTTTGGGCTGCCGATCTTAGCAAGCGCATTCTCCCGAATGGGTCGAGGTTTTCTTCGAACCGAGCGAAGCCTCCAGAGCCCACGCATCGCCGAAACGCGTCGCGCCGATTCAGATGGCGCGAAAGCGTCGCGGGTCCCGCATTACAATACCGGCTATGACACGCACCGTTCTGCTCGCCCTCGATACCTCGACGGAGTTCTGCTCCGTTGCGCTCTTGCTCGCCAATTCTTCTTCTCCTTCCGATACCGTCGCCCCGCAATACGCACACGACGATCTACGCGTCTGGTATCGCCACGAGGCGACGGGCGCGGTATCCAGCACGCGGCTGCTGCCTGCGGTGCGCGAGTTGTGCGAGGACGCTGGCGTCACGCTTGCCGAATGTTCGGCGATCGCGTTCGGCGCGGGTCCGGGCTCCTTCACGGGATTGCGCACCGCGACAGGCGTCGCGCAGGGTTTGGCGTTCGGCTTGAACGTGCCGGTCGTGCCCGTGAACACGCTCTTCGCATGCGCACAAGCGGCGCGCCTGCACGACGCAGCGCTGCCAGCGCGCGTGCTCGTCGCACTCGATGCACGCATGGACGAAGTCTACTGGGCCGACTTCGAGTTCGACGATGCAACGGGCGCATGGCGCACGCTGCATCCCGCATCGCTCGATGCACCGGCGGCCGTACCGCTTCCCGATGTCCCCTTTGCGCTCGCGGGCAACGCCGCAACGGCTTTTGGCGAACGTTTTCCCGCGCTTGCAGCCGCGACGGTCGTCGATCGTCATGCCTTGCCGCACGCGCTTCCCGTCGCGCTGATCGCGTTTCGCGAATGGCGCGCGGGACGGGCGATTGCACCTGAACTGGCCGCGCCCGACTATATCCGCGACAAGGTGGCGCAAACGACGGCGGAGCGCATGCAGGCGCGCGCCGCATCGGGCGAGGGGGCGCTGCGGTGAGCGGCGTGCTGCTGGCGGACCGGTATCTGACGCCGATGACCGAGGCCGATCTCGACGAAGTCGCCGCCGTCGAAAAGATGGCGTACGAGTTTCCGTGGAGCCGCGGCAATTTTCAGGACTCGTTGCGCAATGGTTATTACGGCGTGTGCTTGCGGCATGTGACGGGCACGCTCATCGGCTATTGCGTGCTGATGCCGGTCGTCGATGAAATGCATCTGCTCAACCTGTGCGTCGCGCCGAGTGCGCAGCGCGCTGGAGCGGGGCTCACGCTGTTGCGCGAGGCGGTGCGCATCACGCGTACGGAAAAGCTCGAAGGCGTGTTGCTCGAAGTGCGGCCGTCGAACCCGCGTGCCATTCAGCTTTACGAGCGCTTTGGCTTCGTGGCCATTGGGCGCCGGAAAAATTATTATCCCGCGCGGCACCGTTCGCGCGAGGACGCAATCGTCATGCGTCTGTCGTTTCCGAAGGAGAGTGCGCATGGCGCTCGATGATCTGCTTGTGGAAGAACTCGGCTTCGGGCCGGTGTGGGTGCGGCGGCGGGTGAGCGACGCGGGTGGCGCGTCTTCGGCTTCCTTGACGTTGCCATCGGAAGTTGCAGTCGAGGCGCGGCTTTCGCGTTCGTCGCGTGGCGAAGTGGCAAGTCCGGATGCGGACGAGGCGGCATCGTTGGCTTCGAAAACATCGGAGGCGCGGTTGACGCCTCTTCCGGCGGCCAATCCACGCGACGCATCAGCGGCGCGTCGGGGAGATGTGGCGAGCCCAACTTCGCGCGATTCGCTGCCGAATCAAGCGCCTGAGGGTCTTGCGCAAGACGCATCGCCTGATGCCTTGGCCCACCAACCGCGCTTACGCGAAGCCGGAGCCGAAGCCGAAGCCGAAGCCGTCACTCGCGCCGATCGCGAACCGGCACGCGCCGCACGCGAACCAAGCCCGCCTCAAGACCACGAAGCCCCTTTCGAAGCCTACGACGATCTCCCGTGGACCGACGATGCGCCGTTTTACGCACCGTCGCCCGCCGCAGCCGACGCCCCGAGCGACATCCATACGCTCGATTGGGACACGCTCGCCGCGCGCGTTGCCGATTGCGAACGTTGCCGCCTGTGCGAGCGCCGCACCAACACGGTGTTCGGCGTCGGCGACCGCGAAGCGGATTGGCTGCTCGTCGGCGAGGCGCCCGGCGAGAACGAGGACAAGGAAGGCGAACCGTTCGTCGGCCAGGCCGGCAAGCTGCTCGACAACATGCTGCGCGCGCTCGAACTGTCGCGCGAGTCGAACGTCTTCATCACCAACGTGTTGAAGTGCCGTCCGCCCGGCAATCGCAATCCGGAACCCGAGGAAGTCGCGCGCTGCGAGCCTTATTTGCAACGTCAGGTCGAGCTCGTCAAGCCGAAGATCATCGTCGCGCTCGGGCGCTTTGCGGCGCAGAGTCTTCTCAAGACGGACGGAAGCATCGCGTCGATGCGCGGCCGCGTGCATGAATATCGCGGCGTGCCGGTGGTGGTCACGTATCACCCCGCGTATCTGCTGCGCAGCCTGCCCGACAAGGCCAAGGCCTGGGCGGATCTGTGCCTCGCGCGCGGCACGTACCGGGATGCGCTCGCCGCGCTCGGCGTCGAGGCGGGCGCGCAGGAAGGACGAAAGGGCGGCCGCTGATGTCGGCGCCATCGCCGGATTTCGCGCGCATCGTCGATGGTTTCGGCGACACGACGGTGCGGGATCTGGCGTGGCTGCTACTCTCGCCGGACTTGCTCGACGAGCATCATGCGGGCGCGCGGCTCGCTCATCCCTTCGACTCGGAAGCAATGCGGCGAACGACGCTCGCGTGGCTCGCCGAACTCGATGCCGCGCCCGACGCGCTCCACACCCACACGCGCAACCCAAAGAGCACGCGGCTCGGCATCTATGCGGAAAGCCTGCTGGAATTCTTCCTGGCGCACGGGCCGGCGGCGCGCCTGATCGCCGCGAACGTGCAGATACGGCGCCAGCGTCGCACCATCGGCGAATGCGATTTTCTGCTCGAAACGGCGGACGGCGCGCGGCTGCATTGGGAACTCGCGGTGAAGTTTTATCTGCATATCGGCAAACCTGTCGCGCAAAGCGGTGGCGAGATCGACGCGTCGTCCGGCGCGCGTCTGCCGGATCGCTTCGTCGGTGAACACGCCGCGCCAGGCGGTGGCGAGATCGACGCGCCGTCCGGTGCGCGTCTGCCGGATCGCTTCGTCGGTGAACGCGCCGCGCCAGGCGGTGGCGAGATCGACGCGCCGTCCGGTGCGCGTCTGCCGGATCGCATCGTCGGTGAACGCGCCGCGCAAAACGGCGACGCTGACGCCGCGTCGCCAAGTTCACGACTCTCCGACTACGTGGGACCGAACTTGCAGGATCGCTTCGATCTGAAACATGCGCGCTTGCTGACGCATCAGTCCACGCTGACGGCGCGCCCTGAGTTCATCGCGCTGGGTTACGAAGGACCGTGGGAGCCGCGCTTGTTCATCAAGGGGCGTCTCTTTTATCGTGATGAAGGCGTCGCGAGCGCGCCTGAGATCGGCGAGCAGCATTTGCGCGGCTGGTGGATGACGGCATCCGACTGGCGCGAGAAGCGTGGCACGGCAAGCAATGCCCACGATGAGCGCGCGTGGATCGTGCAGCCACGACTCGCGTGGCTGGCTTCGCGGCGGCTCCGCGCAGACGATGCGAACGCGTTGTTGGCCGAGGCATCGGTGATTCATGCGCGTCTGCAAGAGATTGCCATGCCGACGATGATCGCGGCTTATCGACGCGATGAAGCGGGCAACTGGAGCGAGGAATCGCGCGGCTTCATCGTGCCGGACGACTGGCCGGAGCGCGCGCGGATCTTTGCGGCGGCGCGGTTATAGAGCGTTCAGGCGCGCGCCGACCGCTACCACCAGCGATAAAAATGATGCACCGGCCCGACGCCGTGCCCGACATCGAGCCGCGCGCTCGCTTCGATCGCGCCCGTGAGATAGCGCTTCGCTTCAGCCGCCGCGCTCGCGAGATCGTCCGTTTGCGGAATCAGCGCCGCAATCGCCGACGACAACGTGCATCCCGTCCCGTGCGTATTCTTGAGCGGCACGCGCACACCGTTAAGCCGCATCGAACCGCTTGCCTCGACGAGCCAGTCGGGACTATCGGCCGAAACAAGATGGCCGCCTTTCATCAGCACCGCGCGCGCGCCGAGCGAGCGCAACGCTTCGCCCTGACGGACCATTTCGTCTTCGTCGACGGCCGGCGTCGAGCCGAGCAGCGCCGCCGCCTCCGGCAGATTCGGCGTCACCAGCGTGGCAAGCGGAAGCAGTTCGTCGCGCAACGCCGCCACCGCTTCCGGCGCGAGGAGCGCGTGATTGCTCTTGGAAATCATCACGGTATCCAGCACGACATGCGTCGGCTTATGCCGCCTGAGCGCATCGGCGACAGCGCGCACGATATCCGCGTTCGCCAGCATGCCGATCTTCACCGCGTCGATGCGAATGTCGTCGAACACGGCATCGAGTTGCGCGGTGATGAACGCCGCTTCCGGCGCATGCACGGCCGTGACGCCGCACGTGTTCTGCGCCGTGAGCGCCGTGATGACGCTTGCGCCGTACGCGCCGAGCGCGGAGAACGCTTTCAGATCGGCCTGGATACCCGCGCCGCCGCCCGAGTCGGAACCGGCGATGGTGAGCACGTTGGGGATGGTTTTCGTATCGGCCATAAGGTGACGGTGAGGTTCAGGCGCGTTCGATGATCTCGCGCAAGACGCGCGACGCGTCGCGGGGATCGGCCGCCTTGCAGATTGCGGAGACGACGGCAAGACCCGCGGGTTTCGCGCGCATGACATCCGCGGCATTGTGCGTCTGAATGCCGCCGATCGCCACCGTGGGCAAACGCGCATCGGCGACGAGCGCAGCCAGGCCATCGATACCGCATGGCGCCGATGCATCGGTCTTCGTCGGCGTGGCGTACACCGGTCCCGCGCCGAGGTAATCGACGGTTCCTCGTAGCGCGTTCGCCGCGTCGAGTTCGGCGCGATCGGCCACCGACAAACCGATGATCGCATCCGCGCCCAGCAAGCGCCGCACGGCGTCGGCCGGCAGATCGCGCTGCCCGACATGCACGCCATCGGCGCCGACTGCGAGCGCGACATCCACCTGATCGTTGATGATGAGCGGCACGCCATGCGCACGCGTGAGCGGCAGCAGATCGCGCGCGAGCTCGTACCACGCGCGCTTGTGCCACTCAGGCGCGCGTAATTGCAAGATGGTCGCGCCGCCTTCGAGCGCCGCGCGCGCCACGGCAAGCGCCGCAGCGTGTCCGCCGCACTGCACGGGATCGAGCACGAGATAAAGCGAAAGATCGAAGGAAGGTCGCATTTGCCGAGCGATCAGGAAAGCGCGACGTCACGCATGACGAGCGTCTGCCCGAACGCGTTCTCGTCGAGTGAGGCCAGCCGGTCGAGATACGCGACCGCGAAACTGCCGGGCAGGGCGGCATCGCGCGCGGCGAGTTCGCCCGCAATCGTCGTATGGGCGATGGCCGCGACCGTCGCCGCGAAGTGTTCATCGCGCGATGTCGCGGTGGCGATGAACGCCGCGACCGTCGCCGAGAGCGCGCAGCCCACGCCGGTTACGCGCGTCATCAGCGGCGAGCCGTTCGAAAGCGCGACGACCTGCCGGCCATCGGTGATGTAGTCGGTGGCGCCCGTCACCGCGACGACTGCCTGCGTCCTGAGCGCGAGGATCTGGGCGGCGTCGAGCGCGGCGTCGGTGGCGGCGGTGCTGTCCACGCCGCGTCCGCTTGCAGCGCCGCCCGAGAGACTGATGATCTCGGATGCGTTGCCGCGTATGACCGCTGGCGTGAGATCGAGCAGTTCGAGCGCGAATTCCGTGCGGAACGTAAGCGGGCCGACCGCGACCGGGTCTAGCACCCACGGCGTGCCGGCGCCGTTGGCGGCATCGACGGCGGCACGAATCGCGCGGGACTGCGGGACATCGAGCGTGCCGAGATTGACGGAGAGCGCGCCCGCGATCGGCGCGAATTCACCGACTTCCTCGCGCGCGACGACCATGGCCGGCGCGGCGCCGATGGCAAGCAGCACGTTGGCCGTGAAGTTGGTGACGACGAGATTCGTCAGGCAATGCACGAGCGGCGCATGACCGCGCACGCGCGTGACGAAGGAATAGAGATCGGCGGAAAGCATGATGGAAGAAGATTAGCCGATGCTACGAGCAAAGCGTGCCGCGCGCCTTCAATGCCGCGCTTCGCCGATCAGCGCGACGGAATCGAACGCGCGCTGATTCGCCTGATGCCGCCGCATGACGAAGTACATCATCAGGCACACGAAGGTGCCGAACAGCACGATCACGAACTGGATCGGCACGTCGAGCCACACCAGCACGGCGTAGAGGCACAGCATGACGAGCACGGAGAGATTCTCGTTGAAGTTCTGCACGGCGATCGAATGGCCCGCCGACAAGAGCACGTGCCCGCGATGCTGGAGCAGCGCGTTCATCGGCACGACGAAGAAGCCCGACAAGCCGCCGACGATCATCAGGAACAAATAGGCGACGAGCAGATACCCCGGAAAGTGCATCTTGCCGAAGTAGATGCCCCAGTGCGCGGGAAAGAGGTGGCGCGTGTAGAACGCCATCAGCATGACGGCGATACCCATCATGATGCCCACCGGCAACACCGAGAGCGAGCGCTTGAGCGGCACGCGCGCCGCCGCGAGCACCGCGCCGACCGCGACGCCCACCGCGATCACCGCCTGCAAGATGGCGGCCTGCGAGAGCGTCATGCCGAGCGACACTTCGGCCCATTTCAGCACGATGAACTGCAAGGTCGCGCCCGCGCCCCAGAAAAGCGTGGTGACCGCGAGCGAGATTTGTCCGAGCTTGTCGTGCCAGAGCGTCACGAAGCAACCGGCGAAATCGGTGATGAGCTTGATCGGCCGCGTTTCCTGCTTCGGATAACGCGCGCCAGTGTCGGGAATGCGCAGGTTGAAGATCGCGGCGATCACATACATCAGCACGATCACGAGCATGGCGGCTTCGGCGGGCGTATTGACTTTCGGAATGTGCAGACTGAGCAGATGCCCGGCGATATGCGGACTGATGAGCGCGCCGCCCATGACCGTGCCCAGGATGATCGACCCGACCGTGGTGCCTTCTATCCAGCCATTGGCGGCAACGAGCCGGTCGGCGGGCAGCAGTTCGGTGAGAATTCCGTACTTCGCGGGAGAGTAGGCCGCCGCGCCGAAGCCCACGATGCCGTAGGCCAGTAGCGGATGTGCGCCCACCAGCATGGTGATGCAGCCGACGACCTTGATGGAATTGGTGACGAACATCACCCGGCCCTTGGGCCGCGAGTCCGCGAAAGCGCCGACGAAAGCCGCGAGTACCACGTAGGAGAGCACGAAGAACAGCTTCAGGAGCGGCGTCATCCAGTTCGGGGCGTGAAGGTCTTTCAGCAGTGCAATGGCAGCAATCAGGAGAGCGTTGTCAGCCAGCGATGAGAAAAACTGCGCGGCCATGATGGTGTAAAAACCTTTTTTCATCTGATCCGAAGCTTTCCTCACTGCGGGTGATCCGCCCCGCCCGCCGGACATGCCGCTTGTCTTGCGATCGGGCTTATGCCTTTCGAAATGGGTTGTGCGCACGGCTTTATAACACGAAAATAGGCGCATTCTGACTAGCAGTAATCTCGATGACGCTCGAAAAACAGACGATCGTCCGCGAGTTTGTTCTTAAGATACTGATTCGCAAGGCGTCTTTGAGACCCGCAGCACGCAATGCCACGCTGGCGTATGCTCGCCCTTCCGACTGCCCGAACCGCAATTCCACACACGCTCATGCCGCGCCCCCTTTCCGCCACCATTCACACCGCCGCACTCGCCAACAATCTCTCCGTCGCACGAAAGCACGCGCCGAAATCCAAAATCTGGGCTGTCGTCAAGGCCAATGCTTATGGCCACGGACTTGCGCGAGCGTTCCCCGGACTTCGGGCAACGGACGGCTTCGGGCTTCTGGACCTCGAAGAAGCCGTAAAGTTGCGTGAATTGGGTTGGGCCGGGCCGATTCTTCTGCTCGAAGGCTTCTTCCGGCCGACCGATATCGACGTGATCGACCGCTACAGCCTGACCACGGCCGTGCATTGCGACGAGCAATTGCGCATGCTGGAAATGGCGCGGCTGTCCAAGCCGATCAATATCCAGTTGAAGATGAATAGCGGCATGAACCGGCTCGGCTACGTGCCCGAGCGGTTCCGCGCCGCGTGGGAGCGGGCGCGGGCGGTGCAGGGCATCGGACAGATCACGCTCATGACCCATTTTTCCGATGCCGACAGCGAACGCGGCGTGGCGCATCAGCTGGCGGCGTTCGAACGCGGCGCGGAAGGCATTGCGGGGGCGCGCAGCCTGTCGAACTCGGCGGCGGTCCTGTGGCATCCGGCCGCGCACTTCGACTGGGTGCGGCCCGGCATCATTTTGTATGGCGCGTCGCCGTCGGGCGTGACGGCCGATGTCGCGAATCTCGGGCTGCGTCCGGCCATGACGCTTTCGTCGGAGCTGATCGCCGTACAGACGGTCGAGGCGGGCAGCAGCATCGGTTACGGTTCCACTTACACGGCGGGACAGGCCATTCGCATCGGCGTGGTGGCGTGCGGTTATGCGGACGGATATCCGCGCGTGGCGCCGGAAGGCACGCCCGTTATCGTCGATGGCGTGAGGACGAAACTCGTCGGCCGCGTGTCCATGGACATGCTCACGGTCGATCTCACGCCGGTTCCGCATGCGGGCATCGGCTCGCGCGTCGAACTGTGGGGCCCGAATCTGCCTATCGACGATGTCGCCTCTTCGTGCGGCACCATCGGCTATGAGTTGATGTGCGCGATCGCGCAACGCGTGCCGGTGCGCGCGGAATGACCCAGGCATCGAACTTCAACCGGACTTATAGCAAGGCAGCGCGTGGCAAAAGCAGCGAAAGCAAAGACGCTCTATATCTGTAGCGAATGCGGCGGACAAGCGCCGAAATGGACCGGCCAGTGTGCCGCGTGCGGGGCGTGGAATACGCTCGTGGAGTCGGTGGAGCAGGGCGCTTCGGCGCATCGCTTCCAGGCGCTCGCGAAGAGTTCGCCGGTGCAGCGGCTCGCCGACATCGAGGCCTCCGACGTGCCGCGTTTCACCACGGGCGTCGGCGAGTTCGACCGGGTGCTCGGCGGCGGTCTCGTGCCGGGCGGCGTGGTGTTGATCGGGGGCGATCCGGGCATCGGCAAATCGACGTTGCTTTTGCAGTCGCTTGCGGAAATCGCCCGCGAGCGGCGCGCGCTCTATGTGAGCGGCGAGGAATCCGGCGCGCAGATCGCGTTGCGCGCGGCGCGGCTCGGCCTGACGGGCGCGCGGGACAGCGCCGTCGGCGACCTCGGCTTGCTCGCGGAAATCCAGCTCGAAAAAATCCAGGCGACCATCGACGAGCAACGGCCGGAAGTCGCGGTCATCGATTCGATTCAGACCATCTATTCCGAAGCGCTCACCTCCGCGCCCGGCTCGGTCGCGCAGGTTCGCGAGTGCGCGGCGCAGTTGACGCGCATCGCCAAGCAGACCGGCACCGCGATCATCATGGTCGGCCACGTGACCAAGGAAGGCAGCCTCGCGGGGCCGCGCGTGCTGGAACATATCGTCGATACGGTGCTGTACTTCGAAGGCGATACGCACTCGTCGTTCAGGCTCGTGCGCGCCTTCAAGAACCGCTTTGGCGCGGTCAACGAACTCGGCGTGTTCGCCATGACCGAGCGCGGCTTGCGCGGCGTGGCGAATCCCTCGGCGCTCTTTTTGTCGCAGCACGAGCAGAGCGTGCCGGGGTCGTGCGTCCTGGTGACGCAGGAAGGCTCGCGGCCCTTGCTCGTCGAGGTACAGGCGCTCGTCGACACCGCGCACGTGCCCAATCCGCGACGCCTCGCGGTCGGGCTCGAACAGAACCGGCTCGCGCTCTTGCTCGCGGTGCTGCATCGGCACGCGGGCATCGCGTGTTTCGATCAGGACGTGTTCCTGAACGCCGTCGGCGGCGTGAAGATCACCGAACCCGCGGCCGATCTCGCCGTGCTGCTCGCCATCCATTCGTCGATGCGCAACAAGCCGCTGCCGAAGGGCCTCATCACGTTCGGCGAAGTGGGACTCGCCGGCGAGATCCGGCCTTCGCCGCGCGGACAAGACCGGCTCAAGGAAGCGGCCAAGCTGGGCTTTTCGGCCGCGCTGATTCCGAAGGCCAACGCGCCGAAGCAGCCTATCGACGGGCTGAACGTGATCGCGGTGGATCGGATCGAGGAAGCGATCGACCGCGTGCGCGACCTGGAGTGAGCTCCTGGCGCGCTTGGTCAGAGCTTCGTAATGCGGCGTAAAAATGTCGCGTCGATATGTAACCTGATTCGCGCGCGATCTTCTTATCCTTACAAGGCTACGGAACCGGCCGGCTTCGTCTGCTGTCTCGACACAGGCGAAGTGATTGCAAGGATCGAGAGGACCACGCTTTGAACCACATCAAATCAACGCGGCCCAAGCCCGCGTTTCATCTGCGCGGGTGCCGTGTCTCCGCGCCGCTGCAGCAGCCTTTCGGTGGCGGATGCCGGATCGTCGAATGGATCGACGGTGAAGGGCAGATTTCGCGCCGTGTCGTCGCGGCCGATGCCACCGAGGACGAAGTCGTCGCGACTATCCGCCGCCATGTGACGGGGCGCAAGCACGTGCTCGTCGATGACGAACGGCAACCAAGGCAGACCTTGCCGCGAAGGTGAAATTCGTGGCGGCGGCGTGGGTGAACGTGTTGCGTGTCGATCTGTGAAGGGTTGCGCTTCCTACGAAGCACGGTGGCGTTCGAAGGCTTGCGGCGCGCCAGGCACGCGAAGCTACGTGAACCTGCCGCTCGATCAGCACGCCGCAAAGTCATCACCCGATCTGCTCAAGCTCTTCATGCGCTTCCAGCCACTCCATTTCGAGCGCCTCCAGCCGCGCGCCGACTTCGCCTTGCCGGCGAATGGTGTCGGTTAGCTTCGTTTTCATCGCGGCCTCGTAACTCGCGGGATCGGCCACGAACGCATCGAGCGTGGCTTTCTCCGCATTCAGCGCATCCATTTCCTTTTCTATCTTCGCAATGCGCGACTGCAGCGGCTTCTTCAGATGCGCGAGCTTCTGCCGCTCCTGCGCCTCCAGACGGCGCTGTTCCTTGCGGTTCTGCGCGCTGTCCTGCGTGTCTGCGTTCGTGGACGACGCGCCATTCGCGTCCTTTGCCACCGCGCGCGTTTCGGCGGCGTGTTGCAGCAGCCAGTCGCGATAATCGTCGAGATCGCCGTCGAACGGACTCAGACGATGCTTCGCCACCAGCATGAAGGTGTCGGTCGTCGCGCGCAGCAAGTGCCGGTCGTGCGACACGAGGATCAGCGTGCCTTCGAACTGCGCGAGCGCCATGGTGAGCGCGTGGCGGGTTTCGAGGTCGAGGTGATTGGTCGGCTCGTCCAGCAGCAGCAGATTCGGCTTCTGCCAAATGATGAGCGCCAGCGCGAGCCGCGCCTTTTCGCCACCGGAAAACGGCGCGATCTTCGCGGTCGCCATTTCGCCCGAAAAGTTGAAGCTGCCGAGAAAGTCGCGCAGTTCCTGCTCGCGCGTGTCGGGCGCAAGCCGCGCGAGATGCTGAATGGCGGAGTCGTCGGGACGCAGCGTTTCGAGCTGATGCTGCGCGAAGTAGCCAATCTGCAAGCCCTTGCCTTGCCGCACGCTGCCGGACAGCGCGGCAAGCGTGCCGGCGAGCGTCTTGATGAGCGTCGATTTACCCTGCCCGTTCGCGCCGAGCAAGCCGATGCGCTGACCGTTTTGAATCGACAGCGTCACGCCTTCGACAATCGGAATCTCGATGCCCTCGGTGCGATAGCCGCAGCGCACGTCTTCCATGACCATCATCGGATTGGGCGCGGCGTCGGGCGCGCGGAACTCGAACGTGAACGGCGAGCTCGCATGCGCGGGCGCGATCAGCTCCATCTTCTCCAGCGCCTTGACACGGCTTTGCGCCTGCTTGGCCTTGGTCGCCTTGGCCTTAAAGCGGTCGATGAAACTCTGCAGATGCGCCACCGTTCTCTGCTGCTTTTCGTAGGCGTTCTGCTGCAAGGCGAGCTGCTGCGCGCGCAGCACTTCGAACTGGCTGTAGTTGCCGCCGTAGCGCTTGATCTGACAATTCTCAAGATGCAGCGTGACATTGCAGACCGCATCGAGAAATTCGCGGTCGTGCGAAATCACGACGAGCGTGCCGGGATAACGGCCGAGCCAGTCTTCGAGCCAGATGATTGCATCGAGGTCCAGGTGATTCGTGGGTTCGTCGAGCAGCAAGAGGTCGGACGGACACATCAGCGCCTGCGCCAGATTCAGGCGCATGCGCCAACCGCCCGAGAAGCTCGTCACCGGTTCGCGTGTCTGCGCGAGCGTGAAGCCCAGGCCGAGCAACAGCGTTTCGGCGCGCGCGGGCGCGGTGTAGCCGTCGGCATCGGCGAAAGCGGCGTGGGCTTCGGCTTCGGCCGCGCCGTCATGCGCCGCCGAAGCCGCCGCGATGCGTGCCTCGATAGCCCGCAGTCGCGTGTCGCCGTCGAGCGTGTAGTCGAGCGCCGTGCGGTCCACGGCGGGCGTTTCCTGTGCGACATGCGCAATGCGCCACGAAGGCGGCAGCGCGAAATCGCCGCCGTCCGCGTGCAACTCGCCGCGCAACACGGAGAAGAGCGTGGATTTGCCCGCGCCGTTCGCGCCGACGAGACCGGCTTTCTCGCCCGGATTGAGCGTGAAGCTGGTCTCTTCGAAAAGCGGCTTGGTGCCGCGGGAGAGGCTGAACTGGTTGAAGCGAATCACGGGAAATGGCGGCGCGGCATGAGGGAAACCGCTATTTTAGACTGCGGCCACGAAGCGCCGGGGCTCGTCCGTTCGGCCAATGGCGGTAAGTGGCGCGCGGTAGTAGCATCGCCTTTCTTCGAATCTTTCCAGCGGGAGCAACTCATGAGTGCAGCAAGCGACGACATTTACGCGTTCAAGGCCGAGACGCTGGGCGGCGAGACGGTGAACATCGACCAGTATCGCGGCAAGGTGCTTTTGATCGTGAACACCGCGAGCGAATGCGGCTTCACGCCGCAATACAAGGGTCTGCAGGAAGTCTATGAGCGCTTCGCGGCGCGCGGTTTCGAAGTGCTCGGTTTTCCCTGCAACCAGTTCGGCGCGCAGGAACCGGGCGATGCCACGCAGATCGGCAGCTTCTGCGAAAAGAACTACGGCGTCACGTTCCCGATGTTCGCGAAGATCGACGTCAAGGGGCCGCATGCGCATCCGCTCTTCAAATATCTGACATCGAAGGAACCGGGCGTGCTCGGCACCGAGGTCATCAAGTGGAACTTCACGAAGTTTCTCGTGAACCGCAACGGCGACATCCTGAAGCGCTACGCGTCGCTGACGAAACCGGAGTCGATTGCCGAGGACATCGAAAAACTGCTGTAGCGCCTTAGAGGATAGGCGAGAAGAGGCGCGCGACATGCATGGCCATGCGTCGCCAGGACGCCGCGCCGCGATAGTCCTCGCGGTCGATCTCATACGAGAGCGCGAAGTCGGCGAGCAGCATGCTTTCGACTTCACGCGCGAAAGCGTTGTCGACGGTCAGCACCATGACCTCGAAGTTGAGGCGAAAGGAGCGGTTGTCGAGATTGGCGCTGCCTATGGCCGCGCCGACATCGTCGACGAGCACGACCTTTTGATGCAGAAAACCCGGCTTGTAGCGGAAGATGCGCACGCCCGCCTGCAACAGATCGTAGGCATACAGCTTCGATGCCGCGAACACCACGCGATGATCGCGCCGGCTCGGAATCAGGATGCGTACATCGACGCCACGCATCACGGCAAGGCGCAGCGCGGAGAACACGGCTTCGTCGGGAATCAGATAGGGCGAGGTGATCCAGACACGTTGGCGCGCCGCGTTGATCGCCTCGACGAAGAAGAGCGAACAGGTCTCCTGTTTGTCGGCCGGGCCGCTCGACAACACCATGCAGTGCATGTTTTCGTCCGAATGCGGCGCGGGGCCGAGCTCGGGCAGGCGTTGCGTGGCCCAGTACCAATCTTCCGTGAAAACGAACTGGATGCTCGCCACGGCGGGGCCGCGCACCTCGACGTGGGTATCGCGCCAGGGCGTGAGGCGTGGATTGCCGCCGAGATACTCGACGCCCACGTTGTGTCCGCCGACGAACGCGCGCTTGCCGTCGACCACCACGATCTTCCGGTGATTGCGGAAGTTGATCTGGAAGCGGTGCACGAACTTGCGCTTGGCCGCGAACGGATGCGCCTGTACGCCGCTCGCACGCAGCGCATTCACGTAGCGATGCGGCAAGTCGAAGCTGCCGATGCTGTCGTAGAGAAAATAGACGCGCACGCCCGCTTTCGCCCGCGCGATGAGCATTTCCTTGAGCAACTCGCCGAGCGCATCGGCGCGCACGATGAAGAACTGCACGACGACATAGTGCTCGGCCGCTTCGATGGCGGAGAGAATCGCGGAGAACGTGGCGTCGCCGTTGACGAGCACGCGCACCGAGTTGCCGCGCAGGAACGGCATGCCCGAGAGGCGCTGCAAAGTGCGAATGGTCGGATTGCCGAGATAGCTCGCCGGTCCCGGCGCGATCTCGCCGCGCACGCCCGACGCGTCGAGCAGCGCGCCGGCTTCGTCGCGATGAATCGGGAGCGGCTGAGGCGCGTCGCTGCGATCCGTCGAGTCCCATTCGGCGGGTTTCGAGCGGCTGCGCAGAATCTCGATTTCGAGCCGACGCGCGTCGATATAACCCGCGAACTTGCTACGGCCGAGAAACAGATAAGGAATGAGCGTGAAGTAAGGCATGGCCACGAGCGACACCGCCCACGCCACCGCGCCCTGCGAGGTGC
The DNA here is from genome assembly GCF_023631405.1 of Caballeronia sp. GAWG2-1. Classification (NCBI taxonomy): domain Bacteria; kingdom Pseudomonadati; phylum Pseudomonadota; class Betaproteobacteria; order Burkholderiales; family Burkholderiaceae; genus Caballeronia; species Caballeronia sp. GAWG2-1. The sequence goes on from NZ_JALQDD010000007.1 coordinate 216,484, forward strand.
GCGTATTGATGATGGCGTGAATCGCCGCGATCACGCCGAGCACATGCGCGGCTATCACGAGCGTGCCGAGGTGTAGCCAGTCTGCTGCTTGCATGGAATGCCGTTGGTCCGATGACGACGCGTGCAGCCTGCACGGCGCGACAGCAAATGCGCTGCCGCGAGGATGCGTCATATTACCGAACCTTGGGCGCAAGTCGCGGCCCGAAAAGGACCGCGCTTGCGTTGAAACAACGCCGCTGAAGGCTCAGGCCGGCAGGTCGGCGGCCTGGATCAGGAACACGTTGTCGTCGCCGGCGCTGGTCGAGAGCCAGATTAGATCGAGACCGCCGAGCGCCGCTTCGACATTGGCGCGTTCGTTGCCGATCTCGACGACGAGCACGCCGTCTTCGGTCAGCCACTTGCTCGCCTGGTGCACGATACGCCGCACCACGTCCATGCCGTCCGCGCCGCCCGCGAGCGCGAGTGCCGGCTCGTGGCGATATTCCTCGGGCAGCGACTGCATGGCGGTGGCGTTGACGTATGGCGGGTTCGTGATGATCACTTCGTAGCGCGCGTCTTGCGGCAGCGGCGCATACAGGTCGCCTTCGTAAAGCGAGATGCGTTCGTCGAGTTCGTAGTCGTCGACGTTGCGGCGCGCGACCGCGAGCGCATCGGCGGAGATGTCGACGGCATCGATATCGGCGTTTTCGAACGCCTGCGCCGCGAGCACGGCGAGGCAGCCCGAACCCGTGCAGAGTTCGAGCACGCGAGTGACCTGGTCGGGGTCGGCCACGTAAGGCTGCAAGCCGTCCTGCAGCAATTCGCCGATGAACGAACGCGGCACGATCACGCGCTCATCGACGTAGAAACGGTGTCCGTGCATCCACGCTTCCTGCGTGATGTAGGCCGCGGGCACGCGTTCCTTCGCGCGGCGCTCGATCACTTTCATGACGGCGTCGATTTCGGTGTCGAGCAGGCGCGCGTCGAGAAACGGGTCGAGCGTGTCGAGCGGCAGATGCAGCGTATGCAGAATCAGATACGCGGCTTCGTCATAGGCGTTGGTCGAACCGTGGCCGAACGAGAGTCCGGCCTCTGTGAAGCGCGTAACGCCAAAGCGCAGCAAGTCGCGCAGGGTGGTGAAGGGCAGCGCCATCGAATGGCTCCTTGTGTGACGGGTAGAGGCTTTAAGCGACGAGTTGTTCGAGCACGCGGCGGTAGATGTTCTTCAGCGGCTCGATGAATCGCACTTCGACATGTTCGTCGATCTTATGGATGGTGCCGTTCGGCGGACCGAATTCGATCACCTGTTTGCAGATGCGCGCGATGAAGCGCCCGTCCGACGTGCCGCCCGTGGTCGACAGTTCCGTCGCCACGCCGGTTTCGTCGCGGATCGCTTTTTCGAGCGCCTCGGAGAGTTCACCGCGCGGCGTCAAGAAGGGCAGGCCGCTCACGGTCCAGGTCAGGTCGTAATCGAGGCCGTGCTTGTCGAGAATGGCTTGCACGCGGCTTTGCAGACCTTCGACCGTGCTCGCGGTCGAGAAGCGGAAGTTGAACATCAGGTCCGCGTGGCCGGGAATGATGTTGGTCGCGCCGGTGCCGGAATGCAGGTTCGAGACTTGCCACGTGGTCGGCGGAAAGTATTCGTTGCCGTCGTCCCAGCGCTCCGCCACGAGTTCGGCAAGCGCCGGTGCGAGCGCATGCACCGGATTTTTCGCGAGATGCGGATACGCGATATGCCCTTGCACGCCCTTGACGACGAGCTTGCCTGTCATCGAGCCGCGCCGGCCGTTCTTGACCATGTCGCCGAGCGTGGCGTTCGAAGTCGGCTCGCCGACGATGCAGTAATCGAGTCGCTCGCCGCGCGCCTTCAAGGCTTCGACGACCTTCACGGTGCCGTCGGTGGCGGGGCCTTCTTCGTCGCTCGTGATGAGAAAGGCGAGCGAGCCGCGATGCAGCGGATGGTTCGCGACGAACTCTTCGCTCGATACGACGAACGCCGCAAGCGAGGCCTTCATGTCCGCCGCGCCGCGCCCGTAGAGCTTGCCGTCGCGCTGCGCCGGGGCGAACGGCGGAGAGGTCCATTGTTCGAGCGGGCCGGTGGGCACGACATCGGTGTGGCCGGCGAAGGCAAGCAGCTTGCCTTGCGATCCGTCCGTGCCGCGCTTGACCGCCCACAGGTTCGTGACGCCGCCCGAGGCGATGGTTTCGCAGTGAAAGCCGATCGCGGCGAGGCGTTCGATCATCAGCGCCTGACAATGCTGGTCGTCGGGCGTGACGGACGCGCGTTCGATCAATGCTTCGGTGAGGGATAAGGTGCCGGACATGGTGTCTTGACGTTGATGCGATAAAAAATGCCGGCGCTGGAGGCCGGCACTCGTGGCGCGTCAGTGACTCGGAAGAGCGAAGTCACCGCACGCGATCATGCGAAGATCGTCTCGTACTGCTCGGCCGAAAAGCCGAGCGTCTTCACGCGCCCGTTCACGACGACGACCGGCCGCTTGATGATCGACGGCTTGTGGATCATGAGCGCAATGGCGCCCGCGGTGGTATCCGCTTCGGCCTTGTGCACGTCCGACAGCCCGCGCCAGGTCGTGCCGCGCTTGTTGATGAGCTGGTCGAGCGGCACGTCCTTCAGCCAGTCCTGCACCAGCGCGTTCGACACGCCGGCTTTCTTGAAGTCGTGAAACTCGAACGGCACGCCATGTTCCTCCAGCCACACGCGTGCTTTCTTCACCGTGTCGCAATTGGGAATGCCGTACACGACCGTTGTCTTCGCCACGATCAGTCGCCTCGCAGCAGTTCGTTCAGGCCAACCTTGGCGCGCGTCTTGGCGTCGACCTTCTTGACGATGACCGCGCAATACAGGCTGTGCGAACCGTCCTTCGAAGGCAGGTTGCCCGCAACCACCACCGAGCCCGCCGGAATGCGGCCGTAGCTCACCTGACCGGTTTCGCGGTCATAGATCTTGGTGCTCTGGCCGAGATACACGCCCATGGAAATGACCGAATTTTCCTCGACGATCACGCCTTCCACCACTTCCGAGCGCGCGCCGATAAAGCAGTTGTCCTCGATGATGACCGGATTCGCCTGTAACGGTTCCAGCACGCCGCCAATGCCCACGCCGCCCGACAGATGCACGTTCTTGCCGATCTGCGCGCACGAACCGACGGTGGCCCAGGTATCGACCATGGTGCCTTCATCGACATAAGCGCCAATGTTGGTGTACGAGGGCATCAGCACTACGTTCTTCGCGATGAACGAGCCGCGCCGCGCGATGGCCGGCGGCACCACGCGGAAACCGCCTGCCGCGAAGTCTTCGGGCGTGTAGTTCGCGAACTTCGAGGGCACTTTGTCGTAGAACTGCGAGTAGCCGCCGGCGGGCATCGGCGCGTTGTCTTCCAGACGGAACGACAGCAGCACCGCCTTCTTCAGCCATTGATTCACGACCCAGTCGCCGTCGCGCTTTTCGGCGACACGCAACGCGCCCTTGTCCAGTTGTTCGATGGCATGGGCAACGGCTTCGCGGACTTCCGCGGGCGCGGCCTTGGGCGACAGTTCAGCGCGGTTTTCCCAGGCTTGATCGATGATGCTCTGAAGTTGTTGCGACATAGTTGGTATCGAGGATGATGGAGAGATGGACTGGCCGCGCCCGTCACGGCGAGGCGGGTGCCGTGACCGGCGACAGCGTGCGGCAGAATTCGACGATGCGGCGGGCGCCTTCGACACATTCCTCGACGCCGGCGACGAGCGCGATGCGCACGAAGCCTTCGCCCGGATTCGTGCCGTGCGCCGTGCGGGCGAGAAAGGACCCCGGCAGGACCGTCACATTATAGTCGGCGTACAGACGTGCGGCGAACTCGGTATCCGTGAGACCGGTCTTGGCGACGTTGGCCCACAAATAGAACGCGGCGTCGGGCAGACGCACGTCGAGCACCTCGGCGAGCATGGGCGTGACGGTTTCGAACTTCCGCAGATACTTCGCGCGATTGTCGCGAACGTGCGTTTCATCCTGCCACGCGACCACGCTCGCTTTCTGAAACACCGTCGAAAGCGCCGCGCCATGATAGGTGCGATACAGCAGGAAACTTTTGAGGATAGCGGCGTCGCCAGCGACGAAGCCCGAGCGCATGCCGGGCACGTTCGAGCGCTTCGACAAGCTCGACAGCATGACGAGACGCTCGAAACCGCGATTCAGCTTGTGCGCGGCTTCGAGGCCGCCGAGCGGCGGATTGGCTTCGTCGAAATAGATTTCCGAATAGCACTCGTCGGAGGCAATCACGAAGCCGTGCTTGTCCGACAGCGCGAAGAGTTCGCGCCAGTTGTCGAGCGTGAGCACGGCGCCTGTCGGATTGCCCGGCGAACACACGTAGAGCAGTTGCGTGCGCGCCCAAATTGCTTCGGGCACCGTCGAGTAATCGCACGCGAAGTTGCGCGACGGGTCGCTATTGACGAAGTAAGGCTCGGCGCCCGCGAGCAGCGCCGCGCCTTCGTAGATTTGATAGAACGGGTTCGGACAGAGTACGATGGGCGGCTCGCCCGACGCCGCCGCGTGACTCGCGCCGCGGCTGTCGACAACGGTCTGCGCCAGCGCGAACAAGGCTTCGCGCGAACCGGAAACGGGCAGCACTTCGGTGGCGGGATTGATCGAAGGCAGACCGTAGCGCGTCATCACCCACTTGGCGATGGCTTCGCGCAAGGGCGCGCTGCCGAGCGTTGCCGGATAGCTCGCCATGCCGTCGAGCGAATCGATGACGGCGTCGCGTATCAGCGCGGGCGTGGGATGCTTTGGCTCGCCAATACCGAAGCTGATCGGCGTGAATCCGGCGCGCGGCTCGATGCCCTGAAAAAGCAGACGCAGCTTTTCGAACGGATACGACTGAAGTTTCTGGAGTAGTGGATTCACGGCGTGACCGGTTTTGCGGTTAAGCGTCTGTACGTATGTATGAGCGAACGGCATCCGACGCATGCGTGCAGCGGGCTTGAAGAAGAGCTTCGTCGCGACACGACGAACACGCGAAATGCACACGCAAGAACACGATATTATAGCGCGCGGCCTTATGCCGGACGCGTTGCAGCAAAGGACAAACGAATAATGAGCCTCATGAAAGGCGCACTGGTACAGCCGGTTGATCACGATGAGATGCGCGCAATCGCGCAGCCGGCCGGAGTAACACGATGAGCAGCCGCTTCCACGACGCCGGCCCGACGCTCGCCATCATGATCGGCGCATCGGTCTGGGGCCTCGTGTGGTATCCCATGCGCATGCTCGCCGCCATGGGCCTTTCCGGCACCGCCGCCAGCGCAAGCACGAGCGCGGTCGCCTGTCTCTTCGTGCTGCTGTTCCGGCATCGCTCGATCAAGAGCCTTTCGTGGCATTGGCTGCTCGTCGCGCTTGGACTCGCGGCGGGCGTGACGAGCATCGGCTTCGTCTGGGGCGCTATTCACGGCCAGGTGATGCGCGTGCTGCTGCTGTTCTATCTCACGCCCGCCTGGACCGCGATCTTCGCGCACTTCATCCTGAAGGAACGCCTGACTCGCGTGGATGCCGCGCTGTCCTTGCTGTCGCTCGCGGGCGCGGTCACCATGCTGTGGTCGCCCGAACTCGGCCTGCCGTTGCCCGCCAATCTCGCGGAATGGGCGGGGCTCATGGGCGGCATGGGCTTTTCCATCAGCAACGTGCTGGTGGTGCGCATCACGCGCACGCTTCCGGCAATGAAGCCGGAGATGCGCACGGCGGTGATCTTCGGCGGCGCGGCTATCGTCGCTTCGCTCGTCACCGTGTTCGAGCCGATGCCCGCGCCGCCTTCAGCCGCGCAATTGGGCACGGTCGCGTCGATCGTGCTGGGCCTCGGCGTCGTGCTCGCGGTGAACAACATGATCGTGCAGATCGGCCTGGCGCGCGTGCCCGCCAATCGCGCGTCGATCATCATGCTGTTCGAACTCGTCGTCACCGCGCTGTCGTCGTGGCTCTTCGCGCATGAAGTGCCGGGCCCGCGCGAGTGGGCCGGCGGCGCGTGCATCGTGGCGGCTTGCGTGCTGTCGGCATGGGTGCATCGGCAGCGAAAAGAAGCCGCTGAAAATACATCGCGCGATGAAGGCGCAGGCAAAAAGAAATCGAGACGGGCGATGGTATGATGGTGACCGCTCGCCGGGTAGGGCTTTAAGCTCATGCCCGGGCCTCGACTGCCTTCAAGGCGAGCATGATCGACGGGCCGCTGTGCGGCCTGTCTGCTATTTACCTCCGTATTCATCTCAAACAGCGAAATCGCCGTGCGTCTGACCTCGATCAAACTCGCTGGCTTCAAGTCCTTCGTCGATCCCACGCATTTCCAGGTCCCCGGCCAGTTAGTCGGCGTGGTCGGTCCGAATGGCTGCGGCAAGTCAAACATCATCGATGCCGTGCGCTGGGTGCTCGGCGAATCGCGCGCGTCCGAACTGCGCGGCGAATCGATGCAGGACGTCATCTTCAACGGCTCCACGGCGCGTAAGCCGGGCAGCCGGGCAAGCGTCGAACTGATCTTCGATAACGGCGACGGCCGCGCCGCCGGGCAATGGAGCGCTTACGGCGAGATCGCGGTCAAGCGCGTGCTCACGCGCGACGGCACCTCCAGCTACTACATCAACAACCTGCCCGCGCGACGCCGCGACATCCAGGACATCTTCCTCGGCACGGGCTTAGGTCCGCGTGCTTACGCGATCATCGGCCAGGGCATGATCGCGCGCATCATCGAGGCCAAGCCTGAAGAACTGCGCGTGTTTCTGGAAGAAGCCGCGGGCGTGTCGAAGTACAAGGAGCGCCGCCGCGAGACGGAGAATCGTCTGCACGATACACGCGAGAATCTGACGCGCGTGGAAGACATCGTCCGCGAGCTCGGCGCGAATCTCGAGAAGCTCGAAGCGCAGGCGGTCGTCGCGACGAAGTACAAGGATCTGCAGGCCGAAGGCGAGGAAAAGCAGCGCCTGTTGTGGCTTTTGCGCAAGAACGAAGCGGGCAACGAAGCCGAGCGGCAGCAACGCGCTATCCGCGACGCGCAGATCGAACTCGAAGCGCAGACCGCGCGTCTGCGCGAAGTGGAAGCGCAACTCGAGACGCTGCGTGTCGCGCACTACAGCGCGAGCGACGCCATGCAAGGCGCGCAAGGCGCGCTCTACGAAGCCAACGGCGAAGTGAGCCGGCTGGAAGCGGAGATTCGCTTCATCGTCGAATCGCGCAATCGCGTGCAGGCTCAGATCGCCGCGCTCAACGCGCAGCGCGAGCAATGGCAGATGCAGGCGCAAAAGGCGCGCGACGCAATCGACACGGCATCGGAAGCGCTCGCGGAAGGCGAAGAGAAAGCAGTCATCGCGCGGGAAAACGCTGCCGCAAAGCATGACGAACTGCCGGCGCTCGAAGCCCGCTGGCGCGACGCGCAGACGCATCTGAACGAAGAACGCGCAGGCATCGCGCGCGCGGAGCAGGCGTTGAAGCTCGAAGCGGCGCATCAGCGCAACGCGGATCAGCAGCTTCAGCAGTTGCAGCAGCGCGAGGAGCGGCTCAGGACCGAATCGAAAGGACTCGACGCACCCGACGAAGCGCAACTCGAAGAACTGCGCATGCAGCTCGCCGAGCATGAGGAAGTACAGAGCGAAGCGCAGGCGCGTCTCGCCGATGCGCAGGAAACCGTGCCGCGTCTGGATGCCGAGCGCCGCGCGGCGCAGGAGCGCGTACAGGCCGAAAGCGCGCAGAATCATCAGCTCGAAGCGCGGCTTGCTGCCTTGCGGCAGCTTCAGGAAAGCGTTCAGACCGAAGGCAAGATCCAGCCGTGGCTCGACAAGCACGAGCTCGGCGCGCTGCCGCGCCTCTGGAAGAAGCTGCATGTCGAAGCGGGCTGGGAAGCGGCGCTCGAATCGGTGCTGCGTGAGCGTCTGGCGGCGCTCGAAGTATCGAATCTGGACTGGATCAAGGCTTTCGCCGCCGACGCGCCGCCCGCCAAGCTCGCGTTCTATTCGCCGCCCGTCGCCGGCAAGCCGCTCGACACGCCGCAAGGCTTGCGGCCGTTGCTGTCGCTCGTGCGCATCGACGACCCGGGCTTGCGCGCGGTGCTGAACGAGTGGCTCGCCACGACCTTCATCGCCGACGACATCGGCCAGGCGCTCGCGGCGCGCACGCAATTGCCGGAAGGCGGCGCGTTCATCGTGAAGGCAGGGCATGTGGTGACGCGTGTCGGCGTGCAGCTGTACGCCGCCGATTCCGAGCAGTCGGGCATGCTCGCGCGTTCGCAGGATATCGAAAATCTCACGCGGCAAGTGCGCGCGCAGGCATTGCTCGCCGACGAAGCAAAGGCCAACGCGGTACGCGCAGAAGCCGCGCATACCCAAGGCTCGCAAACTCTTGCCGATGCCCGCGCCGCCGCCGAACGCGCGACGCAACGCGTCCACGCGCTGCAACTCGATGTGCTGAAGCTCGCGCAGGCGCATGAGCGCTACACGCAGCGCAGCACGCAGATTGGCGAGGAACTCGAGGAAATCGTCGCGCAGATCGAGGAACAACGCGCGCTGCGGGCCGAATCCGAGGCGGCGTTCGAACACCACGACACGGAGCTCGCGCAATTGCAGGCGCGCTTCGAGGACAACCAGATGGCGTTCGAAGCGCTCGACGAAACGCTCACGGCCGCCCGTCAGGAACTGCGCGAACTGGAACGCGCCGCGAGCGACGCGGGTTTCGCCGCGCGCGGTCTTGCCGCGAAGATCGAGGAATACAAGCGCAACATCGACACGGCGCACGACCAAAGCGAACGCGTGGCGGCATCGCTCGAAGATGCGCGCGCCGAACTCGAAACCATCAACGAACAGACGGCGCAGACGGGCTTGCAGGACGCGCTCGAAGTCCGCGCGGCACGCGAGGAAGCGCTGCACGCCGCGCGCGTCGAACTGGACGATCTGACGGCGCGTCTGCGTGCCTCCGACGAACAGCGGCTACTCGCCGAACGCTCGCTGCAGCCGCTGCGCGACCGCATCAACGAATTGCAGTTGAAGGAGCAGGCCGCGCGCATCAGTGGCGAACAGTTCGTCGAACAGTTGCAAGCAGCGGGCGTCGACGAAGCCGAACTGCAGGCGAAGCTCACGCCGGACATGAAGCCTTCGTATCTGCAAGGCGAAGTCACGCGTCTGAACAACGCGATCACAGCGCTTGGGCCGGTCAACATGGCGGCGCTCGAAGAGCTCGTCGCGGCCACCGAGCGCAAGCAGTTCCTCGACGCGCAATCGGCGGATCTGAACGACGCCATCGGTACGCTGGAAGATGCAATCCAGCGAATCGACCAGGAAACGCGCGCGCTGTTGCAAGGCACGTTCGACGAAGTGAACCGACACTTCGGCGAACTGTTCCCGCGGCTGTTCGGCGGTGGCCAGGCCAAGCTCATCATGACGGGTGACGAAATCCTGGACGCTGGCGTACAGGTCATGGCGCAGCCGCCCGGCAAGAAGAATTCGACCATTCACTTGCTGTCAGGCGGCGAGAAAGCGCTTACCGCGACCGCGCTCGTGTTTGCGATGTTCCAGTTGAACCCGGCGCCGTTCTGTCTGCTAGACGAAGTGGACGCGCCGCTCGACGACGCCAACACGGAACGCTTCGCGAATCTCGTGCGCGCGATGTCGGTCAAGACGCAGTTCCTGTTCATCTCGCACAACAAGATCGCGATGGAAATGGCGCAGCAACTGATCGGCGTGACGATGCAGGAGCAGGGCGTATCGCGCATCGTCGCGGTGGACATGGAGTCGGCGGCGGGCTTCGCCCAAAACGGCTGAAGCGCGCGACGCAGCACCAGGATTTGAATGAGTGGCAGGCCGGACGCTGATCCGGCCAGGCGCGCAGGCGCGGAGTGGTGCGCAAAAGACCCGAGGCGTGATGCCGGAACGCGGTCCGATGCGTGCGACAGATCGCGCGGCGCTTCGTAACCCAAAAGAACGATGGAGCGTGCATGGACGAGTTGACACTCGGTTTAATCGGAGCAGGAGCCGTGGTGGTGGGCGGCGTGGTGGTGTACAACGCGTGGCAGAGCGCCAAGGTGCGCCGCAAGATGCCGCGTCCGATGCCCGACGAGGCAGCCGACGCGCTCGCGCGTCAGGAGACGGACGACGAGCAACCGTTTATCGAACCGGTGCGCCAGCCGCGTCGCGAGCCGGTTTCGAGCGAGAGCGAAGCGCGCGTCGAGCCGAGTTTTGGCGGCGTGAGTCTTGCGGCCGAGCCGGCGCCCGTCGCGCCCGCGCCTATCGCTCCGGCTGATACCGCCGTCGATCTGCAGGCTGAAGCCACCGCCGCTGATGAAGCGGAACTCGAGAGCATCGACGAAGACGAACGCAACGAGCCGACCTTGCCCGCCACGAACACCATTTCGTCGGCGCCGCCGGCGCTGGTCGATCGCCGCATCGATTGCGTCGTGCCGATTCGCCTTGGTGGACCCGTTGCGGGAGACCGCGTGTTGCCGCTGGCGCAGCGTCTGCGTCGCGCGGGCACCAAGCCCGTGACGATCGAAGGCAAGCCCGAGGGCGATTCGACCTGGGAATTGCTGCGCAACGGCGCGCGTTATGAAGAGTTGCGTGCCGCCGCGCAACTGGCAAACCGCAGTGGCCCGCTCAACGAACTCGAGTTTTCCGAATTCGTGACCGGCGTGCAGCGTCTGGCCGATGCCATCGACGGTTCGCCCGAGTTTCCGGACATGATGGAAACCGTGGGCATGGCGCGCGAGCTGGACGCCTTCGCCGCCCAGTGCGACGCGCAGCTCTCCATCAATATCCTGTCCGACGGCGCGCCGTGGTCGGCCAACTACGTGCAGGCGGTGGCCTCGCAAGACGGCCTTTTGCTCTCGCGCGACGGCACGCGTTTCGTGAAACTGGATGCGAAGCAGAACCCGGTTTTCATGCTCCTTTTCGGCGATACCAACTTCCTGCGTGACGACCTCACGTACAAGGGCGGCCAGATGATCACGCTGGTGCTCGACGTGCCGGTGGCGGACGAAGACATCCTTCCGTTCAGGCTCATGTGCGATTACGCCAAGTCGCTGTCAGAGCGTATCGGCGCGCGGGTCGTGGACGATCAGCGCCGGCCGTTGCCGGAATCCGCGTTGCTCAACATCGAAAAGCAGTTGATGACGCTGTACGCCAAGCTTGAGCAGGCGGGCATGCCAGCAGGCTCGCCCGCCACGCGGCGGCTCTTCAGCCAATAAGCGCGAGGTCTCACGGCGCGCTCGTCTTTTAGCGTGCAGCGGGCTTCGTAATTGCGCCCCCGACCGGGGCGCTTTCTTTTGCGCGCGCGGCATCGCACGTTTCGTCACATCCTGGCCGTTTGGCCGATGCCACGATTTACCGATCTTCTGAGACAATCGAACGGTCGTTGGCAGACTTAATTCACTTTCCCAAGTATTTGTCGCATGTCCGCTAAAACGAAAGCCGAATCCGCCGCTGCCAGAAAGTCGGGCGCAGCCGTCCCCAGTGCCGATCGTCCGGCCGAGCGCGCGGCGTGGTTGCGCTCGGAACTCGAACGCGCGAATTACGCCTACTACGTGCTCGACCAGCCGGATCTGCCCGACGCCGAATACGACACGCTCTTCAAGGAATTGCAGGGAATCGAGACGGACCGTCCCGATCTCGTCACGCCCGATTCGCCGACGCAACGCGTGGGCGGCAAGGCGGCGGAAGGTTTCGAGCCCGTGGTGCACGACGTGCCGATGCTTTCGCTCAACAACGGTTTCGCCGACGAAGACATCGCCGCGTTCGACAAGCGTGTGTCGGACGCGCTCGCGCACGCGCCGGTGCAATATGCGTGCGAACTGAAATTCGACGGCCTGGCCATTTCCCTGCGTTACGAGGACGGCCGCTTCGTGCAGGCGTCCACGCGCGGCGACGGCGCGACCGGCGAAGATGTGACGGCCAACGTGCGCACCATTCGCTCCATTCCGCTCACGCTCAAGGGCAAGCACGTGCCGAAGCGGCTCGACGTGCGCGGCGAAGCACTGATGTTCAAGCGCGACTTCGAACGGCTCAACGCACGTCAGCGCGATGCCGAGCAGCGCGAGTTCGCCAATCCGCGTAACGCCGCGGCGGGCAGTTTGCGTCAACTCGATCCGAAGATGACCGCGCAACGGCCGCTATCCTTTTTCGCATATGGAATCGGCGTGCTCGAAGGCGCGGAGATGCCGGATACGCACGCCGGTCTGCTCGACTGGTTTAAGGAAATGGGCTTGCCGGTGAACGCGGAACGCGGCGTGGTCGATGGCGCCGAGGGTCTGCTCGACTTTTTCCGCAAGACGGGCGAAAAGCGCGAGCAGCTGCCGTACGACATCGACGGCGTGGTCTACAAGGTCAACCGGCGCGACGAACAGGACAAGCTCGGCTTCGTTTCGCGCGCGCCGCGCTTTGCGCTCGCGCACAAGTTTCCGGCGCAGGAAGCGCTCACGCAGCTGCTAGCCATCGATGTACAGGTGGGCCGCACGGGCGCCATCACGCCGGTTGCGCGCCTGGCGCCGGTCTTCGTCGGTGGCGCGACCGTCACGAATGCGACGCTGCATAACGAAGACGAAGTGCGCCGCAAGGACATCCGTATCGGCGACACAGTGACCGTGCGCCGTGCGGGCGACGTCATTCCCGAAGTGGTGGGCGCGATTCTCGACCGCCGTCCGGACGACGCGCGCGAGTTCGTCATGCCGACCGAGTGCCCGGTGTGCGGCTCGAGGATCGAACGTCTGCCCGACGAAGCCATTGCGCGTTGCACGGGCGGCCTTTTTTGTCCGGCGCAGCGCAAGCAGGCGCTGTGGCATTTCGCCCAGCGGCGGGCGCTCGATATCGACGGCCTCGGCGAGAAGATCATCGATCAACTGGTCGAAGAGAATCTCGTGCGCACACCCGCCGATCTCTTCAGCCTCGGTTTCTCGACGCTCGCCGCGCTCGACCGGTTCGCCGACAAATCCGCGCAAAACCTGCTCGATTCGCTCGACAAGGCGCGCCACACGACGCTCGCGCGTTTCATTTACGCGCTCGGCATCCGCCACGTGGGCGAGTCGACGGCAAAAGATCTCGCGAAGCATTTCGGCTCGCTCGACCCAATCATCGCCGCTTCGGTCGAGGAATTGCTGGAAGTGAACGATGTCGGGCCGGTCGTCGCCGAAGCCATCCATAATTTCTTCAGCGAAGAGCACAACCAGCACGTCATCGAACAATTGCGCGTCAAGGTGTCGTGGCCGGAAGGTCCGCCCGCACCGAAAGCGCCGCTGGGCGTGCTGGCGGGCAAGACCGTGGTGCTGACGGGCACCTTGCCCACGCTCACGCGCGAAGATGCAAAGGAGATGCTGGAGGCGGCCGGAGCGAAAGTGGCCGGTTCGGTATCGAAAAAGACCGACTACGTGGTGGCGGGCGCGGAAGCAGGCAGCAAGCTTGCGAAAGCGGAGGAACTCGGGGTTCCCGTTCTCGACGAAGACGGCATGAAGAAGCTTTTGGAAGGAGTCACCCCATGATCCGAGAAATCCTGAAGATGGGCGATCCGCGGCTGTTGCGTATCGCCGAGCCGGTCGAGCATTTCGACACGCCGGAACTGCACACGCTGGTGCAGGACATGTTCGATACGATGCGCGACGCCAATGGCGCGGGCCTCGCCGCTCCGCAGATCGGCGTCGATCTGCAGGTGGTGATCTTCGGCTTCGGACAGAATCCGCGCTATCCCGACGCGCCGTCGGTGCCGGAGACGGTGCTCATCAACCCGATCATCACGCCGAACGGTCACGACATGGAGGAGGGCTGGGAAGGCTGCCTGTCCGTCCCCGGCCTGCGCGGCGCGGTACAGCGCTTTTCGATGATCCGCTACCAGGGCTTCGATCAGTACGGCAACGCCATCGAGCGGCTGGCGGAAGGTTTTCACGCGCGCGTCGTGCAGCACGAGTGCGACCATCTGATCGGCAAGCTTTATCCGATGCGTATTACCGACTTCTCGAAGTTCGGCTTCACGGACGTGCTGTTTCCTGGGCTCGATCCGGTTGGCGACGACTGAGAACGTGCGGACGCGCGAGGGCGCGTTCCGCATTTGCACACATTAAAAAGCCGCTCCTTGCGAGCGGCTTTTGTTCAGGCGAAGGATTTGGGCGTTCCGCTAACGGCAGGCTGGCGGAACAGCGCGACATGTTCAGGGTTCGCGGACGCTTGCAGACGTCCGTCCGGCAGGCGCGCAACCACGATTTCGCCGATGCCGGGGCTCATGACGACCACTTCATCTCGCAGGGCGAGCAAGGCGTCGAGCCGTCGACGGCCGCTGACGATTTCGAGGCCGCTTTTCGTTTCTCGGACAATGATCTCGACTGACATGGCGATTCTCCTTCGATCAGTTAAATGCTGAATCCTTGGTGCGCTGCAGGACGGTAAAAAAGTCTCTGCGTCACACTTGCCTAACGGAATAATGACTTATTTTCTTTAGGCGGTAATCAGCAAAAAAATAAAACTGGCGATCGATGTGGCGCCATCAGGGGATGCAAGTCGAGACGTCGCTTTTTTGCGACGCAGCCGGGAAGTGGAGAGGAGTGCGAGAACGGTCATTCGTGGTTCGCTCCGAACGAAGATCGTCCGGAGCGAAACGCGCGATCAGAAGCTCTCGTCGGCGCCGAGATAGCGCCAGTGACCCGGTGGCAGCGCGCCCAGCGTGACGCGGCCCATGCGGATGCGTTTCAGACCGACGACTTCCAGTCCGACCAGTTCGCACATCCGGCGAATCTGGCGTTTTTTGCCTTCGTGCAGCACGAAGCGCAACTGCTCGCCGTTCTGCCAACTGACTTGTGCGGTCTTGAGCGGGACGTCGTCGAGCGACAGGCCGTGACGCAGCAGCGCGAGTTGTTCTTCCGGGAAGTGCTGATCCACATCGACTTCGTGTTCGCCGTAGCGCACGCGCACGAGGTACTCCTTGTCGACTTCGGAATGGTTGCCGATCAATTGCTTCGCGATGCGGCCATCCTGCGTGAGTACGAGCAGCCCGGTCGAATCGATATCGAGTCGGCCGGCCGGCGCGAGCGTGCGCAGATGACCCGGTGCGAAACGAATGCCGCTGCGGTCGTCTTGCCAGTGATTGGTCGGATTGACGAGCGTGACGGCGGGCTCGTAGCCGTCTTCTGCCTGACCCGATACGTAGCCGACCGGCTTGTGCAGCAAGATCGTGACGAGCAGCGACTGTGCGGAACGCGCGGCGGGCAGGACATCGATTTCCTGATCCGGGCGGATACGCGTGCCGAGCGTATCGGTGACTTCGCCATCGACGAGCACCCAGCCTTTTTCGATCCACTCGTCCGCTTCGCGGCGCGAGCAGAGGCCGAGTTCGGACATCACCTTCGACAGGCGGACGAGGCCGTCGTCGTGAGCGCGGGGCTTGTGGGCGGGTTCGGTGGATGCCGGGATGACTTCGGCGTGCGGTGGGCGGTCGTCGCGTGATGCGGGACGACGGTCGCCCGCGCCGCGCTTGTCGACGCTTGGGCGTGAATCGTCGCCACGCGGTTTGAACGTGCGTCGTTCATCGCTGCCGGGCGTGCGGTCGTCGCGGGCAAACGGCCGACGCTCCGACCGATCGCTCGCGCCGCGCTTGTCGAAGCTCGGACGCGAATCGTCGCGCGGCTTGAAAGGGCGTCGTTCATCGCCACCGGTTGGGCGCTCATCGCGCGCAAACGGCCGCCGTTCGGAGCGATCGCCCGCGCCGCGTTTATCGAAGCTCGGACGCGAATCGTCGCGCGGCTTGAAAGGGCGTCGTTCATCGCTGCCGGGCGTGCGGTCGTCGCGCGCAAACGGACGGCGTTCGGAGCGATCGCTCGCGCCGCGTTTATCGAAGCTCGGACGCGAATCATCGCGCGGTTTGAAAGGGCGTCGTTCATCGCTGCCGGGCGTGCGGTCGTCGCGCGCAAACGGACGGCGTTCGGAGCAATCGCTCGCGCCGCGTTTATCGAAGCTTGGACGCGAATCATCGCGCGGTTTGAAAGGGCGTCGTTCATCGCCACCGGGCGTGCGGTCGTCGCGCGCAAACGGACGGCGTTCGGAGCGATCCCCCGCGCCACGCTTATCAAAGCTCGGACGCGAATCATCGCGCGGTTTGAAAGGGCGTCGTTCATCGCCACCGGGCGTGCGGTCGTCGCGCGCAAACGGCCGGCGCTCCGACCGATCGCTCGGGCCGCGTTTATCGAAGCTCGGACGCGAATCATCGCGCGGTTTGAAAGGGCGTCGTTCATCGCTGCCGGGCGTGCGCTCATCGCGCGCAAACGGCCGGCGCTCCGACCGATCGCCCGCGCCACGCTTATCGAAGCTCGGACGCGAATCATCACCACGCGGTTTAAACGCGCGTCGCTCGTCGCCGCCCGAAGAACCGGGCCGACGTTCCGCCCGATCCCCCGCGCCACGCTTATCAAAGCTCGGCCGCGAATCATCACCACGCGGTTTAAACGCGCGCCGCTCATCGCCGCCCGAAGAACCGGGCCGACGCTCCGACCGATCCCCCGCGCCACGCTTATCGAATCCCGCGCGCGAATCGCCCCCCGCACCGCGGGGTGTCGACGGCCGCTCGTGCGGCGTTTCAGGCCGCGTGGTCTTGCGGGCGGTGGAACTACCGGTGCGAACCGGCGACCGCGTCGACGATGTCGGACGCGGATGTTTGGCTGTCAGTTTGACGCGCATAAAGTTTCAGGCTGCGATCGCGCGCAGCAGTTCGGTCTCGATCTGGATCTGGGTGCGATTGTTCGACAAGCTCTTGCCGTCGAGCAAAAACACGTCCTCGACGCGTTCGCCAAGCGTGTTGATTCGCGCTGCCTGCACGCCGATCCGGTGTTGCGCCAGAACGCGCGCGATCGAATAAAGAAGGCCCTGCCGGTCGTTGGCCGACACGGAAAGGATGTAGTACTGGCCACGCTCGTCCGGGCGCAAATCCACACGCGGCGTGACAGGAAAGGTGCGCACGAGCCGCGATACGCGGCCCTTCGACGGCTCGGGCAAAATGCGCTCGTCCGCCAAAAGCGTGCTCAATTGTTGTTCGACGAGATTCGCGATGTCGCGATAACTCCCGTCGTGATCGGGATGCGCCACGAGAAAGTTATCGAGCGCGTAGCCATGTCGCGTCGTCGTCACGCGGGCATCCAGCACGGAAAGGCCATTGCGGTCGAAGTACGCGCAGATGCCGGCGAACAGATCCGGCCGGTCCTTCACGTACACCAGTACCTGCAGCGCCGCGCCGATGGGCGACGGGCGCGCGCGCACGATCGGCGCGTCGCTTTCGACATGCCGGTACAGCACACGCGTTTGCCACGCAATATCCGCGGCATCGTGACGCAAGAAGTAGCCGACATCCAGTTTGTCCCACAGCTCGCGCTGCGCATTCTCCGGCACGGTTTCCAGACGCAGGAGCGCGAGCGCCGCCTCCTGACGCGACTTGAGTTCCGAGTGCGCATCCGGCTGTGCGCCGCCGAGCACGGCGAGCGTCGCGCGAAACAGGTCTTCGAGCAGCTTGCCCTTCCAGTTGTTCCAGACCTTGGGCGACGTGCCGCGAATGTCCGCCACGGTCAGAAGATAAAGCGCGGTCAGCCGCCGCTCGGTCTTTACCACGGAGGCGAACTGCTTGATGACTTCAGGGTCGCTCGTGTCCTGCTTCTGCGCGACATGGCTCATCGTCAGATGCTGCTGCACGAGCCATACGACGAGGTCGGTGTCTTCCTGACACATGTCGTGTTCGCGGCAGAAGCGACGGGCATCGGCCATGCCGAGGGTCGAATGATCGCCGCCGCGACCTTTCGCGATGTCGTGGAAGAGCGCCGCGACGTAGAGCACCCACGGGCGCTCGAAATTGCCCATCAACTGACTGCAAAACGGATACTCGTGCGCATGCTCCGCTATCGCAAAGCGGCGCAGGTTGCGCAGCACCATCAGGATGTGCTGATCGACCGTATAGACATGGTAAAGGTCATGCTGCATCTGTCCGACGATGCGCCGGAAGTTCAGCAGATAACGCCCGAGCACGCTCGTCTGGTTCATGAGACGCAGCGCGTGCGTGATGCCCTCGGGCTGCTTGAGAATCTCCATGAAGAGACGCCGGTTCTCCGGATCGCGCCGCCAGTCGCGGTCCATGAGTTCGCGCGCGTTGTAGATCGCGCGCAGCGTGCGCGCCGAGAGTCCCTTGATGCCGCGGGTCTGCTCGTAGAGCAGGAACGCTTCGAGAATGGCGTGCGGTTCGCGCTCGAAGACGTCGTCGCGGGCAATTTCCAGCATGCCCTGTTTCTCGACGAAGCGCCCCGAAATGACGCGCGTGATACCGCTCGTCGACGGGAACAACTGCGCCTCGACGTTCTGAATCAGAATGGTCGCGAGCTGCGTGACGGCCTTTGCCGCCCAGTAGTAGCGGCGCATCAACTGCTCGCTCGCGCGCTTGGCGGTCGTCGGTTTGAAGCCGAAACTCTCGGCGAGCGGCGTCTGCAAATCGAAGACGAGAATGTCCTGGCGACGTTTCGCAATCACGTGCAACCGCGCACGCAAGGTCTTGAGAAACGCTTCGTTGCGGCGCAGTTCGCGCGCTTCGCGGTCGGTAATGAGACCGCGCAGGTCGAGTTCGCGCCAGCTGCTGCCGAAACCGGCCGCGCGCGAAATCCAGAGAATGAGCTGAAGATCGCGCAGACCGCCCGGACTTTCCTTGATGTTCGGCTCGAGGCTGTACGGCGTGTCCTGAAACTTCGCGTGGCGCTGACGCATTTCCAGCACCTTCGCCTGGAAGAAGCCGCGCGGATCGAGCGTCTCCTTGTAGCGCGCGGAAAAGCGTTCGAACAGTTC
Organism: Caballeronia sp. GAWG2-1; assembly: GCF_023631405.1. Classification (NCBI taxonomy): domain Bacteria; kingdom Pseudomonadati; phylum Pseudomonadota; class Betaproteobacteria; order Burkholderiales; family Burkholderiaceae; genus Caballeronia; species Caballeronia sp. GAWG2-1. The sequence goes on from NZ_JALQDD010000007.1 coordinate 235,264, forward strand.
CGCGCTGCCGAAGATGCGCCGCGCCTCCAGCAGCGACGTGAGGACGGTGACATCGCCGCTCGCTTCCGCGATGCATTGCTCGACCGAACGCACGCTGCTGCCGATATCGAGCCCGAGATCCCACGCCATGCCGATAAACCGCTCGACGCGCGCGTTGAGCGGGCCCACGTCTTCCTGATCGCCGCCGGCATCGGGCAGAAGCACGAGGATATCGACGTCCGAATACGGTGCGAGTTCGCCGCGCCCATAGCCGCCGACCGCGACCAGCGCCGCGTCCGCCGGCATCTCGCAGGCGGCCCAGGCGCCCTTGAGCGCGTCGTCGGTGGCGCGCCCGAGCGCGTGCATCAACGGTTCGACGTTCGAAGCCGTCTGAAAGCGTTCGATGAGCGCCGACTTCGCCGCCTTGTAGGCAGCGCGCAGCGTTTCACACGGCGTGGCGACAGGGACTGTGACGCTCATGGGCTCGGATTCAGGAAGGAAGAAGGCCGCGCACGCAAGCGCGGCCGGGGAGCGGCGGAGCTCAGGAAGCCGTGGCCGCGATCAAATGCGAGGGCGCCTGCGTGCCCGCGGACACGGTCAGGACTTCGTAACCGGTCGGCGTGACGAGAACGGTATGTTCCCACTGCGCGGAAAGGCTGCGATCACGCGTCTTGACGGTCCATTGATCCGGCATCGTGCGGATTTCGCGGCGACCGGCGTTGATCATCGGCTCGACGGTGAAGATCATGCCCGCTTCCAGTTCGATGCCCGTGCCGGCGCGCCCGTAATGCAGCACCTGCGGCTCTTCATGGAAGACCTGGCCGATGCCGTGACCGCAATATTCGCGCACCACGCTGTAACCTTGCGCCTCGGCATGCTTCTGGATAGCCGCGCCGATGTCGCCGAGATGCGCGCCCGGACGCACCTGATCGATGCCGAGCCACATGCAATCGAAGGTGGTTTGCACTAGACGCTTCGCCAGAATGGACCCTTCGCCGACGATGAACATGCGGCTCGTGTCGCCGAAATAGCCGTTCTTGATGACGGTGACGTCGATATTGAGCGCGTCGCCGTTCTTGAGCACTTTTTTGCCGGGAATGCCGTGGCAGATTACGTCGTTGACGGAAATGCAGGTGGCTTTCGGGTAAGGCGGATAACCCGGCGGCTGATAGTTGAGCGGTGCGGGCACCGTGCCCTGTTCCTTCACCATGAGTTCGTGGCAAAGGCGGTCGAGTTCTTCGGTGGTCACGCCAGCAACGATATGCGGCGTGATGAAATCGAGCACTTCGCTGGCGAGCCGGCAGGCGACGCGCATTTGCGCGATATCGTGATCGTTTTTCAGCGTAATGGACATGACTAGGCTCAGAAATGCGTGTATGCGGCCGTGAGCCGCGAAATCGGCATTATCGCACCTTAGAGAGGGCGCCGCAGCCCGAATCAAAGGCATGCGGGGCATGGATCGGGCTTCCCCAAGCGCTTTCGGGCACCTGCAAGCGGCTTGAGCTAGTCAATCCTCACATGCTATAGTTACGGGCTAAGTCCTATCCACACTTTTATCTAGGTGTAGTAGGGCTTGGAAGTAGGTTGAAAGTTAGGGTGGCGGGACGTCTCGCTTCTCTTACAGACAATCGTTCGATTCGCAAGCCGGCGCACCCAGGGTGTCCGGCGTCCGGTTAGCTAGAAGCGCCGGGCGCGGGATGCGGCAGCCGGCTTAAGACCCAACCCTCGCGGAGAATTTCATGGCAGTCACGATGCGTCAAATGCTGGAAGCCGGTGTCCACTTCGGTCACCAAACGCGCTTCTGGAACCCCAAGATGGCCCCGTTCATCTTCGGTCATCGCAACAAGATTCACATCATCAACCTCGAAAAGACGCTGCCGCTCTACAACGACGCGCTGAAGTACGTGCGCCAGTTGGCAGCGAACCGCGGCACGATCCTGTTCGTGGGCACGAAGCGTCAATCTCGCGACACCATCGCTCAGGAAGCCGCCCGCTCGGGTATGCCTTTCGTCAACGCCCGCTGGCTCGGCGGCATGCTGACCAACTTCAAGACCTTGAAGGTTTCGATCAAGCGCCTGAAGGACATGGAAGCATCCGTCGAATCGGGTGAAACCGAGCGCATGAGCAAGAAGGAAGCGCTTCTGTTCGAACGCGAAATGCAGAAGTTGCAGAAGTCGATCGGCGGCGTGAAGGACATGGGCGGCATTCCGGACGCGATCTTCGTGATCGACGTCGGCTACCACAAGATTGCCGTGACCGAAGCCAAGAAGCTTGGTATTCCGGTCATCGCCGTGGTCGACACGAACCACTCGCCGGAAGGCATCGACTACGTCATTCCGGGTAACGACGACGCCAGCAAGGCCGTCGCGCTGTACGCCGAAGGCGTGGCCGACGCGATCCTCGAAGGCCGTGCGAACGCGGTGAACGACGTGGTCCAGGCTGTCCGCGAAGGCGACGGCGACGAGTTCGTCGAGGTCAACGCAGAGGCGTAATCGAGCCCTGCGGCCGACATAAAAGGGGGCTTTGCGAAAGGCCCCTTTTTTTTAAGCCGCGGCACTCGGGAGCGCGGCATTGCGTTCTCGCACGTCTAGTACCCTTTCCCGTGGCGGATTCAAGCGGCGGGACGTATCAAACAGACTCAAGGAGCGAATGATGGCGGCAATTACCGCAAGCATGGTGGCAGAACTGCGCGCGAAGACCGACGCGCCGATGATGGAATGCAAGAAGGCGCTGACGGAAGCCGACGGCGACATGGCGCGCGCCGAAGAGCTGCTGCGCGTGAAGCTCGGCAACAAGGCGAGCAAGGCGGCATCGCGCGTGACGGCTGAAGGCATCGTCACGTCGTATATCGACGGCGGCGTGGGCGCGCTCGTCGAACTGAACTGCGAAACCGACTTCGTTGCCAAGAACGACGACTTCCTGGCCTTCGCCAAGACGATCGCCGAACTCGTGGCCAAGAACAATCCGGCTGACGTGGCCGCGCTCTCCGCGCTGCCGCTCGAAAGCTCGACGGTCGACGCCGTGCGCCTCGCGCTCGTCGGCAAGATCGGTGAAAACCTGTCGATTCGCCGTTTCGTGCGCTTTGAATCCGCGAACAAGCTGGCCTCGTATCTGCACGGAGCGCGTATCGGTGTTCTGGTCGAGTTCACGGGCGCGGACGAGCAAGTCGGCAAGGACGTCGCCATGCACGTCGCGGCCATGAAGCCGGTCTCGCTGTCGTCGGACGAAGTGCCGGCCGACCTGATCGCGAAGGAACGCAGCATCGCCGAGCAAAAGGCCGCTGAATCGGGCAAGCCGGCTGAAATCGTCGCCAAGATGGTCGAAGGCAGCGTCCAGAAGTACCTGAAGGAAGTGTCGCTCCTGAACCAGCCGTTCGTGAAGAACGACAAGCAGACGATCGAACAGATGTTGAAGGCCGCAAACGCGTCGGTGCAGAAGTTCGCGCTGTTCGTGGTGGGCGAGGGCATCGAGAAGCGTCAGGACGACTTCGCGGCGGAAGTGGCTGCGCAAGTTGCTGCCGCCAAGCAAGGCTGAGTTTTAAAGTGAAGGCGCTCGGCGGTATGGCGGCGCCGGGCATCGAAAGGCAGTAAGGCGGCAAGGCATCGCGCGGGCGCGGCGAATTCGGGAAAACCCGTATGCGTCGCGCCCGTCGCCCGATCCGGCCGCTTGCGGTAAATATTGTTTCACCCCTACAGTTCTACGTTGTTGCAACCCTCCTCGGCGCGATCGGAAACTCATATGCCCACAGCCTACAAACGCGTACTCCTCAAACTCTCCGGCGAAGCCCTCATGGGCGACGATGCCTTCGGCATCAATCGCGCAACAATCGAAAGGATGGTGGCGGATGTCGCTGAAGTAGTGCGGATGGGCACGCAAATGGCCGTCGTGATCGGCGGCGGCAACATCTTCCGTGGCGTGGCGGGCGGCGCGGCCGGCATGGACCGGGCGACGGCCGACTACATGGGCATGCTCGCGACCATGATGAACGCGCTGGCGCTGCAAGACGCCATGCGTCACGCCGGCATCGAAGCGCGCGTTCAGTCCGCGCTGCGCATGGACCAGGTGGTCGAGCCGTACATCCGCCCCCGCGCGATTCGCCAGCTCGAAGAAGGCAAGGTCGTGATCTTCGCGGCCGGCACGGGCAACCCGTTCTTCACGACCGACACCGCTGCCGCCTTGCGTGGCGCGGAAGTGGGCGCCGAAGTGGTGTTGAAAGCAACCAAGGTCGATGGCGTATACTCCGCCGACCCGAAGAAAGATCCGAGCGCGACGCGCTACAGCACGATCAGCTTCGACGAAGCGATCGGCCGCAATCTGCAAGTCATGGACGCCACGGCTTTTGCGCTGTGCCGCGACCAGAAGCTGCCGATCCGCGTGTTCTCGATCACGAAGCCGGGCGCGCTCAAGCGCATCGTGCAAGGCGACGACGAAGGTACGCTCGTCCACGTGTAAACTCTCGCGTTGAGAGTGGTCAACGAGAAGTTCAGCGACGTTGAAAGGGCGCCGCGCCGCGGCCGGTGTGGAGCACGCCGGAAGATCGCGCGAAGGCGCCTAGATTGCCAGTAACCCAAGGTTTCGGAGGTTCAAATGAGTGTGGCTGACATTAAAAAAGGCGTCGACCAGAAGATGACGCGGTCGATCGAAGCGTTCAAGGCCGATCTCGCGAAGATCCGCACGGGCCGCGCCCACACGGGTCTGCTCGATCACATCCAGGTCGACTACTACGGCTCGAATGTGCCCATCTCCCAAGTGGCGAACATGACGCTCGTCGACGCCCGCACGATCGGCGTGCAGCCGTGGGAAAAGAAGATGGTCGGCGTCGTCGAAAAGGCGATCCGTGAGTCGGACCTCGGTCTGAACCCGGCAACGCAGGGCGATTTGATCCGCGTGCCAATGCCCGCGCTCACCGAGGAGCGCCGCCGCGAGCTGACCAAGGTCGTGAAGAGCGAAGGCGAATCGGCGAAGATCGCCGTTCGTAACCTGCGCCGCGACGCGAACGAGCAACTGAAGAAGCTCGTGAAGGACAAAGAGATTTCGGAAGACGACGAGCGCCGCGCAAGCGACGACGTGCAGAAATTCACCGACAAGTTCGTCGCCGAAATCGACAAGCTCGTCCAGACCAAAGAAGCCGAAATCATGACGGTGTGAGGCCGTAGATACGGTCTTGCCAGCCTCGACCATTTAGATTGAGGCTGGCTCTCACTTCTGTCGATTTCAAGATTCAACGGCCATGACCTATACCAGCTCTACCGTTCGCGTGCCCGATGTCGCGGCTGTCCCGCGCCACGTCGCGATCATCATGGACGGCAACGGCCGTTGGGCGACCGAGCGGCGCCTGCCGCGCGTCGCCGGTCACACCCGCGGCGTCGATGCGGTGCGCGCCACCGTCGAAAGCTGCGCGCGGCGCGGCGTCGAATTCGTCACGCTGTTCGCGTTCAGTTCCGAAAACTGGCGCCGTCCGACCGAGGAAGTGTCGTTTCTCATGCGCCTGTTCGTGACCGCGCTCGAGCGCGAGATCGGCAAGCTGCACGCCAACGGCATTCGTCTGCGCGTGGTCGGCGACACCGCCATGTTCGACGACCGCATCCGCGCGCTCATTCAGCGTGCCGAGACCAAGACGGCGCGCAATACGCGTTTGACGCTCACCATTGCCGCCAATTACGGCGGGCGCTGGGACATCATGCAGGCGACGAAGAAGCTCATCGCGCAATCGCTCGAACAGGGCGTGCCGGCGCGCGTGGACGACGAATCCTTCGCCGAGCATCTCGCCATGGCTTACGCGCCGGAGCCGGATCTCTTCATCCGTACGGGCGGCGAGCAGCGCATCAGCAATTTTCTGCTGTGGCAACTCGCCTACACCGAGTTCTATTTCACCGATACCTACTGGCCCGATTTCGACGCCGAAGCGCTGGATCGCGCCATCGCGTCGTATGGCGAGCGTGAACGCCGCTTCGGGCGCACCAGCGCGCAAGTCGAAAACCAATCGCAGAAGGCCGACACCCTTTCATGCTAAGAACCCGTGTCATCACGGCAATCGTCCTGCTTGCGGTCCTCGTGCCGGTCACGTTGTTCGCGCCGATCGGCGTATTCGGGGCGTTGATCGGTTTTGTCGTCGTCTTCGCCGCATGGGAATGGGGACGGCTCCTCAAGCTCAACGGCGCGGGTCCGGTGGCCTACGCGCTCATTGCGGGACTCGCGCTCATTTTCAGCACGTTTCTCGGCGTCGCGCCCAAGGCGCTCTTCGAAATGGCCGCTATTTTCTGGGTGTTGGCCGGGCCGTATGCGCTTTTGCGCAAGCCCGTGCTTTCGGCGGGTGCGTGGCGCGGCTTCCTCCTTTTTGCCGGAATCGTCGTGTTCGTGGCCTGCTGGCACGCGGTGGTCGCGGCCCGCACCGTGGGCGTGGCTTTCGTGCTATCGCTTCTTCTAGTAGTCTGGCTGGCCGATGTGGGCGCATACTTCGCCGGCAAAGCCCTTGGCCGCCACAAGCTGGCCCCGTCCATCAGTCCGGGCAAGACCTGGGAAGGCGCGATCGGCGGCTGGGTCGCGGTGATGGTCATCGGCACGATTGCCGCCGCCACCGCGTTCGAGGCGCCGACCGTATTCAGCGCGTTCGTCGAACATCTAGGCTGGGCGCGCGCGCTCCTCGCGCTGACCGTGCTGGTTGCGTTCAGCGTGGTCGGCGACTTGTTCGAATCGCTCCTTAAGCGCCAGGCGGGCGTCAAGGATTCGAGCGGTTTGCTGCCGGGTCACGGCGGCGTACTCGACCGGATCGACGCGTTGCTGCCCGTACTGCCGATTGCATTGCTGATGCTCGGCTAGAGAAGAATTCATGCAAAAACGTCTTACATTGCTCGGCTCCACGGGCTCGATCGGCGATAGCACGCTCGACGTCGTGGCACGGCACCCGGACCGTTTCTCGGTCTACGCGCTCACCGCGCATCGCAACGGCGACAAGCTCGTCGAACAGTGTCTGCGCTTCACGCCCGAAGTGGCCGTGGTCGGCGACGCGGAAACGGCCGCGCACGTGGCGGGCGCCCTGAACGCCGCGGGCTGCAAAACCGAGGTGACGCACGGCGAAGCCGCGCTGGTCGAGGTGGCGCGGGCGTCGCAATGCGACACCGTGGTCGCGGCCATCGTCGGCGCGGCGGGCCTTGCGCCTACGCTCGCGGCGGCGCGCGCGGGCAAGCGCATCCTGCTTGCCAACAAGGAAGCGCTCGTCATGTCCGGCCAGATTTTCATGGATGCGGTGCGTGACAACGGCGCCATCCTGCTGCCGGTGGACAGCGAACATAACGCCGTATTTCAGTGCCTGCCGCCCTGCGCGGACAGCGAGGCAAAGCTGCACGGCGGCGTATCGAAGATCATCCTGACCGCATCGGGCGGCCCGTTTCGCACGCGCGAGCCGGCAACGCTCATCGACGTCACGCCGGACGAAGCCTGCAAGCACCCGAACTGGGCCATGGGCCGCAAGATTTCCGTCGATTCCGCGACCATGATGAACAAGGGCCTCGAAGTCATCGAGGCTCACTGGCTCTTCAATTTGCCCGGTTCGCGCATCGAGGTGCTGATTCATCCGCAAAGCGTGATCCATTCCATGGTCTCGTATGCGGACGGCTCCGTGCTCGCGCAACTCGGCAACCCGGACATGCGCACGCCGATCGCACATGCGCTGGCGTTTCCGGATCGCGTCGATTCGGGCGTCGCGCCGCTCGATCTCGCACAGATCGCCACGCTCAGTTTCGAGAAGCCGGACTTCACGCGCTTTCCGTGTCTCGCGCTCGCAATCGGCGCGCTGGAAGCGGGCGGTCTGGCAAGCGCGGCGCTGAATGCCGCAAACGAGATCGCGGTGGAAGCGTTCCTCGCGCGCCGCATCGGTTTCATGGCGATCGGCGATGTCGTCGATCGCGTGCTGAACTCCTTGCCAAACGGCAGCGCTGCATCGCTCGACGACGTCCTCGCCGCCGATGCGAACGCGCGCCGTCTGGCGCATCGGTTTGTCGCGGAACTCACCGCCAGCGCGCCAGGCGCCGAGTCCATCGCCCATTGAGGCCGTCATGAACTTTCTGACCGAAATCGTCGCCTTCGTCGTTGCGATTGGCGTACTTGTCGTCGTCCACGAATTCGGTCACTACAGCGTCGCGCGCATGTGCGGCGTCAAGGTGCTGCGTTTTTCCGTGGGCTTCGGCAAGCCGCTCGTGAGCTGGGTCAGCAAGAAGACCGGCGTCGAGTGGACCATTGCCGCGTTGCCGCTCGGCGGTTACGTGAAGATGCTCGACGAGCGCGAAAGCGAAGAGAGCATCGCGCCCGAGGACCTGCCACGCGCCTTCAACCGGCAGCCGGTCGTGAAGCGCATTGCGATCGTCGCGGCGGGGCCTGTCGCGAACTTCATTCTTGCCATCGTGCTGTTCGCGGCGGTATTCGCGGGCGGCGTGTCGGAGCCCGAAGCAATCGTCGCGACGCCCGTGGCGAACACGGCAGCCGCGCGCGCGGGTTTCGAAGGCGGCGAAAAGATCGTTTCGATGCGCGACGCGGACAACGGCGGGGAAACGCACGCTATTCGCTCGTGGTCGGATCTGCGCTGGAAGATTCTCGATGCATCGTTCGATCATCGCCGCATCGTGCTTTCGGCGAAGACGCACGAAGGCACGTACGACTTTCCGCTGAGTGTCGGCACCATTTCGGATGCGGACGCCGAGCAGGACTTCATGGACAAGCTCGGCTTCACGCCGGGCGGTGGCACGCTCACGGTCGCGGGTGTGGAGGCGGGCAGCGCCGCGCAAAAGAGCGGTCTGCAGGCGGGCGACAAGCTGCGCGCAATAGACGGCCATAACGTCGATAACGCGACGAGCTTCATCGACTACGTGAAGGCGCACGGCGCGAAAGCGGTCACGCTCACGATCGAGCGTGCGGGCAAGCAGCAGACGGTGCAGGTGACGCCCGACGTCAAGCACGATGCGGCGAGCGGCAAGGATATCGGCCGTATAGGTGCTGCGCTCGCCAATCAGTTGCCTAGCGTCGACGTGCGTTACGGACCGGTGGAAAGTCTGCGTCTCGGCGTGAATCGCACGTGGGACATCAGCATGTATTCGCTGCGCATGTTCGGGCGGATGATCACAGGCGAGGCATCGCTCAAGAACCTTTCAGGACCGGTCACCATTGCGGACTATGCAGGAAAGAGCGCGCGTTTGGGTCTGGCGGCTTTCGTTTCCTTTCTCGCGCTCGTGAGTATCAGCCTCGGTGTGTTGAACTTGTTACCGATTCCGGTTTTGGACGGTGGGCATCTGTTATATTATTTGGTTGAAGCCGTTACCGGCAAGGCGGTGTCCGATCGCTGGCAGCTGGTTCTGCAACGGGCGGGGCTGGTGTGCATCGTCGCTTTGTCGATGATCGCGCTGTTCAATGACCTGGCTCGCCTGATCCGTTTCTGATCCACTTTGACAATCTCTGGCGGCGTTGTTCGAGCGACCGCCGGAATGAATGCAGCTTTAAATACTGGGGAAGCACGTTGTTCAAACCTCATCGCTTTGTTCCTAAGACGGCTGTAGCCGCGGCGCTTGCCGCAACGGGTATCACGGCACACGCCGTTACGCCGTTCGTCGTGCAGGATATTCGGATCGAAGGTCTTCAGCGCATCGAACCGGGTTCCGTGTTCGCCTATCTGCCGATCAAGCAAGGCGACACGTTCACCGACGACAAGGCCTCCGAAGCGATTCGCGCCCTCTATGCAACGGGCTTCTTCAACGACGTTCAAATCGCAACCGAAGGCAATGTCGTGGTCGTGCAGGTGCAAGAACGGCCGGCCATTTCGAGCATCGATTTCGCGGGTCTGCACGAGTTCGACAAGGACACCATCACCAAGGCGCTGCGCTCGGTCGGCCTGTCGCAAGGCCGCTCCTACGACAAGGCGCTGCTCGACAAGGCCGAACAGGAACTGAAACGTCAGTACCTGACGCGCGGCTACTACGCGGCCGAAGTCACCACCACCGTCACGCCGGTCGACCGTAATCGCGTCACCATTCTGTTCTCGGTGGCCGAAGGTCCGAGCGCGAAGATTCGCCAGATCAACTTCGTCGGCAACAAGGCCGTGAGTTCGAGCACGCTGCTCGGCGAAATGCAGCTCTCCACGCCGAACTGGTTCTCCTGGTACACCAAGAGCGATCTCTACGCGAAAGAAAAGCTCACGGGTGACCTCGAAAATGTCCGCTCGTACTATCTGAATCACGGTTACCTCGAGTTCAGCATCGACTCCACGCAGGTGTCGATCTCGCCGGACAAGAAGGACATGTACCTGACCGTCGCCTTGCATGAAGGCGAGCCGTACAAGGTCAGCAGCGTCAAGCTGTCGGGCAATCTGCTGAGTCGCGACGCCGAGTTGAGCAAGCTCATCAAGATCAAACCGGGCGAACTCTTTTCGGCCGAGAAGCTGCAGTCCTCGACCAAGGCCGTCGTCGACAAGCTCGGTGAATACGGCTACGCGTTCGCACAGGTCAACGCGCAGCCGGAAATCGATCAGGCGCATCACACGGTGGCGCTCACGCTGCAAGTCGATCCGAGCCGCCGCGTGTATGTGCGCCGCGTGAATATCGACGGCAACACGCGTACGCGGGACGAAGTCGTGCGTCGCGAAATGCGTCAGCTGGAAAGCTCGTGGTTCGATTCGAGCCGCCTCGCGCTCTCGAAAGACCGCATCAACCGTCTCGGTTACTTCACGGATGTCGATGTCACCACCACGCCGGTGGAAGGCACTAACGACCAGGTGGACGTGGACGTGAAGGTCGCGGAAAAGCCGACCGGCGCCATCACGCTGGGTGCGGGTTTCTCGTCGACGGACAAGGTGGTGCTCTCGGCGGGCGTCTCGCAGGACAACGTGTTCGGCTCCGGCACGAGTCTCTCGGTGAACGTGAACACCGCGAAGACCTACCGTACCTTGACGGTCACGCAGGTCGATCCGTACTTCACCATCGACGGTATCAAGCGGATCACGGACGCCTACTACCGCACGTATCAGCCGCTCTACTACTCGACCGATTCGAGCTTCAAGATCGTGACGATGGGCGCGGACACGAAGTTCGGTATTCCGTTCTCCGAGCAGGACACGGTCTTCTTCGGCGTCGGCGCCGAGCAGAACACCATGGACGTCGACTCGGCCACGCCGCAGTCGTACATCAACTACGTGAACGAATTCGGTCGCGTGGTGAACAACTATCCGCTGACGGTTGGCTGGTCGCGCGACAATCGCGACAGCGCGCTCGTGCCGAGCCGCGGTTACTACCTGCAATCGAACGCGGAGTACGGCACGCCTATCGGCAACACGACCTACGCTAAATTCGACGCGCAGTTCCAGTATTACTACTCGTTCGCGCGCGGCTTCGTGCTCGGCTTCAACCTGCAAGGCGGTTACGGCAAGGGCCTCGACGGCCAGACGTACCCGATCTTCAAGAACTACTACGCGGGCGGTATCGGCTCGGTGCGCGGTTACTCGCCGAGTTCGCTGGGTCCGCGTGACGCGAAAACGGGCGACCCGATCGGCGGTTCGCGCATGGCGGTGGGTAATATCGAACTCACGTTCCCGCTGCCGGGAACGGGTTATGACCGCACGCTGCGCGTCTTCACCTTCCTCGACGCCGGCAACGTCTGGGGCGACCCGAATCAGGGCGGCACGAGCGCCGGCGCGAACGGCTTGCGGTATGGCTATGGTGTCGGTCTTGCATGGATCTCGCCAATCGGCCCGCTCAAGCTGAGCCTGGGCTTCCCGCTGCAGAAACATGAAGGCGACCAGTATCAGAAGTTCCAGTTCCAGATCGGCACGGCGTTCTAAGCTGCGTCGCGACGAGAACAGAGGCTTCATTCATTTCGACGTAACGTGAGGAACACTTTGCGAACCGGTAAGCTTTCGAAACATATGGCGCTGGCGCTTGCGTTGTCGATGGTTCTCGGCCTGGGTGCGGCTGCGAGCGCGAGCGCTCAGGAAGCGCGCATCGCCGCGGTCAACTCCGACCGCATCCTGCGCGAGTCGGCGGCGGCGAAGGCTGCGCAGTCGAAACTCGAGCAGGAGTTCTCCAAGCGCGACAAGGCGCTGCAGGACATGGCGCAGCGCATGAAGGCCATGTCCGACAACATGGACAAGAATGGCGCCTCGCTCGCGCCAACCGACCGCGCCGCGCGCCAACGCGATCTAGCGCAGCTCGACGCCGACTTCCAGCGCAAGCAGCGCGAGTTTCGCGAAGACCTGAATCAGCGTCGTAACGAAGAACTCGCGGCGGTGCTGGATCGCGCGAACAAGGTCATCAAGCAGATCGCGGAACAGCAGCATTACGATCTGATCGTGCAGGAAGCGGTGTATGTGAGCCCGCGCATCGATATCACGGATCAAGTGCTGAAGGCGCTGGCTGCGAGCACGCAAAATGGTGCGAGCGGCGCGAGTGGCGCAAGCTCGAACTGACACGGAGTAATTGAACGCATGGCATCAGGCATGGCGATCACGCTCGACGAATTGGTCAGCCGCTTTGGCGGCGAGATAGTCGGCGCGGGCACGCAAAAGGTCGAGGCGCTTGCGCCGCTCGACAAAGCCGGCCCCGCGCAACTCGCGTTTCTCGCCAACCAGAAGTATCTGGCGCAAGTCGAGACGACGCGCGCCGGCGCGGTGTTGATCTCGCCCGCCGATCTGGAGAAGGTGGGCAATCGCGCGGGCACGAATTTCATCGTCACGGCGAACCCTTACGCTTATTTCGCTCGCGTCGCACAGGCGTTTATCGATCTTGCAACGCCCGTCTCGAAGCCCGGCGTGCATCCGAGCGCGTATGTCGATCCGGCTGCGCACGTCGCGGCGAGCGCAGTGATCGGGCCTCATGTGACGGTGGAAGCGGGCGCGGTCGTCGGTGAGCGCGTGAAACTGGATGCCGGCGTGGTCATCGGACGTGGCGTGAAGTTGGGCGACGACGTGCATCTGTATCCGAACGTCACCGTGTATCACGGCTGCAAACTAGGTGCGCGCGTGATCGTGCACGCCGGCACGGTCATTGGCGCGGATGGCTTCGGCTTCGCGCCGGATTTCGTGGGCGAAGGCGATGCTCGCACCGGCACCTGGGTGAAGATTCCGCAGGTGGGCGCGGTGGACATCGGCGAGGACGTGGAAATTGGCGCGAACACCACGATCGATCGCGGCGCCATGGCGGATACCGTCATCGAAGAAAGCGTGAAGATCGACAATCTCGTGCAGATCGGGCACAACTGCCGCATCGGCGCGTACACGGTTATCGCCGGTTGCGCGGGTATCGCGGGCAGCACGAATATCGGGCGGCATTGCATGATCGGCGGCGCAGTGGGCATCGCAGGCCACGTCACATTGGCGGACTACGTGATCGTCACGGCGCAGTCGGGCGTCTCCAAGTCGCTGACGAAGCCTGGCATGTACACGAGCGCTTTCCCGGCGGTGAATCATGCCGACTGGAACAAGAGCGCGGCGCTGGTGCGCAATCTGGACAAGCTGCGTGATCGCATCAAGGCGCTCGAAACGGCGTTGGGCGAGAAAGCAGGTAAGGGCGACGCGGGCGGCGCGGAGTAAGCAAGCCAAGATCCGCTGGTTCAAAGCACTGGCCGGCAACCTTGATACGGGCAGTAAGCCGGCGACGTCAGCAATTTCAGCAGCGCAAGAGGTTGGTATTCTCACCGAGGCAGCGTCGAAACGTGCCGTGAGCAGGCCGAGTCAAGCAGTGTAAAAGCAGTGTAAAAGCGTCGAGGGTTCGTATCATCGCCGGCGCATAAACGAAACGCGCAGTAAGCGAGCCGGGTTCAACGGTTTCAAAAGGCGTCGACGGTCCATCCCATCATCGAGGCAGCAACAAAACACGCAGCAAGCCGCATCGAAGATAAACACAAAGGCATTTCCGGCGGGCGCAAGATTCGTTCAACGCGTCCGCAGTCAATTTCCGCGCACAACACGCGCGCGAGCAGAACGACCATGAGCACAGAAAAAATCAACCTCGATATTCACAAGATCCTCACGCTGCTGCCGCATCGGTATCCGATCCTGCTCGTGGATCGCGTACTCGAACTCGAGCCGCACAAGAGCATCAAAGCGCTGAAGAACGTGACGATCAACGAGCCGTATTTTCAGGGTCACTTCCCGACGCGGCCCGTCATGCCCGGCGTGCTGATTCTCGAAGCGCTCGCGCAGACCGCGGCGCTCCTGACTTTCGCCGAGGAACCGCACGATCCGTCGACCACGCTGTATTACTTCGTGGGTATCGACGGCGCGCGCTTCAAGCGCGTGGTGGAACCGGGCGATCAACTGATCCTCAACGTCAACTTCGAGCGGTACATGCGAGGCATCTGGAAGTTCAAGGCGCGCGCCGAAGTTGACGGCGTGACCGCTGCCGAGGCCGAGCTCATGTGTACCGTGAAGAACACGGCCGCCTGAGGCCGCGTTCACCGTCAAGACACAGGCAGCACGAACAGCTTGAGGCGATAAGCGCATGAGCAAGATTCACCCTACCGCGATCATCGAGCCGGGCGCTCGACTCGACGATACCGTCGAAATCGGACCGTACGCGATCGTCGGCCCCCACGTCGTGATCGGCGCGGGCACGACGGTCGGTTCGCACAGCGTGCTCGAAGGGCACACGAGCATCGGACGCGACAACCGCATCGGCCACTACGCGTCGATCGGCGGGCGCCCGCAGGACATGAAATACCGCGACGAGCCCACGCGTCTCGTGATCGGCGACCGCAATACCATCCGCGAATTCACCACGCTGCATACCGGCACCGCGCAGGATCAAGGCGAGACGTCCATCGGCGACGATTGCTGGATCATGGCTTACGTGCACGTCGGCCATGATTGCCGGCTCGGCAACAACATCATCATGTCGAGCAACGCGCAACTGGCGGGCCATGTGACGGTCGGCGATCACGCTATCGTCGGCGGCATGTCGGGCGTGCATCAGTTCGTGCGTATCGGCGCGCATTCCATGCTGGGCGGGGCTTCCGCGCTCGTGCAGGACGTGCCGCCGTTCGTCATCGCGGCGGGCAACAAGGCCGAGCCGCACGGTATTAATGTCGAAGGGTTGCGCCGGCGCGGCTTCACGCCCGACGCCATTTCGGCGTTGCGCCAGGCGTATCGCATCGTCTACAAGAGCGGTTTGTCACTCGAAGAAGCGAAATTGCAACTGAAGGATCTGGGCAAGGCAGGCGGCGAGGGCGATGCTCCGGTCAAGGCGTTCTCCGATTTCATCGCGACGTCGCAGCGCGGCATCATCCGCTAAGCGCGCCCGATGACGCCAATCACCCACTCGCCACGCATTGCGATGGTCGCGGGCGAGCCTTCCGGCGACCTGCTCGCGGCGTCGCTGCTTCAAGGTTTGCAAGAAAGGTTGCCTGCCGATACGCGTTACAGCGGCATCGGCGGTCCGCGCATGACTGCGGCGGGCTTCGAAGCCCACTGGCCCATGGACAAGCTGTCCGTGCGCGGCTATGTCGAAGCGCTGCGCCATATTCCCGAAATTCTCGGCATTCGCAACGAACTGAAGCGGCAACTGCTCGCGGAGCCGCCGTCGGTGTTCATCGGCGTCGACGCGCCCGATTTCAATTTCGGTCTCGAAGAGCCATTGCGCGCAGCGGGCATTTCGACGGTGCACTTCGTCTGCCCGTCGATCTGGGCGTGGCGCGGTGGCCGCATCAAGAAGATCGTGAAAGCGGTCGATCACATGCTGTGCGTGTTTCCGTTCGAAATCGCGTTGATGGAAAAGGCGGGCGTGGCGGCGAGCTATGTCGGCCATCCGCTTGCCGACGAAATCCCGCTCGAACCGGATGTCGCCGGCGCGCGACGCGAACTCGGTATCGCACAAGGCGGTCCGGTGATTGCCGTGCTGCCGGGCAGCCGCCGCTCGGAGATCGCGCTGATCGGCCCGACCTTTTTCGACGCCATGGAACTCATGCAGTTGCGCGAGCCCGGCGTGCGCTTTCTGATGCCGGCCGCGAACCCCGCGCTGCGCGAGCTTCTGCAGCCGCTCGTCGATGCGCATCCGAGTCTCTCGCTGACGATTACCGACGGCCGTGCGCAAACCGCCATGACCGCCGCGGACGCCATCCTCGTGAAAAGCGGCACGGTCACGCTCGAAGCCGCGCTGCTCAAGAAGCCGATGGTCATTTCCTACAAGGTGCCCTGGCTCACGGGTCAGATCATGAAGCGTCAGGGCTATCTGCCCTATGTCGGCTTGCCGAACATTCTCGCGGGGCGCTTCGTGGTGCCGGAGATCCTGCAGCACTTCGCCACGCCCGAAGCGCTCGCCGACGCCACGCTCAAACAGTTGAACGACGAAGCGAACCGCCGTACCCTGACGGAGATTTTCACGGACATGCATATCGCGCTGCGTCAGAACACGTCGCAGAAGGCGGCCGACGCGGTCGCGCGAGTGCTGCAAACGCGGAGAGCCGGATAATGGCGCGTGAGACAAAAGCGGTGCGGGCGACACTCCAAAGCGGGCTGGACTTCAGTTCGCCTTTCGACATCGTCTGTGGCGTGGATGAAGCGGGGCGCGGTCCACTGGCGGGGCCGGTCGTGGCCGCCGCGGTGATCTTCGATCCCGCGAAGCCACGCATCAACGGTCTCGACGATTCGAAGGCCTTGAGCGCGAAACGCCGCGAAGAGCTTTACGAGAAGATCGTCGATCGCGCGCTTGCTTTTTGCATCGCGTCGGCAAGCGTCGAGGAAATCGACACCATCAACATCCTGCATGCTTCCATGCTCGCCATGAAGCGCGCGGTCGAAGGGCTTGCGGTTGCGCCGACGCTCGTGAAAGTGGATGGCAACCGCTGCCCGACGCTGTCGATCCGCTCGGAAGCCGTGATTGGCGGCGACGCGCTCATCAAGCAGATTTCGGCGGCATCGATTCTGGCCAAGGTCACGCGCGACCGCATGCTGCTGGAATTGCACGACGTTCATCCTGTCTACGGATTCAATGCACACGCGGGCTACGGCACGCCGCAACATCTGAAAGCGCTTCATGAGCATGGGCCGTGCGAGCATCATCGGCGTTCGTTCGCGCCGGTGCGCGAGGCGCATATCCGTTTCGGCTCGATGCTGCCGGCCATCGCGCCCGAGGTGTTGCAAGCCGCCGCGACCATCAACGACGACCCCGATGCACGCGCGTTCTGAATCTTGAAATCGATCACCTCGCGGGACAACCCGCTCTACAAGCGTCTAAAGGCGCTCGCCGGTTCGACCGCGCAGCAGCGCCGCAGCGCTCACGCGCTCCTCGAAGGGCTCCACCTCGCTTCAGCCTTTCTCGACGCCGCCGGCCAGCCGGAAACCTGCGTCGTGACCGAAGGCGCGCTCTCCCATGCCGAAGCGCGGGAGATCGTCGCGCGCATCGAGGAAAAACGTGTGATCGTGCTGCCGGATGCGCTCTTCGGCCAATTGTCGAGCGTCGTGCGCGGCGTTGGCATGTTGTTGCTCGTTGAGAAGATCGATGCCGCGCTGCCCGACCGCGTCGAGGCAACCTGCGTGATTCTCGACGGCATTCAGGACGCGGGCAACGTCGGTTCCATTTTGCGCAGCGCGGCGGCGGCGGGTATCACGCGCGTTTTCTGCGCGCCGGGAACGGCTTACGCGTGGTCGTCGAAGGTCTTGCGCTCGGGCATGGGCGCACACTTTCTGCTCGATATCTTCGAGGATGTCGAACCGGCAAACCTGATTGCGCGCCTGGATGCGCCCGTGACCATCACCGACTCACATGGCGCGGTCGCGCTTTACGATTGCGATCTCGTGGGTCCGCTCGCATGGGTCTTCGGCAACGAAGGCGCGGGCGTGTCGCAGGTCTGGCGCGATGCAGTCACGCATCGCGTGACGATTCCACAGCCGGGCGGCATGGAATCGCTGAACGTGGCGGCTGCGGCGGCAATTTGTCTTTTCGAACAATGCCGCCAGCAGCGGCGCTGATCAGTAGTACGACGGCCGCTCCGGCTTGATCTCCTGCAGAATCGTGGTGGCGATTTCCTCGATCGACTTGTGTGTCGACGAAAGCCATTTCACGCCTTCGCGCTTCATCATCGATTCGGCTTCGTTGATCTCGTAACGGCAGTTTTCGAGCGCCGCGTACTTGCTGCCCGGCCGGCGCTCGTTGCGAATCTCCGAGAGCCGCTGCGGGTCGATGGAAAGACCGAACATCTTCTCGCGATGTTCCAGCAAGGGCGTCGGCAGTTTGCCGCGCTCGAAATCTTCCGGAATCAGCGGGTAGTTCGCCGCCTTCACCCCGTATTGCATTGCCAGATAGAGGCTCGTGGGCGTCTTGCCACTGCGCGAGACGCCTACGAGAATCACGTCCGCTTCCGTGAGATTGCGGTTGGATTGACCGTCGTCGTGCGCGAGCGAGAAGTTGATGGCCTCGATGCGGTTCTTGTATTCCTCGGTGTCCGCGTTCTGGTGGACGCGGCCCATGGCATGCGTCGACTTTATTTCCAGTTCGTGTTCGAGCGGCTCGATGAAGGTCTGGAACATGTCGAGCACGAGCGCATTGCAGCCCTTGACGATCTCGTTCGACGCGCTGTCGACGAGCGTCGTGAAGACGATGGGCCGCCGTCCGTCCAGTGACACCACTTCGTTGATCTTCTCGACGGTCGCATGCGCCTTGTCGATCGAGTCGACGAACGGCACGCGCACCAGCCGGAATTTCTGGTCGAACTGGGCGAGGATCGAATGCGCGAACGTCTCGGCGGTAATTCCTGTACCGTCGGAAACGATGAATACGGATGGCGGCATCGGCGATATGGGGAACGAGTTGGAAGGCACGTGCTCGAAGGTAACGCGCGAGCACGGGAGCGGAAAAGGCCTGTGTTAAGGTAACTGGATTCGGGGTGTGCGCCGCCGAACCATCGAGCGTCAAAGACCTCGATTTTGCCGTCTATTTGCTGATTATGCCGGGACAAAATTGAGAAATGGCACGGTAGAATAGCGGCAACCTGTTCGATAAGCAATTGCGTATGGATTGATTAGGATTTTCGTCAAAACGAGGTTGCTTCGCTTATTTTTGCTTCAAAGAAGCATGAATCCGAGCAGTTTCAGACGTCCCTATCCATACCGCGATGGCTTATCAAACAGGTTGTACGAGATGCGTCTCGCGCTTCCAATGAGCGCCGCCGCATATGAGCCCACTCGTGCGATCGTGAATTTCATCCACCTTAGGGGCTTGTATGACTAACGCAGTTAATGTTGCGAACGATGTCGCAAAGGATCAGGCGTATGTAGTTCCATTCGAGCAGTTGCGAATGACCGACGTGGAAATCGTCGGTGGCAAGAATGCGTCGCTCGGCGAGATGATCAGCCAGCTTTCCGAAGCCGGCGTTCGCGTGCCCACGGGCTTTGCCACAACTGCACTCGCGTTTCGCGATTTCCTGCATCACAACAATCTGACCGAACGCATTGCGAAGCGTCTGGAGACGCTCGACGTCGACGACGTGAAGTCGCTCGCCGAAGCCGGTAAGGAAATCCGCCAATGGATCGTCGACGCGCCCATGCAGCCGCGTCTCGAAGACGAAATCCGTCGTGGGTTCGACGTCCTTCAGAACAGCTCGCCCGAAGAGCTTTCGTTCGCCGTGCGTTCCTCGGCGACCGCTGAGGATTTGCCCGACGCATCGTTCGCGGGTCAGCAGGAGAGCTATCTGAACGTCGTCGGCATCGAAGACGTGCTCGACCGCATGAAGCACGTGTTCGCGTCGCTGTACAACGACCGCGCCATTTCTTATCGCGTCCACAAGGGCTTCACCCACGCCGAAGTCGCGTTGTCGGCGGGCGTGCAGCGCATGGTCCGTTCGGACGTGGGCGCAGCGGGCGTCATGTTCACCATCGACACGGAATCGGGCTTCAAGGAAACCGTGTTCATCACGTCGAGCTACGGTCTCGGCGAAACGGTGGTGCAGGGCGCGGTGAATCCGGACGAGTTCCACGTCTTCAAGACCACGCTCGCGCAGAACAAGTATCCGATCATCCGCCGTTCCATCGGCTCGAAGCTCATCAAGATGGAGTTCACGAAGGCCGGCGAAGCGGGCCGCGTGAAGACGGTGGACGTACCGCACGAGCAGCGCAACCGCTTCTCCATTTCTGATGAAGACGTGATCGAGCTCGCGAAGTACGCGGTGATTATCGAGAAGCACTATCAGCGTCCGATGGACATCGAGTGGGGCCGCGACGGTCGCGACGGCAAGATTTTCATTCTTCAGGCGCGTCCGGAAACGGTGAAGAGCCAGGCCGCGGGCAAGGCCGAGATGCGTTTCAAGCTGAAGGGCCAGTCGAACGTGCTGACCACGGGCCGCGCAATCGGCCAGAAGATCGGCGCGGGTCCGGTGCGCGTGATTCACGACCCTTCGGAAATGGAACGTGTGCAACCGGGCGACGTGCTCGTCGCCGACATGACCGACCCGAACTGGGAACCGGTGATGAAGCGCGCATCGGCCATCGTGACGAATCGCGGCGGGCGCACGTGCCACGCGGCAATCATCGCGCGTGAATTGGGCGTGCCGGCAGTGGTTGGCTGCGGCGACGCAACGGACTTGCTGAAGGACGGCGCGCTCGTCACGGTATCGTGCGCGGAAGGCGACGAAGGCAAGATCTACGACGGCCTGCTCGAAACCGAAGTGACCGAAGTGCAGCGCGGTGAACTGCCGAAGATTCCGGTCAAGATCATGATGAACGTCGGCAATCCGCAACTTGCGTTCGACTTCTCACAGTTGCCGAACGCGGGTGTGGGCCTGGCGCGGCTCGAATTCATCATCAACAACAATATCGGCGTGCATCCGCGGGCTATTCTCGAGTACCCGAATATCGACGCCGATTTGAAGAAGGCCGTCGAAAGCGTTGCGCGCGGTCATGCGTCGCCGCGTGCGTTCTACGTCGACAAGCTGACCGAAGGCATCGCCACGATCGCGGCGGCGTTCTATCCGAAGCCCGTCATCGTGCGTCTGTCCGACTTCAAGTCGAACGAGTACAAGAAGCTGATCGGCGGTTCGCGCTACGAGCCGGACGAAGAAAATCCGATGCTCGGTTTCCGCGGCGCATCGCGCTATATCTCGGACGACTTCGCCGAAGCGTTCCATATGGAATGCATCGCGCTGAAGAAGGTGCGTGAAGACATGGGACTCGACAACGTCGAGATCATGGTGCCGTTCGTGCGCACGCTGAAGCAGGCGGAGCGTGTGGTCGGTCTGCTCGACAAGTTCGGGCTCAAGCGCGGCGTGAACGGCCTCAAGCTCGTGATGATGTGCGAAGTGCCGTCCAACGCGATTCTCGCCGAAGAATTCCTGCAGTTCTTCGACGGCTTCTCCATCGGTTCGAACGACTTGACGCAGCTTACGCTCGGCCTCGACCGCGACTCCGGCATGGAACTGCTCGCCGCCGACTTCGACGAACGCGACGAAGCCGTGAAGTTCATGCTGAAGCGCGCAATCGAGACGTGTCTGAGGCTCAACAAGTACGTCGGCATTTGCGGTCAGGGCCCGTCGGATCATCCGGACCTCGCCGAATGGCTGGCAAAGCAGGGCATCGAATCCATGTCGCTGAACCCGGACACCATCATTGACACCTGGCAGCAATTGGCGACTACTTTGTCAAAATAAGTGGGCAGTGCCTTTCCGTGTGCTGACGGAGAGGCGCATCATGCTATAAAAAACACCCCGGACCTTTCCGGGGTGTTTTCGTTTGGAGACGAGCATGGCGACGAATGGACTGATCTGGTGGATCGCAGCCGGTGCGTTGATCGTAACGGAGTTGTTTACCGGCACGTTCTATCTGCTGATGATCGCGCTCGGGTTGATCGCGGGCGGTCTTGCGCATGCAATGGGCGCGTTGCCGCACGTGCAGTTCGGCGTGGCGGCGGTCGTCGCGCTGGTCGCGGTCGCCGTGTTGCGGCGTTCGCGCTTCGGCAACTGGAAGCGGCGCGACGCCACGCGCGATGCGGCGGTGAATCTCGACATCGGCGCGACGCTCGAGGTCGACGAATGGCGCGATGGCCGCGCGCGGGCGATGTATCGCGGCGCGCAGTGGGACATCGTGCTGGCGCCGGGCGAGTCGGAAACGGCGCGCTGGTATCGCATCACCGCGCTCGACGGCAGCCGGCTCGTCGTTGCCGCAAAAGGCTCCTGAGCGCAAACCGGTCGAAACTCGATCAACAAGAACCCAAGGAGTAGAAAATGATTTTCGCGCTAGTCTTGCTCGTCATCGCAATCGTGATTGTGGTGAACACGGTCAAGATCGTTCCGCAGCAGCACGCATGGGTGCTGGAACGTCTCGGCCGCTATCACGCGACGTTGACGCCGGGCCTGAACATCGTGCTGCCGTTCATCGACCGCATTGCGTACAAGCACGTGCTCAAGGAGATTCCGCTCGAAGTGCCGAGCCAGGTCTGCATTACGCGCGACAACACGCAATTGCAGGTGGATGGCGTGCTGTACTTTCAGGTCACGGATGCCATGAAGGCGTCGTATGGATCGAGCAACTTCGTTTTTGCCATCACGCAGCTATCGCAGACGACGTTGCGTTCGGTCATCGGCAAGCTGGAACTCGACAAGACCTTCGAGGAGCGCGATTACATCAACCAGAACATCGTCGCTTCGCTGGACGAAGCCGCGTCGAACTGGGGCGTGAAGGTGCTGCGCTACGAGATCAAGGACCTGACGCCGCCGAAGGACATCCTTCACGCGATGCAGGCGCAGATCACCGCCGAGCGCGAGAAGCGGGCGTTGATCGCGGCATCCGAAGGGCGCAAGCAGGAGCAGATCAACATCGCTTCCGGCGCGCGCGAGGCGGCGATTCAGAAGTCCGAGGGCGAGCGTCAGGCGGCGATCAATCAGGCGCAGGGCGAGGCAGCGGCCATTCTCGCGGTGGCCGAGGCGAACGCGCAAGCCATCGAGAAGATCGGCGCGGCGATTCAGACGGCAGGCGGCATGGAAGCGGTGAACCTCAAGGTCGCCGAGCAGTATGTCGGCGCGTTCGGCAATATCGCGAAGGCGGGCAACACGCTCATCGTGCCGGGCAACATGTCCGACATGGGCTCGATGATCGCATCGGCGCTCGCTATCGTGAAAGGCGAGGGCGGGGGCGGCATCATCAGGAAGAGCTAAAGCAGAAGGGGCGCTTTGGGGCGCCCCTTTTTGCATGCGGAATCAACGCGCGGCCGTTCGCATGAGACGCGCGCGTTCGCGGTCCCAGTCGCGCTTCTTCTCCGTCTCGCGCTTGTCATGCAGCTTCTTGCCCTTAGCAAGCCCGATCTCGCATTTCACGCGGCCTTCCTTGTAGTGGAAGTTGAGCGGCACGAGCGTATGCCCACGCTGCTCGACCTTGCCGATGAGCTTGTCGATCTGATCGCGATGCAAAAGCAGCTTGCGCGTGCGCACCGGGTCCGGGTTGATATGCGTCGAGGCTTCGGGCAGCGGGCTGATATGCGTGCCAATCAGGTACAGCTCGCCTTGCTTGATGACGACGTAGCCTTCCTTGATCTGCCCGCGGCCCGCGCGCAGCGCCTTGACTTCCCAGCCTTCGAGCACGAGACCCGCCTCGAAGCGTTCCTCGATGAAGTAATCGAAGAAGGCTTTTCTGTTGTCGATGATGCTCATGAATGGAAAGTGCCCAACTCGTTTAAAATCACAATTTTAGCAGCGCGCCGTCTGTGGGACGATCCCATGCGTCCAGCGCAGTTGCCGCCCAATCAAGCCACCCGCCGCGCCCTTTATGGCAGACGTCCAAAAAACAGTATTGATCCGCCATTCAGCGGAAGAAATGTTCGACCTCGTCACCGATGTCGCCGACTACCCCAATTTTCTGCCGTGGTGCGGCGGCGTGGAGATCGGGCGGCAGGACGAGAACGGCATGGAAGCGAAGATCGACATCAGCTTCAAGGGCATCAAGCAGCACTTTGCCACGCGCAACGTGCAAAAACGTCCGACCAGTATCGATATGGTGTTCTTAAGCGGCCCTTTCAAGAAGTTCACGGGTTACTGGCGCTTCACGCCCCTGCGCGCGGACGCCTGCAAGATCGAGTTCGCGCTCCACTACGAGTTCTCGAACCTCATTCTGGAGAAGCTGATCGGGCCGGTGTTCAGCCATATTGCCAACACCTTCGTCGATTCCTTCGTGAAGCGCGCGGATCAACGGTACGGCAAGAAATGAGCCTTCGTATCGACGTTTGCTACGGTCTTGCCGATGGCGCGAGCTTTCTCGCGCACCTCGATCTGCGCGAAGGTGCGACGGTGCGAGAGGCCATTGAAGTGAGCGGGGTCTTGAAGCAGCATCCGGAAATCGATTTGTCGACACAAAAGGTCGGCGTGTTCGGCAAGGCCCAGCCGCTCGATACGGCGTTGTCGGACTTCGATCGCGTGGAGATTTATCGGCCGCTCAAGGTCGACCCAAAAACCGCGCGTTTGCGACGGGTGGCGAAGACACGCAAGGCCGGTTCGATCGAAGGCCGCAAGTGGCAGTCGAAGGATTCGCGTTAGCCGGCGCCTTTCAATGCGCAGGCGCTTCCTTGCTAACGCGAGGCGTCACGACGCTGTGCTGACGCACCGACCAACTCACGCCCGCAGTCAGCAAAGCGATGGCGCAGAGTTCCGGCACGCGCGGCCAGCGGCCGTCGTAGACAAAGGCATAGAGCAGCGCGAAGAGCGTTTCGAACGCAATCAGCTGACCGGACAGCGTCAGCGGCAAGCGCTTGGACGCCGCGTTCCACAAGATGTTGCCGACCCACGAACCGCCCGCCGCCAGGGCAAAACTCACGAGCCAGAACAACTGCCAGCGTTCGGGCGACACGGCGGCCTGCACGCTGCCTGCGGGCAACATCCACATGATCGCGCCGAGGATTGCGCCCAGCACGCCCGTCACGATTCCCCACAGCACCGACCATTCGTTGCCATCGAAACGATGGTTCGCCTGCACGTAGCGCGCGTTGACGACCGCATACCAGGTCCACGCGGCGAGCGCCCCGAGCGCGCATGCGAGGCCGGCAAGCCGTGTCGGCACGCTGCTCGTCTCGACGCTGCCATGCTGCAAAAACACGTCGCGAAACACATCCAGATTGATGCACGCGATGCCCGCCAGGATCATCGACAACGGCCCGGCGAGGTGCCGCAATTCCACCGCGCCATGATCGCGCCGCCCCGCGAGCGTGACGGTGACGGGCAGAATGCCGACGATCAGCGATGTCGGCGCGACGCCGACCAGTTGCACCGCGCTTGCAAGCAGCATGTAGTAAAGAAGGTTGCCGACGAGCGCCAGTTTTACGAGCGCGAGGAGATCGGCGCGCGTGAGCTTGGTCATCAACCGCCGCGCGATAGGCAGCGCCACCGCGAGCGACACGGCGCCATACATCAGATACCGGCCGACGCTCAAAGCAAGCGGCGAGAAATCGGGCAACAGCCGCGGCGCCAGAAAAATGAAACCCCAGATTGCTCCGGCCGACATTCCGTACATCACACCGCGCTGCATCCCGACTCCCTGACCCGAGTCCATTCGATGTAGGCGAGGGTAAAGGCGCGCGCCAGCCACGTCTTGTCTAATTCTGCATATGCCAGGAGCGGTCGGAACGCCCGCACGCCCGGCCCATAACTTGCGTGCGTTCGGGCTAAGCCGCTGTTCGGGCAGTGAAAGCCCGAGGAACTATCGGTATAATCTGCTTTTGCGCCCATAGGATTTGCCATGCGTCTGATCCAGAAAGCACTCACGTTCGATGACGTGCTCCTCGTGCCTGCGTTCTCCAGCGTACTTCCGCGCGATACCAGTCTGAAATCCCAGCTGACTCGCAACATCTCCCTGAATATGCCCCTCGTGTCCGCCGCCATGGACACGGTCACCGAAGGCCGGCTTGCCATCGCCATGGCGCAGATGGGCGGCATCGGCATCGTTCACAAGAATCTCACTGCCAAAGAGCAAGCGCGCGAAGTCGCCAAGGTCAAGCGCTTCGAGTCGGGTGTGGTGCGCGACCCGATCACCGTGCCGCCGGAAATGCGCGTACGCGACGTCATCGCGCTCACGCAGCAGCATGGCATTTCGGGCTTTCCTGTCGTGGAAGGCGCGAAGCTCATCGGCATCGTCACCAACCGCGACCTGCGCTTCGAAGAGCGCATGGAAGAGCCCGTGCGCAACATCATGACGCCGCGCGAGCGCCTCGTGACGGTCAAGGAAGGCACGCCGCTCGCGCAAGCCAAGGCGCTGATGCATAGCCATCGCCTGGAACGCGTGCTCGTGGTCAATGACGCGTTCGAACTGCGCGGCCTGATGACCGTGAAAGACATCACGAAGCAGACCGAGAATCCGGACGCTTGTAAAGACGAAGACGGCAAGCTGCGGGTGGGCGCGGCAGTGGGCGTGGGCGCGGACAACGAGGAGCGCGTCGAGCTGCTCGCGGCGGCGGGCGTGGACGTGATCGTCGTCGATACCGCGCACGGCCACAGCCAGGGCGTGCTCGAACGCGTGCGCTGGGTGAAACAGAACTACCCGAAGGTGCAGGTGATCGGCGGCAACATCGCTACGGCGGCTGCCGCCAAGGCGCTCGTCGAATACGGCGCGGACGCGGTGAAGGTCGGTATCGGTCCGGGCTCCATCTGCACGACGCGGATCGTCGCGGGCGTGGGCGTGCCGCAGATCACGGCAATCGCGAACGTCTCGGAAGGATTGCGCGGCAGCGGCGTGCCGGTGATCGCGGACGGCGGCGCGCGCTTCTCGGGCGATGTCGCCAAGGCGCTTGCGGCCGGCGCGAACGTCGTCATGATGGGCAGCATGCTCGCGGGCACGGAAGAGTCGCCCGGCGACGTGTTCCTGTTCCAGGGCCGCCAGTACAAGGCGTATCGCGGCATGGGTTCAGTCGGCGCGATGAAGGACGGCGCGGCGGACCGCTACTTCCAGGACAACTCGGCGAACATCGACAAGCTCGTGCCGGAAGGCATCGAAGGCCGCGTGGCCTACAAGGGCTCGGTCAACGCCATCCTGTTCCAGGTCATCGGCGGCGTGCGCGCGAGCATGGGTTATTGCGGCTGCAGCACCATTGCCGAGTTGCACGACAAGGCTGAGTTCGTGCAGATCACGGCGGCCGGCATGCGCGAGTCGCACGTGCACGACGTGCAGATCACGAAGGAAGCGCCGAATTACCACGTCGACTGAACATATTGACTAACCCGGGGATCGATCATGAAACCGTTGCTGCGGGCCGTGCTGATCGTCAATGCGCTGATCTTTCTGGCGTTCGGCGTATTGTTCCTGCTGACGCCGTGGACCGGCCTGTACGCCGCGCTGCAACTCGACCCCATCCTCGTTCAGCCCGCCTTCGCCGGGCAATTGCTCGGCGTGGCGTTGCTCGGACTGGCGTGGCTTTCACTGCACGCGGCTATCGACGGCGCGTTGACGGCGCGGGCCGCAAGAGTTTCGGGCCATGTGGAGTGGCTTTCCGGCGTGATCGTGCTGGTCTGGCTGCTTGGGTTGCGCACGCCGGAAGTGGCCGGCTTCGGGCAGGTGAGCGCAACGCTCGTTGGCATCGTGCTCATGGTGCTAGGTCTTGGCAGCGTGCGTTTGTCGTCGGCCGTGCGGCGGCGTGAGCGTCTGGCGGCGGCAGGCAAGGCTTCGGCCACGCGGGCAGAACAGAAGGCGGCGGACAAGCGCGAGCAAGGCATACCGTTGGACACCGCAACACGTCCGTTGGCGCGCGCGCCGGAAGCTACGGCCATCGATCCAGTTTCAGGCCGCACGGTCGATTCGTCCGGGCGTCCGCTTGATACCGCGACGCCGCTGTCTCGCACGCGTATGGACGGCGGCGCGGTCGATCCGGTCACGGGCCGCACGTTCGACCCCGTCGGTGGCCGCGAAATCGATCCGGTGACGGGCAAGCGCATCGAGCCTGTAATCAGCGGCGATATCGATCCGGTCACGGGCAGACGCGTCGATCCGCTGACCGGTGCAGATGTGCGCCAGACGCCGCTCTGATGGCGTGCAGACGGCAGATCATCGTCGGGCAGTACCGCAGTAAGACAAGCACGGTCGGCCTTTGCGCCGACCGTCGATTTATTGGCAGCCGGACTTCGCGCGAGATTCGCGCGCAGCCGGCACAAGACCCATTCGTTCACTTAGCCTTTGGCCGCAGCCATGCACGACAAAATCCTGATCCTCGATTTCGGCTCCCAAGTCACGCAACTGATCGCGCGGCGCATCCGCGAATCGCACGTCTACTCGGAAATCCATCCGTACGACGTCGATGAAACCTTCATCCGCGAGTTCGCGCCGAAGGGCATCATCCTGTCGGGCGGCCCGAACTCGGTCACCGAGGCGGGCTCGCCGCGCGCGCCGCAGGTTGTGTTCGATCTCGGCGTGCCGGTGCTCGGCATCTGCTACGGCATGCAGACGATGGCCGATCAGCTTGGCGGCAAGGTCGAACTCGGCAGCGTGCGCGAATTCGGCTATGCGGAAGTGGCTGCGCTCAACCACACGGGCTTTCTTGAAGGCATCGAAGACTTCAAGAGCGCCGAGGGCGAGGCGATGCTGAAGGTGTGGATGAGTCACGGCGACAAGGTCGCCGACTTGCCAGCCGGCTTCAAACTCATGGCCTCGACGCCTGCGTGTCCGATCGCCGCGATGGCCGACGACGACCGCCGCTTCTACGGCGTGCAATGGCATCCTGAAGTCACGCACACCGTGCAAGGCCGCGCGATGCTCGATCGCTTCGTGCTTGGACTGTGCGGCGCGAAAGCGGACTGGGAGATGGGCCATTACATCGACGAAGCGGTCGCGAAAATTCGCGAGCAGGTTGGCAGCGAGCATGTCATTCTGGGCTTGTCGGGCGGCGTGGATTCGTCGGTGGCGGCGGCGCTGTTGCATCGCGCGATCGGCGATCAGCTGACTTGCGTGTTTGTCGATCACGGCCTCTTGCGTCAGAACGAAGCCGAGCAGGTGATGTCCACGTTCGCCGATCACCTAGGCGTGAAGGTCATCCACGTCGATGCGAGCGCGGAGTTTCTCGCGAAGCTCGCGGGCGTGACGGACCCGGAGGCGAAGCGCAAGATCATCGGCGCCGAGTTCGTCGAAGTGTTCGATGCGGAATCCCAGAAGCTCACGGATGCCAAGTGGCTCGCGCAGGGCACCATTTATCCGGACGTGATCGAATCGGCGGGCAAGGGCAAGAAGGGCGCGCATACGATCAAGAGCCATCACAACGTCGGCGGCTTGCCGGAGACGCTGAACCTGAAGCTGCTCGAACCGTTGCGCGAGCTGTTCAAGGACGAAGTGCGCGAGTTGGGCGTGAAGCTTGGTTTGCCGCACGCGATGGTGTACCGCCATCCGTTCCCGGGACCGGGACTTGGCGTGCGTATTCTCGGCGAAGTAAAGCGCGAGTTCGCTGACCTTTTGCGTCAGGCGGACGCGATCTTTATCGAAACGTTGCGCAATACCATCGACAAGGAAACGGGCAAGTCGTGGTATGACCTCACGAGCCAGGCGTTCGCGGTGTTCTTGCCGGTGAAGAGCGTTGGTGTCATGGGCGACGGGCGGACTTATGAGTATGTCGTTGCCCTGCGCGCCGTGCAAACGCTGGACTTCATGACTGCGCATTGGGCGCATCTGCCGCATGAGTTGCTTGGGCATGTGTCCAATCGGATCATTAACGAAGTGCGGGGGATTAACCGGGTGGTTTATGACATCTCGGGGAAGCCGCCAGCGACGATCGAGTGGGAGTGAATCGACGTGTCTTTATGGGCCATCGCCGGGTAATTAACCCTTTACGAACCGGCGGACGATGCCCTGACAGCTGAACAATCTTGGGTGGCGCGGGATCAAAGCTTTTGGGAGGGGACGGGTTGACAAGCCCGTCGCTGCCTTGAGCTCTATGCTGGAGTGCCACCGCTAGAGCAGGCGTGCAGCTTGCCCTTGCTTCGTCAGCAGTGATACCGCTTTTTTGTCGAAAGAAACGAAGGTCTCCGCCCCAAGCCAGCTACCATCGTAGGCGATGACCCCATCAGCAAAATCTCCGCCCGCATCCAGTAACGCAAGTCCTGCCTCGGCGCCCGGACGATTAACCACGACATTGCTTGTGCTCAACAGCGTGCGAATTGCGAAAGCGATATCCGCACGAGTAACGCCGTATTGGCCGCGCAGCACCCAAACAACCTCGCATAGCGTTTGCAGGCTAACCGCCACCATGTCGGCCGTATCCAAAAGTGCGACAGCGCGCGTTGTTTGAATTGTGTCATCGTCCACAATGGTGCGAAGCAGGACGTTCGTGTCAGCTGTCACCTTCATGCCTTGCCAGCCCCTCGGGCCGCGCCACAAGCGGCAATCGCGTCGTTAATTTCCTCGACAGTTAATCGAGCGCCGTTCGTCTTGCCCTTAAGAATGCCCCGCAGTTCCCGAAATGAACCCTTTGTTTGAGCGGCCGTCAATTCGGCCCGGCCGTCCGGCAGCAGGTTCAACTCGATTCTCTCGCCGGGCTTGATACCCAAGTGCTGCAGTACCTCTTTCCGAAACGTGACCTGGCCCCGCGCGGTGACCGTCAGTGTGCTCATGAGATACCTCCATCAGTTGATGATCGATTGTAATGCAAAACTGCATTACAATCGAGTTTGAGACAGCGTCAGCGCTGCCACTTCCACTGGCACAAACAAAACCGGCACTCCGAGGTGCCGTTTCTCGGCTTTACGGACTTTGCTTTCAAAACAACCTCAACAACCCATCCAGCCCAACAAAGTTAAACGCGAGACTAGCCGCCTCCCTCACCACCGGCTTTGCGCGAAACGCCACCGACAGACCCGCTTCCGCCATCATCTTCAAATCGTTGGACCCATCGCCCATGGCGATCGCGCGTTTCGGATCGATGCCGATCTCCAAGCACGTCTCGCGCAGCGTGCGCGCCTTCACATCCGCGTTGACGATCTCGCCTAGCACCTTGCCCGTCAATTTGCCATCGACGATTTCGAGCGTATTCGCGCGCGTGTAGTCGAGGCCGAGCCGCGCTTTCAGCCGCTCGGTGAAGAACGTGAATCCGCCCGACACCAGCAGCGTTTTCAAGCCCGCTGCCCGCGCGCCGGCGAGCATGCGTTCCGCGCCCGGCGACAACTGCAGACGCTCGTCGAACACGCGTTGCAATGCGGTCGCCTCCAGTCCCTTCAACAGTGCGACGCGGCGCGTGAGACTCTCGTTGAAGTCCTTGATCTCGCCGCGCATCGAGGCTTCCGTGATCGCCGCGACTTCCGCCTTCAGCCCGCAGAAATCCGCGATCTCATCGATACATTCGATCGTGATGAGCGTCGAATCCATATCCATCGCGACGAGGCCGAAGTCGGTCAACTTAGCGTTTGCGTCGATGAACGCGTAGTCGAGCGCGTGCGTGCCGCAATAAGCGTCGATGTCGGCGCGTTGCAGCGGATCGGCATCGGTCAGGCGCAAGAGCGTGTCGTCGATACGCTGCGTTTCGCGCGAACGGGCGAGGGCGGCGAGCGGCTTCAGATGCGCATCGGAGATAAGACTGGGGCTTTGAATGACGAGGTTCATCGCAGGCGGATTGTGATAGGCGCAAAAACCGACATTGTACGGGCCACACGCGAGTGAAGACCGGCTAGCCTGTTCCAAAGCCAAAGCCAAAGCCAAAGCCAAAGCCAAAGCCAAAGCCAAAGCCAAAGCCAAAGCCAAAGCCAAAGCCAAAGCCAAAGCCCAAGCCCAAGCCCAAGCCCAAGCCTACCGCTGCACGCTTGCCGGATCGACGTCCCAATACGGCGGTTCGCCGAAGCGCTCGGCCAGAAAATCGATGAAAGCCAGCGTCTTCGGCGGCACGAACGCGCGACTCGGATACACCGCCCAAATCGCGACCGTCTGCGCGCACGGATAATCATCGAGCAGCGTCACGAGTTCGCCGCTCGCGAGCAGCGGCGCCACGCTCCACGTCGACTTCAACGCGATACCGACGCCCGCCGCGATCGCGTCCCGGATCACTTCGCCGTTATCGGTCACGATGCGCCCCGACACGCGTACATCGATCACGCCCGTCGGCGTATGAAAGCTCCAGTCGCGCTGGTCGGATAGGATCACGCACTCGTGCTCCGCAAGCTCGGCCGGGTGCCGCGGCCGGCCATGCGCCTCGATATACGCAGGCGACGCGCACAGCACGCGCCGGTTGCTCGCCAGCTTGCGCGCGACGAGCGTCGAGTCCTTCAGCGCGCCGATACGAATGGCGAGATCGATGCCCTCATCGACGAGATCGATGATCTGATCCGTCATGCGCAACTCGATGCTCACGCCCGGATACAGCCGCAAAAACGCCGGAATCAGCGGCGAAACATGCTGACGCCCAAGCGACGACGGCATGGTCACCCGCAGCCGTCCGTGAGGCCGTTCGCGTGCGCGGCCCACCGATGCACGCGCGGCCTCGGCGGCATCGAGCAGTTCACGCGCGTGGGCCGCGAAAATCTCCCCCTCCTGCGTGACGCTCACGCGCCGCGTCGTCCGATGCAAAAGCCGCGCGCCGAGCATGCGCTCCAGCCCCGCGATGCGCGCGCTCGCCACCGCCGGCGAGAGGCCGAATTCACGCGCCGCCGCCGACAAACTGGCAAGCGCCGCCGCGCGCACGAACAAGCCGACGTCGAGCAGATCGAGACGTTCGCGCGCGTCGGAATCGGCATGGCTGGCAAGCGGTTCGCTACTCATTCGATGGATTTCCCAAAAAATGTTTCAACGATTATGACGGTTTTACGGAACGCCGGCGGCGGCTAAGATGACTACACCTCATGCAATCAAACACGGAGCTCGAACATGAAAGCCATTGGACTGACTCGCTATCTGCCGATTTCGAATCCCGAATCGCTCGTCGATATCGAGCTCGACAAACCTGCACCTTACGGGCGCGACCTGCTCGTGAAAATTGAGGCGATCGCCGTCAACCCCGTCGACACGAAAGTGCGCGCGCCAAAGGACAAGACCGAGGCCACGCCGCGCGTGCTCGGTTGGGACGCGGCGGGCGTCGTCGAAGCGGTCGGCCCCGAGGTCACACTCTTCAAGCCGGGCGATGCCGTCTATTACGCAGGCGACATCACGCGGCAAGGCGCGAACAGCGAATTTCATCTGATCGACGAACGCATCGTCGGCGCGAAGCCGAAGTCGCTTGATTTCACGTGCGCGGCGGCGTTGCCGCTCACGACCATCACCGCATGGGAAGCGCTCTTCGACCGCCTGAACGTGTCCGCCGAAGGCAAGGACGCGGGCAAGACGGTGCTGATCATTGGCGGGGCGGGCGGAGTGGGGTCCATCGGCATTCAGTTGGCCAAGCAGGTTGCGAAGCTGAACGTGATCGCCACCGCATCGCGGCCGGAATCCGCGCAATGGGCGAAGGAGCTGGGCGCGGATCACATCGTCAATCACTTCGAGGACATCCCTAAGCAGCTGAAGGACGCGGGCTTCCCGCAAGTCGATTTCGTGCTGATCTTCAACGACACCGACAAGCATTTTCCGGCAGCGGCGGAAGTGATCAAGCCGCAAGGCGGCATCTGTACGATTGTCGAGAATGCGAAGCCGATCGCGGTCGAATTGCTGAAGGCGAAAAGCGCGGCGTTTCACTGGGAGTTCATGTTCACGCGCGCGATGTTCCATACGCCCGACATGATCGAACAACACAAGCTGCTCACGGAAGTGGCGCGGCTGATCGACGCAGGCGCGATCCGCACGACGCTTGGCCGCGACCTCGGCAAGATCAATGCGACGAATCTGCGTGAGGCGCATCGCCTGCTGGAAGAAGGGCGCGCGATCGGCAAGCTCGTGCTGACCGGTTTTTGACGAACTTCAACGAAGCGGGCCATCGTTCAAGTGCACACGGGTTTTCCATTAGGAGACCCGGGCATGCTCGGCGCTAGACTGAATTCGCCTTCAGTCATCCGGCGCGTCGTTCGCGGCGCGCCGGAATTCCCCAAGCGTTTAAACGGAGGTGCCGGCATGAATCGTCGCCCGAATTTCAGTCGCATCGTTTCAGCGTTCGCGCTCGCGTTGGGCGTGATGGCGAGCGCGCATGCGACGCCAGGCATCAAGGTTCTCTCCGAAGCGCCCAATGACGGGCCGATCAAATACAGCGTGAAGATGGTGTCGAAGAGCTTCGGCAACGAACAGGAAACGCGCACCATCCGCTCGGGGCAGAGCGACGACTTTACCTGGCAGGGCGCGGCGCCCGCTGGCGCGCAGCCAGTGCCGGATGGCTGTCCGCAGGCGGCATCGGTGCCGCATAGCGCGGACGGCGCGGCCGTGCGCCAGGTGCAAATTCGCTTTGCGCCGGTCATCGCGGATAACGGCGCGGCCAATGTGCAGATCAGCTTTCGAGCTTATGCGCCGAAGGGTGTGAATAAGGTCACGGTCGGCGGCAAGAGCTTGCAGTGTCCCGTCGATAATCGCTTCAGCCAGGTCGTGCGCTTTTCCATGTCGACTTCGACCGGCTCCAAGAAGACCGTTACACTCGATGATGGAACGCAACTGACGATCACGGCGAGTCGGAGGTAGGGCACTGATGGCGCGGGCTTGTTTCGCGCTGATCGTGACTTGCTGCTTTGATCGGCATGCAGACGGCGGGGCGGTGGCTTAGGCATCGGCCCCGACGATGATCTCAGTGCAATCGGTCCGCGTGCGTCTCAGGCGAGGTCAACGAGTCTTTTGCCAGAGGCGACGTCGCGACCGCAATGCACAAGCGCACTCAAGCGGACTCAAGCGCACTCAAGCGCATTCAAGCGCATTCAAGCGCACTCAAGCGCATTCAAGCGCACTCAAGCGCACTCAAGCGCACTCAAGCGCACTCAAGCGCACTCAAGCGCACTCAAGCGCACTCAAGCGCACTCAAGCGCACTCAAGCGCACTCAAGCGAAGCAACTAACCGTCCATTTCCTCGCCATCTAACTACTTCGACGTACACCGCTGTCACCGATACATCTCCGTAAAGCTTACAGCAGCAGCGCCATCCGCGGATCAGATCCAACAACGCAATCAAAGCCCGCCGCCAACCTACCTGATTTGGCACGCTTCCTGCGGTACACCCCGATGCCCGCTTCAAACGCAGCTTTCAACCGCGCGTGAAGCGCGTCCCATCGACCGTTCCGCCAGCGAGGTTTCGCGATGCCGCACATGATCTGGAAGGGTGCGATCAGCTTCGGGCTGGTCCACGTGCCCGTGCAACTGTATCCCGCCACGCAGTCGGACAAGGTCGGCTTCAATCTGCTCGACAAACGCTCGATGGACCCCATCGGCTACAAGCAGATCAACAAGAACACCGGCAAGGACGTGACACGCGACAACATCGTGCGCGGCTTCGAGTACGAGAAGGGCAAATACGTCGTGATGACCGATGCCGAAATCCGCGCGGCCAATCCCGAGTCGACTCAAACGGTCGATATCCTCGCTTTCGTCGATGCCCCCGAAATCTCGTTCCTCTCGCTCGACACGCCGTACTATCTCGCGCCCGATCGCAAAGGCGAAAAGGTCTATGCGCTCCTGCGCGACGCCTTGAAAGACACAGGCAAGGTCGGCATCGCAAGCGTCGTGCTGCACAACAAGCAGCATCTGGCCGCATTGATTCCCGTCGGTCCCGCGCTTGCGCTCAACACCTTGCGCTGGGGCGACGAAGTACGCGATTTCACCGACTTCAAGTTCCCCGATGAAGACACGAAGAAAGCGGGCGTATCGCCGAAAGAACTCGACATGGCCAAGCGCCTGATCGACGACATGAGCGACTCGTGGGACCCGACAAAGTATCACGACACCTTCAAGGACGACATCATGGCGCTCGTCGACCGCAAGGTGAAGGAAGGCAAGGTCGCGGAAGTCATGAAGATCGACGAGGGTAGCGGCGGCGAAGGCAAGGCATCCGCCGATATTCTCGACCTTTCCGAACTGCTCAAGCGCAGCCTGAAGAAGGGCGGCGCGGCGCCGGCCAAGCGCGGCGCGGCTGCATCGAAAGACGACGATTCGGGTGAGGAATCCGCCGCGAAGCCCGCGCGCAAGGCTACGCGGCGCAAACGTGCCTGAAGCGTGGAGCGTGCCGGCCGCGCCGATGACGCTGCGCGGCGGCCCGTTACGCGGTCTGATGAAGCAGACAGAGCGTGGCGACTAACCCCGCAACATCGGCGACGTTTGACGCAATCACACACAGCACCACGACTACCAAGCCTCCCATAAACGGAGCCACGAACACGATGGCCGGCAAACTCGAAACCTATCAGCGCATGCGGCGTTTCAACGAGACGCCGGAGCCGTCCGGGACGCAGAAGGCTGCCGCGAAGAAACGCGCAGCCAAAAAAGCCGCCGCGGTCGAGACGCTCTCATTCGTGATCCAGGAACACGATGCGCGCCGCCTGCACTACGACTTTCGCCTGGAGCTCGACGGCACGCTCAAGTCGTGGGCCGTGCCGAAAGGCCCGAGTCTCGATCCCACGGTCAAGCGCCTTGCGGTTCATGTCGAAGATCATCCGATCGATTACGGTTCGTTCGAAGGCGATATCCCCGAAGGAAATTACGGCGCGGGCAGCGTGATCGTCTGGGATCGCGGTCGCTGGGCGCCGCAAGCCGGCAGCTTCGACGAAGCCCTGGCCGAATATGAAAAAGGCAAGCTCAAGTTCGTGCTCGATGGCGAAAAGCTGCAAGGCGGCTTCACGCTCGTGCGCAGCCACATGCGCGGTAGCGGCGACAAGGAACAGTGGCTACTCATCAAGGAACGCGACGACGAAGCGCGTCCCGAAAGCGAATACGACATCCTTCTGAAGCGGCCCGGCAGCGTCTTGTCGGAATCGCTCGGCGCGCGGGGGAAGAATGGCGCGGTCGTCGAGCGCATCGAGCGCAAGACCAAGCCTGCCGCCAAGAAAGCGGCCACCAGAAAAACCGTCAGCAAGACAGCGAATGGGCGCGAGCATCCGGATATCGTCGCGAACCGAAACGCGGAGTCGTTGCGCACGCTCTCGCATGACCCGGCGATAGAAGGCGCGGTCAAGGCCAAGCTGCCCGCGACCTTCAAGCCGCAACTGGCCACACTCGTCGATACCGCGCCGCCCGGCGAAGACTGGGCCTATGAGATCAAATTCGATGGCTATCGCGTGCTCGTGCGGATCGAGACGATCAAGGGCAAACGCGATATCCGCATTTTCACGCGCAACGGCAACGACTGGACGGCGAAGTTCAGCAAGCAGGTGAAGGCGCTCGAAGCACTCGACATAGAAGACGGCTGGCTCGATGGCGAAGCCGTCGTGCTCGACGATCGCGGCCTGCCGGACTTTCAGGGGCTGCAAAACGCGTTCGATGTGGGACGTCCGCAAGATATCGTCGTGTACTTCTTCGATCTGCCTTATCTGAACGGGTACGACTTGCGCGAGGTGCCTGTCGTGCAGCGCCGCGCCATTCTGAAGGCGATCGTCGAACCGCTCGCCGATCCCGTGCTGCGCTACTCGGAAGACTTCGCTTTTCACGCCGACGATCTCCTTAAAAGCGCCTGCGACATGGCGCTGGAAGGGATCATCGGCAAGCGGATCGACTCGACTTATGTCTCCGGGCGCAGCGCGTCGTGGATCAAGCTCAAGTGCCGGCGCCGGCAGGAGTTCGTGATCGGCGGCTATTCGGAACCGGCGGGCACGCGCGGCGAGTTCGGCGCGTTGCTGCTCGGCGTGTACGACGCCAAGGGCAAGCTGCAATACGCGGGTCGCGTCGGCAGCGGCTTCGATCACGCCACGCTCACCGCCGTAAAGAAGGAACTAGACAAGCGCGAAACCAAAAGCATGCCGTTTGCGAGCGAGCCGCAGGAGCGCAGCCGCACGCCGGTGCATTGGGTCAAGCCCGAACTCGTGGCGGAATGCAATTTCGCGGAATGGACCAAGGAGCGCATTGTGCGACAAGCATCGTTCGTCAGTCTGCGCGACGACAAGCCGGCCAGGCAGATCGTCAAGGAAGAAGCGGTATC
Source organism: Caballeronia sp. GAWG2-1 (assembly GCF_023631405.1). Lineage (NCBI taxonomy): Bacteria > Pseudomonadati > Pseudomonadota > Betaproteobacteria > Burkholderiales > Burkholderiaceae > Caballeronia > Caballeronia sp. GAWG2-1. The sequence goes on from NZ_JALQDD010000007.1 coordinate 273,162, forward strand.
GGCGCAAAAGGTGGAAGACGAGGGCGCGCCGAAGAAGACGGCTGCCAGGAAAACCGCCGCGAAGAAAGCGCCCACGAAAACCGCGGCCAAAAGCAAATCGGCCGCCGAGGTCGAAGGCGTCAAGATCAGCCATCCGGATCGCGTCATCGACAAGTCCACGGGGCTTCGGAAAATCGATGTCGTCGAGTATTACGCGTCCGTCGCTCAATGGATGCTGCCGCATCTGCACGACCGGCCCGTGTCCCTCGTGCGCGCCCCGGAAGATATCGGCGGCGAATTGTTCTTTCAAAAGCACAGCGCAAGGCTCGCGATTCCGCACATCACGCAGCATGCGGATATCGATCCGGGACATCCGCCGCTGCTCACCATCGAATCGGCGCAAGCGCTCGTCGGCACGGCGCAGATGGGGACGATCGAACTGCATACGTGGAACGCGCTGGCGTCGAACATCGAGAAACCGGATCGCATGGTGTTCGACCTCGACCCCGGCGAAGGCGTCGGCTGGAAGCGCATGGTCGAAGCCGCGAAGCTCACGAAGGAACTGCTGGCCGAACTCGGACTGACTTCGTTTTGCAAGACGAGCGGCGGCAAGGGCTTTCATGTGGTCGTGCCGCTCGCCAAACAGTCGGGATGGGACGAAATGAAGGGCTTCTCGCAAGCCGTCGCGCAGCATATGGCGAGTACCTTGCCCAAGTTCTTTTCCGCGAAGATGGGCATGCAGAATCGCAAGGACAAGATATTCATCGACTATCTGCGCAACAACCGCGGATCGAGCACGGTGGCGGCGTTCTCGTTGCGCTCGCGGCCGGGACTGGGCGCTTCGATGCCTATTGCCTGGGACGAAATCGACGAGGTCACGAGCGGCGATCAATGGAACATCGGCAACGTGGCCGAGCGCATGAATTCATTGCGCGCCGACCCGTGGGCCGACTACGCGAAGGGCCGCCAGCGTCTTACAGCGGCAATGAAAAAACAGCTTGGCATCGACGCTAAAAGCAAGACCAAGTGAACGCATCAAGGAGAGGGACCATGAAGCCAGTCAAGACAGCACCCGAAAGCGCGCCCGAACGCGGCCGCGAAATGTCGAGCAAGGACGAACAGACGCAAGTGGACGACGATTCATCGAACGCGGCGCTGCCGCACGAGGCGGATCAAAGTGTCGACTCGCAGGATGAGCACGAGCCGCGCGAAGTCGGCAAGCAGGCGCATGACGATGTAAAGCGCGGTCTCGTCGATACCGACCGGCGCGGCGGCGGCGCGTATCAGGAAGCCACGCAGCGCGACGATCACGCGAACGAGAATAGCGGCGGCGGCAGCGGCGGCCGAGGCGCGAATTGAACCAGATGGTGAAACCACGAGTCTTGCACTGACATTGCGTGAGACGGTTGCGTAAAATGATTTTTGTTTCGAAAGCAGAACACGTCGATCATGCGTTTTCTACCGGATCATTCAGTGCCGCGCGTTTCATCCGGTAAGCGCTTCCGATGCAAGCCTCGTTTGCTTGCTTGAACATCCATAGCGTCCTCAGCCAACCCGACGGAACATGCCCCAAGATCTATTGTCCCGGCTCAAGAAGGAAACCGCCGTATGCCATACGCGGCTCGAGAACGCGCTCGACCTCATGCAGGACAGCCTGCAACGCGCTGAATACATTGCGCTGCTCGAACGCTTCTACGGCTATATCGCGCCGTGGGAAGACGTCGCGGGAGCGCAGATGCCCGAGTCGCTGCAAGTATTTTTCGATGAGCGCCGCAAGGCGCCGCTCATCGCCGCCGATCTCGCCGTGCTCACGGGCGAGCGCGTGCCCGTGGGTTCGGTCCCGCGCGCTCACGCGCTTTACGATCTGCCGCAAATCAAGAGCGTCGCGAGCGCGATCGGCTCCATGTACGTGATGGAAGGTTCGACCCTGGGCGGGCGTTTCATCGCGCCGCATGTTGCCAAGCTGCTCGATCTCGAACCCGGTTTCGGCAACGCCTATTTCGAAGGTTACGGTTCGCACACCGGCAGCATGTGGAACGCCTTCCGCACGACCGCCGCGGCGACGGTGCCCGAGGCGCAATACGACGAAGCCGTGCATGCCGCCATCGCGACCTTCGAGAGCATGCAGGCGTGGCTGTGCCCGGAATCCGCGGAGGTCCAAGACCTGCAGGCCGTGAGCGGAGTGGCCACATGAGCGAGGCGGCAAGCGGACCAGCCGGTTCTGCGTCCTTTCACGGCGACTCGCAAGGTCCGCCGGATGCCGTCGCGCGCCGCCTGACGCTCGACTCCGGCGTTGCGAGCAAGGACTGCGACGCCGAGCCCATCCATGCACCCGGTGGCATCCAGCCGCATGGCTATCTGCTCGTGCTGGACGACGCTCTGCGCATTCTGCAGGCAAGCGAGAATCTGGCTGCGCTCACGGGCCGCGACATCGAGACGCTGCCTGGCGAATCGCTCGAAACAGTGCTGGGCGATGTGGGCGCCAAGCGCATCGCGAAAGCCGCCGCGACGGCGGAGATCGACGACGCGCCGCTTTACGTCGGCCCGGTGGATGCCGCCAAAGCGGACCATGCCTCCGTGCGCCTGGATGTGACGGTGCATCGCCATGAAGGCGCGCTCATCGTCGAGATGGAAACGGCCGCAATCGGCGACGCCGCTTTCGCGTCCATGTATCCGCTCGTGCGCACGTTCGCGCGCGGTTTGCAGGATGCCGGCACCGTGCAGGAACTCGCGGAACTCGCCGTGCAAGAAGTCCGCGCGATCACCGGCTTCGGTCGCGTCATGCTTTACAGCTTCGACGAGGAAGGCCGCAGTCATGTTCTCGCGGAAAATCGCGACGAAAGCTACGCGTCCTTTCTGCATCAGTTCTTTCCGGCTTCCGACATTCCGCGTCAGGCGCGCGCCCTGTATATGCGGCACCGGATTCGCCTCGTCGCCGATGTGAACTATCGCCCCGCGCGCCTCGTGCCGGCGCTCAATCCGCTGACCGGCCGCCCGACTGACCTCACTTACGCCACGCTGCGCAGCTTCTCGCCCGTGCATCTGGAATACATGCGCAACATGAACACGCATGCGTCGATGTCGGTGTCGATCGTCGTGCGCGGGCGCTTGTGGGGCCTCATTTCCTGTCACGATCACGATCCGCGCATCGTGTCGTTCAATACACGGCTGGCGGTCGAACATCTGGGGCACATGCTGTCGCTGCAGATCGAGGCAAAGGAAGAGCGCGCCGAGGGCGAATATCTCGCCGGGCTGCGTCGCACGATGGGCCGTCTCGTCAGCGCGATGGGCGAGCACACCAATTTCGTGGCCGGCTTGCAGGCGGCGCCGAACGACGTGCTGGGCTTCGCGCGTTCGGCGGGCGCGGCTATCGTCTTCGATGAAAACGTCACGCTCATGGGCGCGACGCCCGATGAAGACACGGTGCGCGCGCTCACGCACTGGCTCGCGGAAAACACCACGGGCGTGTGGGCAAGCGACTCGCTCGCGCGCGAATGGCCGCCCGCTAAGGCGCACGAGGACAAGGCGTGCGGCGTGCTCGCCGTGCCGGTATCGCAGATTTTTCGCAATTATTTGCTGTGGTTTCGCCCCGAGGTGATGCAGACCATCAAGTGGGCGGGCGAGCCGGTCAAGATTCGCGACGCGGAAGGCGCCAGCGCCCCGCGCACGAGCTTCAGTCCCTGGCTCGAAACGGTGCGCGGGCATTCCGCCATGTGGCGTCAGGGCGAGATCGAAATCGCCAACGAATTGCGCGGCGCGCTTCTGAATATCGTGCTGCGCCGTGCCGAGGAACGCGCGGAACTCGCGACCGAACTCGCACGCGCGAACAAGGAACTCGAAGCGTTTTCGTATTCGGTATCGCACGACTTGCGCGCGCCGCTGCGCCATATCGCGGGTTACGGCGACCTGCTGCGCGAACTGGAAGGCGAGCGCATGTCGGAAAAGAGCCGGCGGTTTTTGAACAACATGCTGGATTCGGCGCGCTTCGCGGGCACGCTCGTCGACGATCTTCTGACCTTCTCGCAGATGGGCCGCGCGGCGCTCAGACCCGCTCCGGTCGACCTGAACCAGCTCGTCGGCGTGATCGTGCGGGAGTTCGAAATGGATGCCTCCGAGCGCCGGATCGAGTGGGTTATCGGCGATCTGCCGCGCATCACGGGCGACGCCGCCTTCCTGCAACTGGCGCTGCGCAACCTCATTTCGAACGCGGTGAAATATACGAGAACGCGAGAATCGGCGAAAATCGAGATATTCGCCCAGAAAAGCGGCGACGAGTACATCGTCGGCGTACGGGACAATGGCGTCGGCTTCGACATGAAATATGGAGCCAAGCTGTTCGGCGTGTTCCAGCGGCTGCACCGCGCGGAGGAGTTCGAGGGCACCGGTATCGGCCTCGCCAACGTGCGGCGGATCATCGAACGGCACGAGGGACGCACATGGGCGGAAGGGCGGCTCGGAGAAGGCGCGGTATTCTATTTCTCCCTGCCGGTCGTGTTTCGACATGTCACGGGCCGCGAAGGCGTCCGCCTGGGTTCCGGCGCGCCGTCGGGAACCTGAATATCAGCGTCAATACCAGACCATGCTTAAACCGATTTTGCTTGTCGAAGACAATCCGAACGACCTCGAACTCACGCTCGTGGCGCTGGACAAAAGCCAGCTTGCGAACGAAGTGATCATCGCGCGCGACGGTCAGGAAGCTATCGACTATCTCACTTGCGAAGGCGACTGGAAGGAGCGCACGCCGGGCAATCCCGCCGTCATTTTGCTCGACTTGAAACTGCCGAAGATCGACGGGCTCGAAGTGCTCGACACGATCCGCTCGACCCCGGTTCTGAAAAGCGTGCCGGTCGTCATGCTCACGTCCTCGCGCGAAGAGCAGGACCTCGTGCGCAGCTATGAACTCGGCGTCAATGCTTATGTAGTCAAGCCCGTGGAGTTCGCGGAATTCGTCGAGGCGATCAGCGATCTCGGCGTGTTCTGGGCCGTGCTCAACGAGCCGCCGCCGGGTTCCACGCGCTTTCGCCGACCGCCGTCCGCGCAATGACCGACGTGAACCTCGTGAACTTCGTGACTGCCAATATCGACCGCATCGTGCGCCGCCGCGCGTTTTCTCGCGAGGCCGCCTAGACCATGCAGCCCCTGCATCTGCTTCTCGTGGAAGACAACGCACTCGATGCGGAGCTGACCATCGCTCAGCTCGAGCGCGCCGATTACGCGGTGGATGCGTCCATCGTCTACGACTCGGCGAACTTCATCGCGGAGCTCGCCGCCAAGCGCTTCGACGTGATCCTCGCGGACTTCGTCATGCCCACGTTCTCCGGCATCGAGGCGCTGAGCATCGCAAGCGAGCGCGCGCCGGATACCCCGTTCATCTTCGTGTCCGGGCTGCTTGGCGAAGAACACGCCGTCGACATGCTCAAGCGCGGCGCGACCGACTATGTGCTGAAGCAGCGTCTGCAACGGCTGCCCGCGGTGGTGCGCCGCGCCATGCGCGAGAGCGACGAGCGTGCGCAACGCATTGCGGTGGAGCGCGCGCTGCGCGAGACGGAGACGCACTTTCGCATGCTGATCGACGCGCTGAAGGACTACGCCGTCATCACGCTCGACCCGGAAGGGCGCATTCGCACGTGGAACGCGGCGTCGGAGCGCATTCTCGGCTTTCCGGCGCAAGACGTGCTCGGCCAGAGCGCGAGCATCTTCTATAACCAGGAAGACCGCGAAACCGGCGTATTCGAGGACGAACTCGACATCGCGCGGCGCGAGGGCAGCGCCAGCGACGACCGCTGGCTGTGGCGCAAGGACGGCCACTCGTTCTTCGCCTCGGGCGTGACCACGGCCATCCGCACGGAAAACGACGAACTGATCGGCTTCTCGAAGATCGTGCGCGACGCCACCGACGCTCACATGGCCGCCGATGCCTTGCGGCTCGCCAAGGATCAGGCGGAATCCGCGAATCGCGCGAAGGACCATTTCCTGGCGGTGCTGTCGCATGAATTGCGCACGCCGCTCACGCCGATTCTCGCTGCCGTGCGTCTGCTCGAAATGAAGCATTCGCTGTCGCACGAGGCGCATCCCACGCTCGAACTGATTCGCCGCAATGTGGAACTGGAGGCGCGTCTGATCGACGATCTGCTCGATCTGACGAGCATCGCGCGCGGCAAGCTGAGTCTGAATTTCGCGAGCGTCGCGCTCGATACCTTGCTCACGAGCGCACTCGACATGTCGGAAGCCGACATGCGCGCGAAGAATCTCACGCTCGACACGCGCTTCGACGCGCACCAGTTCGTCGTTTTCGGCGATGCCGCGCGCCTTCAGCAGATCGTCTGGAACCTGATGAAGAACGCGGTGAAGTTCACCCCGGCGGGCGGGCGGCTCGAAGTACGGACGTGGAATCCGGATCGCGCGACCATCGCGGTATCGGTGACGGATAGCGGCATCGGCATCAGCGCCGAAGCATTGCCGCGCATTTTTTCCGCGTTCGAACAGGCCGACGATTCCATCACGCGTTCCTTCGGCGGGCTGGGCTTGGGCCTGGCTATCGCCAGCACGCTCGCGCAGAAGCATGGCGGCACGCTCTCGGCCTACAGCGAAGGCCGCGATGCGGGCGCGCGTTTCACGCTCACGTTGCCGCTCGCGAAAATGGAGCCGCAGCACGAGGCCGAGCCGCTCGTCGAGGCAAAGCGGCACGAACACGGCCGTTCGCTGCGCGTATTGCTCGTCGAGGACAACGAGCAGACTTCATCGGCGATGGCGGAAGTGCTGGAGATGCTCGGTCACGTCGTTACTGTCGCCAGCACGGTGGCAGTTGCGCTCGAACGCGCGAAAGAGGCGTCGTTCGATCTTCTCGTGAGCGACATCGGCTTGCCGGATGGCACGGGTCTCGACATCGCGCGCGCGTGGCGCGAGCTACAGCCCGACAAGCCCGCCGTGGCCATCACGGGCTACGGCATGGACGAAGACATTCGACGTTGCCGGGAAGCAGGTTTTCGGGATCATCTGACGAAGCCCGTCAACTTTTCGCGGCTCGAAGGGCTCATTCAGACGCTGGCCGAAACGCCGGACGCCTGAGCTGCAAAAAAATCCGGCCGAAGTCCGGATCGATGTCGATTGACGCCTGGCTTGCACGTTGTAGGGTAGGAGAGCGGCGCCGATTCCCGGCGCGTCTCGTCACTTCTACGGAGCCAGCCATGTCCACACCCGCCGTCAACCCCATTCCGCCCGGCATGCGTTCGCTGACCCCGCACCTCACGTGCGCGGGCGCGGCGGAGGCGATCGACTTCTACGTGCGCGCCTTCAACGCCGTCGAACTGGGCCGTCTGCCCGGACCGGACGGCAAGCTCATGCATGCCATGGTCAAGATCGGCGATTCGGTGCTGATGCTCGTCGACGAGAACCCGACCTTCGGCATGCTCGGCCCGAAGGCGATCAAAGGGTCGCCGGTGACCATCCACCTTTATGTCGAAGATGTCGATGCCACATTCACGCAGGCCATCGATGCCGGCGCCGAAGTCACCATGCCGGTTGCCGAGATGTTCTGGGGCGACCGTTACGGCCGGCTTGTCGACCCGTTCGGGCATCAGTGGTCGTTGGCATCGCACGTACGCGACGTGAGCCCCGAGGACATGCAAAAGGCGATGACCGCGCCGCGCGAATAACGCGCCTTTCAAGGAGAGACTCATGAACAAGATATCGCCATGCCTATGGTTCGACGGCAACGCGCAGGAGGCCGTCGATTTCTATCTGAGCGTGTTCAAGGACGCACGCATGGTTGAAACCATGCTGCATAACGAGGCCAGTCCGGGCACGCCGGGCAGCGTTCTCGCCGTTCTGTTCCAGTTGGAAGGCGAAGACATCATGGCGCTCAACGGCGGCCCAGAATTCAAGTTCACGCCCGCCATGTCGTTGTTCGTCAAATGCGACAGTCAAGCCGAGATCGACCGCTACTGGGACAAGCTTCTCGAAGGCGGCCAGGCGATGGCCTGCGGCTGGCTCACGGACCGTTTCGGCGTGACGTGGCAGATCGCGCCGAGAAAGCTGCTCAAGATGCTGCAGGACCCCGACCCGGACAAGGCCAATCGCACGATGACCTCGATGAGAACGATGGTGAAGCTCGACCTCGACGAACTGGAGCGGGCATACCGCGGAGCGTGACGCGAAAAGGAAGCGCTTCAGGCAGAGCGCTTCTTCGCCTTCCTCTCCACGAGCTTCGCGGCCATGAAGCGGTGATCCGGCGAGAACAGCCGCCGATACGTCAGCACGACTGCGCCGACCACGCCGAGCGCCGAAGCCGCCGCGATCAGAAACATGATGACGATCTGATAGCGCACCGCCTGCAATGGCGATTGTCCCGCCAGCACCTGACCGGTCATCATCCCCGGCAGACTGACGAGGCCCACGACGGTCATCTGGTTGAGCGTCGGAATCATGCCCGCGCGCACGGCCTGCCGCGCGGGCCCTTGCGCGGCTTCCCAGCGCGTCGCGCCTAATGCGAGCGACATCTCCACGGCCGCGCGTCCGGCGGTCAGTTCCTCCGTCATGCGTTCGATGCCGAGCGACACGCCTGTGAGCGTATTGCCGAGAATCATGCCGAGAATGGGTATGGCGTATTGCGGCTCGTACCACGGATGAATGCGGATCACGACGAACAGCCCGAATGCGCCGATCAGCCACGAACTCGCCCAGATCGACACGATGCTGTCGGCGCGTTGTCCGGCGTAGGTGCGCCGTCCGCGATTCGAAGCGGACAGTCCCGCGATGATGGTCATCAACGCCATGAGCGGCAGCACGACATACCACCGGCTGAAGGCAAACACCCAGCCGAGCACATAGCCTATCAGCAGCAATTGAACGACGGTGCGTATGGCCGCGATCGCGAGCTTGCGTTCGAGCCCGAGATTGAGCGCGATCGACAACGCGCCGTTCACCACGATCAGCGCCGCCGCAAGCGCGATATCGAGGAGACTGAGGTTTTGATAACCGTTCATGGCGCGCTCGCTTCGGTGAGGACGCCCGCGTTCATCGACAAATGACGCGTGGCCACGCGCGCAGCCTGTTCGGGGTCGTGCGATACCCAGATGCTCCCGCGCTTGTTGCCCGGTTTGTCATCCGCTTTGTCCGCCGATTCGAACCACGCGCTGACCAGCGCTTCGATCGAGCGCGCCGAAGCCGGATCGAGCGATGCCGTGGGCTCGTCGAGCAGCAGCACGTCGGGCGCGAGTTGCAGTACACGCACGAGCGCGGCGATCTGCGCCTCACCGCCGGACAACTCGCTTGCGGCCTTGTCGAGAAAGTCCGCGCCGCGTCCCGCCGCTTCCGCGAGTTGCGTGGCCATCGCGCGATCGAAACGGGCATCGCGATAAGCCTTGAGTGTGTACGGATAATGCAGGTTGTCCTCGACACTTCCGTCCAGCATCGCGGGCCGTTGAGCGATGTAGGCCACGCGTCGTCGATAAGCCGGAATGCCCGCGCGCGCGATACGCTCGCCGCGCCACGTCACGTAACCCTCGTCGCAGGCATCGAGCAGCGCGAGGGTACGCAAGAAGACGCTCTTGCCCGATCCCGACGGTCCCGTGATCGCGGCGCGCTCGCCTTCGCTCAGCACGAAATCCGTGGGATGCAAAAGGACGGTGCCGCGCGCGGTATCGCGCCGTGCGACGCCAACGGTTGCGACGAGTGAAGAAGAAGGCATCGGGCCTCGTGGGGCGTTTATCGAGCCGTCATCTTACGGAAAAGGCCGGGCGTTGCCCATGACATGCGACGCGCATGACACACGTCGACCGTCACGCGGGCACACTCTGTGCTGCGCCACACACAATCAGAAAAAATGGATGGAGAGGTCATGGCGCAGGCCCGCACGAGCAGAAAAATCGGAAAGATCGTCGCATGGTTTTTTGCCGTTCTGGCGGTACTGATAGCGGTGATCGTGGTTATTTTCCTGACGTTCGACTGGAATCGCCTGAGGCCGTGGGTCGATGACAAAGTCTCGCAAGCTATTGGGCGGCAGTTTCATATTACCGGCGACCTGAAGGTGGGCTGGCGCCGTCCGCCTAACGAAACGGGCTGGAAACGCTGGGTGCCGTGGCCGCGCTTCTCGGCTGAAAAGATCACCATCGCGAATCCGGACTGGGCGCGCAACCAGTATTTCGCCACGCTCGACGAAATCGACTTTCAGGTGGCCGTGCTGCCGCTGCTCGCGCACGACATCGTCATTCCCGCGATCAATCTGGTGAATCCTTCCATCGATGTCGAGCGGCTCAAGGACAACCGCAACAACTGGACGTTCAAGTTCAAGCAGTCCACCGAACCTTCGACGTGGAATCTCAAGCTCGGCGATATCTCGCTTGCAAAAGGCACGGTCGGCGTGCACGACGAAGTGACCAAGGCCGAGATGCAGGTCGATATCGATACGCTCGGCCAGGCCGTGCCGATCGGCGAAGTGATGAAGCAGCAACAGGAGGCGTCGAGCAAATCGTCGGCGGAGATGGTCGGCAAAAGCGGCGCGGCCAAACTGGAAAAGCAGACGGATGCAGCGGCGGCCTCGGAGGCGTCCGCCGCTTCGGCTGCATCCGCGGCTGCGGCGGCGAATGCGTCGGCGCCGAATCCGGCGAGTACGTCGGCCAATCAGAGCATCACGACGAAAGAAGGCGTGAAGCCGCCGATTCCGCCGTATGCCTTCGGCTGGACGGTCAAGGGCACCTACAACGGCGGCAAGGTTTCCGGCGACGGCAAACTCGGCGGCGTGCTCGCGGTGCAGGACGCGGCGCGCCCGTTCCCCGTTCAGGCCGATGTGCGCCTGGGGGACACGCATATCGCGTTCGTCGGCACCGTGACCGATCCCGCGCATCTCGCGGCGCTCGATCTGCGGCTGTGGATTCAGGCGGTCAGCATGGCGCATCTGTATCCGTTCACGGGCGTGACATTGCCGGAAACGCCGCCTTTTGCCACGGAAGGGCGCCTCACCGGTCAGTTCAAGGAAGACGGCAACGTGTTCCACTACGAGAACTTCACGGGCCGCGTGGGTGGCAGCGACATCAACGGCTCGCTCGTCTACGCGGGCAGGAAGCCGCGACCGCTGCTTCAGGGCGAACTCGTGTCGCATCTGCTGCGTTTCGCGGACCTCGCGCCGATCATCGGTGCGGATTCGAACGCGAGCAAAGCCAAGCGCGGCGAGACGGAAAAGCAGCCGTCGGCGAAGGCGTTGCCGACCGAGGAGTTCAAAACTGATCGCTGGAAGGCCATCGATGCCGACGTGAAGTTCACCGGTCAGCGCATCATCAAGGACCCCGACCTGCCGATCACGGATCTCTATACGCACGTCGTGATGAAGGATGGCGTGCTGTCATTCGAACCGCTCAAGTTCGGCGTGGCGGGCGGCGCGTTCTCGTCGAACATTCATCTGGATGGCAGTGCGGCGCCTCTTAAGGGACGCGTGTCGGCGGAGGCGCGGCATCTGAAGCTCAAGCAGCTGTTCCCAACCGTGAAGACCATGCAATCCGCGCTCGGTGAAGTGAACGGCGACGCGGCTTTGTCCGCCACCGGCAATTCGCCCGCCGCGCTTGCCGCAACGTCTAACGGCGAGATCAAGGCGCTCGTGACGCAGGGCACCGTGAGCCGGCTGTACATGGAAGCGGCGGGCCTGAACGTGGCGAACGTCGTCTACGAGAAGCTCTTCGGCAAGCGCGATGTGAACATCAACTGCGCCGCGACCGATTTCGTCGTCACGGATGGCGTGCTCGACTCGCGCGTCTTCGCACTCGATACCGACGACGCGGTCATCAACGTCGATGGCAACATCAATCTGAAGAGCGAACAGATGGATCTGGGGATTCATCCGCATACGAAGGGCTTCCGCATCTTTTCGTTGCGTTCGCCGCTGTATGTGAAGGGCACGTTCAAGGACCCGAAGGTTGGCGTGAATGTCGGCGCGTTGGCGGTGCGCGGCGGTGCGATGGTCGGTCTTGGACTCATCAACCCGTTTGCCGCGTTGATCCCGCTGATCCAGCCGAGCAACAACAAGCCGTTGCCGTGCGCGCAGATGCTGGCCGACATGCGCAATGCGCCAACAGCGCCGCCTGCCGGACAGAAGCAGACGACCAAGGCGGCGCCGGCTTATATGTCGTCGGGTGCGGCCGCGGGCTCGGCTTCCAAGCCGCCGGCGAAGAAGGCCGTGCCGGCCGCGCCGGCCAGTGCGGCGCAGTATCGCGGAAGCTAAGAGCAACGTACTGCACAGGCTTGTCCACAGAATCTGTGGACAAGTCGGGCAAAGGATCGAGCTATTCGTTTGCAACGTAGAGCATGACCTGATCCGCGACGCACGGCGTTTTGCGAACAGAATCAAGAAAATAGCTGAGTCGCCAAGCGCTTTTCCACAGGCATTTCCCCGTTTGCGGGGGATAAGTTATGCAGAGGGCGCGGGCAGGTTGGCGCGACTTGAAGCGCAGGGTGTTTTTCGTTGCGCTTCAAATGCTTAGACGAGTTCACAGCGGGTTTTCAACAGGGTGGTCCCCAATTGCTGGGGACAACTTCGGCTCTTCGAGACGCCCTTCCTAGACCGAGATTCCCGGACCGCCATTGCTTCCGAGCAACTGCTCGACGGAATTCGCATTCTTATAGTCTTGCTCGGGCAGACCATCGAAGACAGCAATCACATCGTTGCTGACACCGGCTTCGCGCGCGGCATTCACTAGTGCGTCCTTGTTGGCTGGGAACGTGGCATAACGCAGGACTTCGGCGATTTCATCGTCGATGGGTTCGTCGTTCAGGCTCTGAGTTCCGGGTGTATCCGACATGGAATTCCTATAGATGAAGAAGTGAGCGCTTCAGGTCTGTACCTGAATGGTCTGGCTTGCCATGCCGTGACTCGGCGTACGCGATTTCGGCAGCGGCACATGACGCCAGTGCGCGTGGTCGAGACTGTCTGCCGCGATTTCGGGCGCGGGCGGCGCGACCGGCCCGGCGTTCACACGCAAGGCAGCGCGCGTTGCGGCCACTACGGCCGAATCGTCAGTCGAACTCGTGTGCAGAGGCGCGGCGTAACACGACGCCGAAACCAATGCCATCGTCAACAACGTTGAGGTCTTCATCGGGCAACCCCTCCTCACGTAGGCAGCGAGAAGCATCAAGCAAAGCCTATGCCGATACGTCCCTCGCGCACCGTTCATGCGTAGATGCCAATGAAGCAGACCTCGCACGGGCGCAACGAGCGGTGCTCGCGCGCAAACACTTCGCGTGATTTCTAACTTATGAATAATCCGCTTCCACCCAGCGTTGCGGATGGGCATGCGCCGCGAAATTGCACAGCCGCGCACTTTCAGCGCTGCGTCGGATTCAGACGGAAGTATGCGTCGAGAAGAGAGGTTTTGTACACGACACCGAGCAGCAGCGGTTCGCTCTTTTTTTCGATGACAGGAAGCCGCTCGCCCTGAAACGCGAGGAAGTGCTGCAGTGCTTCGCCGAGCGACATGTCGGGTGTGAGCACGTCGAATTGCGGCTGGAGGTAATCGGCGGCGGTACGCGCGGATGTGTCTTGCTTGTCGAGAAGATCGGACGTGATGTCCTTGAGTGCGACCACACCGCGAAAGCGCCCCGCGTCATCCACGACATACAGATACTTCACGGAATATTCGAGGAACACGCGCGTCATGTCGTTCACGTTCGCATCGAGCGGGACGACGGTATCGGGCGGCTTGACGAGTTCGCGCATCTGCGTGGCCGCGAGGCGCAGACGCTCCTTCTCTTCGCGCGTGCGACGCAGGGTGACTTCGTACATCGACGTCTGCTCGGAGGTTCGGGCAATGAAATATGCCACCACGCACGAAAGCATGAGCGGCAACACCACCGAGTACGACAGCGTCATCTCGAAGATCATGAGGATCGCCATGAGCGGCGCGTGCGTGGCCGCGGCGAGAAACGCGCCCATGCCGACCATGGCGTAGGCGAATGGCTGTGAAGTCGAATGCGGCCAGATGGCGTGAACGCCGAGACCGAAGAGACAGCCGAGCACGGCGCCGACGAAAAGCGTGGGCGTGAAGATACCGCCTACCGCGCCCGAGCCCGCCGTCGCGGCGGTGGCGAGGAGCTTGAAGACGAGCACCAGCAAGAGCGCGGACCACGTCCACGGCTGATGCAGAAGCGAGTTCACCACTTCATAACCGTTGCCCCAGACTTCGGGCCACCAGATCGAAATGACGCCGACGATCAGTCCGCCGAGCGCGAGACGAATCGGCAAGGGCAACGGCAACTTCGCAAAGCGCTTGCGCGACTCTGCGAGCAGCCGCAGGAAGTGTGGCGCGAGCGCGCCGCACAGCAAACCGAGCACGACGAAGAGCAGCACTTCGAGGCCCGCGATGGGCGGAAACACCGGCATTTGGTAAGGCGGCCGATACCCGGCGAACTCGCGCATCGTGATGTTGGCGACGACCGACGACACGACGATCGGCCCGAAGCTCTCCATGACCATGGAGCCCAGCACGATTTCGGTGACGAAGAACGCGCCCGCGATCGGCGCGTTGTATGCGGAGGTGATCCCTGCCGCCGCGCCGCACGCCACGAGCAGTCGCAGGCGCGGCGGATCGAAGTGGACCCAGCGTCCGATAAGCGATGAAGCGAGCGCGGCGAGCTGCACCATCGACCCTTCGCGGCCGATGGAGCCGCCGCTCGTGATCGTGAAAAGCGACGACAGGCTGCGCCAGATGCTTTGCCACACGGGCACGACGCCATCGCCGATGGTCACCGCTTCCATGTAATCCGTGTTCGCGTGCTTGTCTTGACGAACCCGTGCAACGATCAAACAGAAGCCCGCGATGAGCCCGCCCGCCGCTGGCAACACGATACGCAGCGGCCACGGCAGGCTTTCGGCCATCTTGACGAAGTTGCCGGGTTCGCCGCCGAACGCCCGTTGCAGCGAATCGATGCCTTCACGAAACGCCGATGTCGCGAACGCGCCCGCAACGCCGACGACGACTGCCCAGATGAGCATGGTGTGCGCATCCGACAAACGGAAGAGTTGTTGAGCGCGCGTGCGCAGCCGAAGCAGGAACGAAAGCACGGATTATCGTGGAAAGCTTAGAAGCAAATGGAATAAGGCCGACGCAAGGATAGCATTGCGCATCATCCGTCCACTTTCGAGCGCGCGAAAAAAAGCCCGGCTATCGAAGACAGCCAGGCTTTTCAAGTGATGCATCCAGCGCTTCGGTCTACGCGCTCACCACTTCGGCGCGAACGAAGGATTCGCGTTGCGCTTGCCTTCGTCGAGCTTGTCGATCTTCGCGATATCGTCGGCGTCGAGCTGGAGCTTTTGCGCATCCCAGTTGATCTGTTGATGCTCCGGATTCGTCGATGCCGACAGCACCACGATATCGTGCGCCAGAAGCCATGCGAAGGTCACTTGCGCGGGCGTCGCGCCGTGCTTCTTCGCGATGGCCTTGATGGTCATGTCGTTATGCGCGCGGCCTTCGCCGAGCGGCATATACGCGGTCACTTTCACGCCGAGCCGTTGAGTGGCTTCGACCAACGCGCGGTTCGCGAGGAACGGGCTCACTTCGATCTGGTTCGTCACGATCTCCTTGCCGCCCGGCGCCTCGAGCGCTTGTTCGAGCAGCGGCGCGGTGAAGTTCGACACGCCGTAATGACGGATGAGGCCGAGCTTCTGCGCTTCCTGAAACGCGCCAAGCGTTTCGGCGATAGGCACCGCGCCCTCGGGCGACGGCCAATGCACGAGCGCGAGATCGATCGTGCCGATATCGAGCTTTTCGTGACTGTCCTTGAGACTCGCGATCAGCTTGTCTTGCTGCAGCCGGTCCCACCAGACTTTCGTCGTCACCCAGACGTCTTCGCGCGGAATGCCTGACTCGCGCACGCCCGCGCCGACGGCGGCTTCGTTGTTGTAGAACTGCGCGGTGTCGATATGACGAAAGCCGATCTGCAATGCGCTTCTGACGGCTTCGGTGGTCTTCGCGGCATCGACACGGAATGTACCGAGGCCGAAGGAGGGAATCGTTTCGATCATGCTGGCTCCTTGTTTCGTTGAGGCGATCAGTGAACTCAGTGACACGTCTTACTTCGCGTCCTGATCGAGTTCGGGATAGTGCCTGAAAATGCCGGATTCGTTGAACGGGATGCGCCGTTCCGAATCGACATAAGCGGCGATATTGGGCCGTTGCAGCACGGCGTCATGCAGCGCCGCGACACGCGGATAGTGCTTGCCGAAGGTCTTCATCGCGCGCGGGAAGGCGTAGTGCAGGCCATCGACGAGCTGAAAGACGGAGAGATCGACGTAGGTCGTCGTGTCGCCGACCATTTGCGTGTCGCCGTGCGGATTCTGCTTCAGCACGCGCTCGAAATAACCCATGAATTTGGGCACGCGCTGGTCCAGGAAATTTTTCGAGCGCGTTTTCGCGGCTTCTTTCTGGTCTTCGTAATAGAGATCGGTCGCGAGCGGATGATGCGTGTCATGCACTTCCGCGACGATATCCGCGATGGTCAACTGCAAGCCATGCGCTACGTAGCGCAGGCCTTCGTCCTTCGGCGCGAGCTTCAGCTTCGGGCCGAGATACAGCAGGATATTCGCGACATGCGGCACGATCAGATCGCCGTCCTTCAGAAACGGCGGCGCGAACGGAATGTGCGGCTCGGTCTTGCTGCCGAGGAGCTTCATCATCGCGTCCATGCCTTTCTTCGAACGCGCGACATCGATGTATTCGGCGCCCGCGTCTTCGAGCGCGAGGCGCACATATTCGCCCCGGCCTTGCAATCCGTCCCAGTAATAGAGTTCGTAAGCCATGCGTGGGCTCCTTGTCAAACGTGCCGTGCTTTTGTCGCCATGCGCGGCGGATGCTTGGGTTGGCAAGTTAATCGCGTGCTGCTTGCCGCGGGTCGAGCACGCGAACGAGTGTTCAGGCGAGCAACACGCGTACCCGCTTGGGGCCGTGGCGGCGCGGGCCGCGATGTAAAATGAATCCTTTGCTCGAGGGCCGATTCGCGATGCCCGTCAGAGAGCGAACGACTTCGAAGCGGAGAGAAGATGGACAAGCAAGGCTTCACCACTGGCATCGTACACGGCGATCGTGACGCGGGCGTCGAGCATGGCGGCGTGCGTCAACCCATCCATACGTCGGTTCAGTATGGCTTCGAACGCGTGGAAGATCTCATCGGCGTGTTTCAAGGCACGAAGAAGGGCGGGTTCAACTATGCTCGTCAGGGCACGCCGACCACTGCGGCGCTCGAGCGCAAGATCACGAAGCTCGAAGGCGGCGCGGGTTCCATCTGCTTCAGCACCGGCATGGGCGCGATCTGCGCGGTGTTTCTCACGCTTCTGCGCGCGGGCGATCATCTCGTGTCGAGCCAGTTCGTCTTCGGCAATACCAATAGCGTGTTCGGCACGCTGCGCACGCTCGGCATCGAAGTGACGGTGGTCGATGCAGGCGATGTCGCTAACGTCGCCAACGCGCTCAAGGCCAACACGCGCATGGTGTTCGTCGAGACCATCGCGAATCCGGGCACGCAGATCCCGGATCTGAAGGGTATCGGCGAACTGTGTCGCGAACGCGGCCTCGCTTATGTCGTCGATAACACCATCACGTCCGCGGCGCTTTTCAGGCCGAAGGATGTCGGCGCGAGCCTCGTCGTCAACTCGCTGACAAAGACGATTGCGGGACACGGCGCGGCGCTCGGCGGTGCGGTCACGGACACGGGCGTCTTCGACTGGAGCACGTACCCGAATATCGCCGATGACTACCGGCGCTCGCCCGCGAAGGAGCAAGGGCTTCTGCAGATTCGCAAGAAGGGTCTGCGCGACATGGGCGCGGCGTTGTCGTCCGAGCAGGCGCATCAGATTGCGCTGGGCGCGGAGACGTTGGCGTTGCGAGTCGGCAAGAGCAGCGATAACGCGCTCGCACTGGCGCAGTTCCTGGAGAAACACGAAGCGGTGGGTCGCGTGCTTTATCCGGGTTTGCCGAGTCATCCGCAATATGAAGTCGCGAAGAGTCTGTTCAAAAACGGCTCGTGGCTCTTGTCATTCGAGTTGCGCAATCCCGAACGCATGATCGACTTCGTCAACGCGCTGCAGATCCCGATCAAGGCGACCGGTCTCGGCGATACACGCACGCTCATCATCCCCGTTGCACCGACCATCTTCCACGAAGCCGGTCCGGACGTACGCCGCGCAATGGGCATTTCGGACGGCATGCTGCGCTTGTCGCTGGGTATCGAGGATATCGACGATCTCATCGCCGATTTCGAACAAGCGTTGAAGCACGCGTAAGCCGCGAAAGCGGGCTTCGAATGCAAAAAAGCCGTCGGTTCAGTCGACGGCTTTTTTGTGTCCAGCATCGATACGATCAGCCGAAAAGACGCTCCACACCATACGTGATCGCAAGTCCACCGCCGATCAACCATGCATACAGAATCGCGCCGGTTGCAATCGCACGCGGACCCGCTTCGCGAATCTGCGCGATGCGCGTTTCCATGCCGAGTGCGGTCATCGCCATGGTGAGCGCAAAGGTATCGAGCGTGTTGAGCGTGCTGGTCGCGCTGGCGGGCAACACGTGCAGCGAATTCACCACCACGAGCGCGAGGAAGCCGAAGGCGAACCAGGGCACCGCGAGCTTGCCCGTGCCGCTTTGTGCGCTTTGATCATGACGCTTGCGATTGATCCAGAAGCCGACCACGAGCAGGACCGGCACGAGCAACATGACGCGCGTCATCTTCACGATTGTCGCGATATGCGCCGCTTCCGGGCTCACGTTGCTTGCCGCGCCAACGACCTGCGCGACTTCGTGAATCGTGCCGCCGAAGAAAAGGCCCGTGCCGAGCGTGTCGAGATGCAACCAGCCTGCGTGAATCGCGAGCGGATAGAGGAACATGGAGAGCGTGCCGAACAGGACCACGCTGCCAACGGCCATCGCGCTCTTGTGGGGCTTCGATTGCAAGGTCGATTCGAACGCGAGCACGGCCGCGGCGCCGCAGATGGCGCTGCCGGCGGCCGTGAGCAAGGCGGTATCGCGGTCGAGCTTCATGACCTTCATGCCGAACCATGTGCCGATGGCAAGCGTACTCACGACCACCAGCACAGATACCGCGAAACCCGACAGCCCGACGTGCGCGATTTCTTGCAGACTCACGCGCAACCCGAAGAACGCCACCGCGATGCGCAGCAATTTGCGCGCGGAGAAGTTCACGCCCGCCGCCCAGCTTTCGGGCATGCCGTGGCGCAGCGCGTTGCCGTAGATCGTCCCCGCGGCAATGCCGACGATCAACGGGCTGATGCCCAATCCAGCGATGAACGGCAGCGCGGACAGATGCGTCACGGCTGCCGCGAACAGCGCGACGAAAAGAATTCCGTTGAGCTGCCCACGCGTGGACGATGCTTCGGCGATTGACGGTGCGGCGGGTACGGCGGACATGGGGCGTCCTTTTGAGATTGCGTTGCGATGTGCTAATCCTAAATCCCTCATATGCATATGAAAAATCGTGATTTAGGATGCAATGTATCGGTTGATCTGATATTTTTGCAAGATGACCCCGGATCAGCTGATAACCTTCGCTACTGTTGCCGAGCACGGCAACATCAGCCGCGCAGCTATTGCGTTGCATTTGTCGCAGCCTGCCGTGTCGGGCCAACTTCGACTTTTGCAGGACGAATTCGGCGAATCGCTGTATTTGCGCGACGGCCGGGGCGTTCGCCTGACCGCAGCCGGCAAACAGCTGCTCGTCCACGCGGAGCGTGTGCGCGAGAGCTTCCGGCAAGCACACGCGCTGCGGGACGCGTTGCGCGGGCTCGAGCGCGGCACATTGCGTATCGGTGCGAGCACGACGCCCGCGAGCTACCTGCTGCCTTATCTGATCGCCGCATTCCACAAGCGCTATCCCGACGTGACGCTGACGACCATCGACGGGAACACGGCGGAAATCGTCGCTGCGCTAGGTTCGCTCGATATCGCGCTCATCGAAGGCCAGCCAAGTGGCGAGTTGCCGTCGGGCACTACGGTGACTGCCTGGCGCGACGACGAGATCGTGGCTATCGTTCCGCGCGGTCATCCGCTCACTGAAAGACAAAACGCCACGTTGGATGAAATCGGCGGCTATCCGCTCGTGCTGCGCGAAAGCGGCTCGGGCGTGCGGCAGATCGTCGAGCGCGCGTTCGCCCAGGGCAAGGTGGCCGTGCGCGTCGCGCTCGAAATCGCGGGCGTCGAGGGCGTCAAGGAAGCGGTGCGGGCGGGCATGGGTATCGGCTTCGTCTCGGCAATGTCGATCCGGCATGAGGACGGCATGCTGCAACGCGTACACGTCGGCCCGGCGCCGCTCACGCGCCGCTTTTCAATCCTGTTTCCTCATGCCGACGCGCCTTCGCGTGTCGCCGCGCGCTTTCTCGAACTTTGCCAGGACGCCTCGATTCTCGGCTAGGGAATTCCACTATGGCGCAACGCGCACCGCCAAGAGCACTATTCGTCTTCATTGGGGCGCCGCGGCGTCCTTTTCAAACAGCAGTAATGGAACCGGTTCCAACCACTAGTTTTTGTCAGTTTTCAATGGAAAAGAGGCGTGATTTCATCTGATGTTTCAAAAATCGGCATGCGCCCGGATGTCGTCGTAGTCGCCAGCGCCTTCGGCTTGGACACGGTTCGCACCGATGGTCACGCGGTGTGCGCCGAAGCCGCCGCGCGCGCTGGCGCCCAGGGTTTCGAAGTGCGCCGCGAACTTTTCGCCGACGAATCCGATGCCAGTTTCGACGCGCTCTCGCGTCTCGGCGCGCGCATCCGCGCACTCGGTTTGTGGGCCGTCCACTCGACGCCCGCAACCTTGTTTCGCGACGATGGCGCTCTCGATGACAGTGCGCTCGCCCAGGCCATCGGCGAGGCACATGCGCTGGGCGCGCGCATCGTGAAGCTGCAATTGGGCGGCACGGAACGCGGCGTTGCGACCGATGCGGCAACGCTCGATCGGTTGCTGAACGCGGTGGCGTCGTCACCGGCGCGGGTGGTCGCCGAAAACGGCCAGTTGAAGGCGGGCGGCACGATCGGCGCGTTCGAGGCGTTGTTCGCGGCTTTGCCCGCGCAGGCGCAAAACGGGCTTGCGATGACCTTCGACACTGGCAACTGGCGCTGGCCGGATCAAGACCCGCTCGATGCCGCCGTGCGTCTCGCGCCGCACGTGGCCTATATCCATTGCAAGGCAGTGACAGGCGAGGGCGCGCGACGTTTCGCCATAGCCCCGTCGCAAGACGATGCGCACTTCGCCGCGCTCCTCGCGCAATTGCCGCGTGACGTGCCGCGCGGAATCGAATATCCCTTTCTCGACGCCGATGACGCCGCCGTTCAGGTCGCGCGTATCGCGGCATTTTGAATACAAGGTACCGCATGCAATCACAACGAAACGCCCTCGACATCGTTACGTACGGCGAGGCGATGACCATGTTCGTCGCCGCCGAAACGGGCAATCTGGCAAAGGTCGGCCAGTTCACTAAACGCGTCGCGGGCGCGGATCTGAACGTGGCTATCGGGTTGTCGCGGCTCGGCTTCAAGGTGGGCTGGATGAGCCGTGTCGGGCGAGATTCCTTCGGTCAATACGTGCTCGATGTGCTCGCGGCCGAAGGTATCGATGCGCGCCGCGTGAGTATCGACGAGCGCTATCCGACTGGCTTCCAGTTGAAGGGCAAGTGCGACGACGGCAGCGATCCGGCAGTCGAATACTTCCGCAAGGGCTCGGCCGCAAGCCATCTTTCGCTTGACGATTACGCCGCTGATTACGTGCTCAACGCGCGGCATCTGCACCTGACGGGCGTGGCGCCAGCCATTTCCGCGAGTTCGCGTGAACTGGCTTTCCACATGGCCCGCGAAATGCGTGCAGCAGGCAAGACTATTTCCTTCGATCCGAATTTGCGCCCGACACTCTGGCCGTCGCGCGACGCGATGGCGCAATCGCTCAACGCGCTCGCGGCGCTTGCCGACTGGGTGCTGCCGGGTGTGAGCGAAGGGTTGACGCTGACGGGCTACGAGAAACCCGAGGACATCGCGAAGTTTTATCTCGATCAGGGCGCGAAAGGCGTGGTCGTGAAACTGGGCGCATACGGCGCGTATTTCCGCACCGTCGATGGCGATGCCGGCATCGTGCCCGCGGTGCCCGTCGCGAAGGTCGTGGATACCGTCGGCGCGGGCGATGGCTTCGCGGTCGGCGTAGTGAGCGCGCTGCTCGAAGGCCGCGACGTGCGGCATGCAATCGCGCGCGGCAACCGCATCGGCGCGCTGGCGATTCAGGTGATCGGCGACAGCGAGGGCCTGCCCACGCGCGCCGCGCTCGACGTGCTCGAAGCGCAGGATGTGGGCGCTGCCCTCGACGCCGCGTGATCCTCAGAGACTCAATCGAACTGTGTTCGGAGACAACCATGCAAGCATCTTCAACCCCGACTCTCGCCGTGCGCCGCTGGTGGATGATCATGCCGATCGTCTTCATCACGTATAGCCTTGCATATCTGGATCGCGCGAACTATGGCTTTGCGTCGGCGGCGGGCATTAATCAGGATCTGGGCATCAGCAAGGGACTGTCGTCGCTGATCGGCGCGTTGTTCTTTCTCGGCTACTTCTTCTTTCAGATTCCGGGCGCGATCTACGCCGAACGCCGCAGCGTGAAGAAGCTCGTCTTCTGGAGCCTGATTTTATGGGGCGGTTGCGCCGCGCTGACGGGCATGGTGAGCAACATACCGTCGCTGATGGCGATCCGCTTCGTGCTCGGTGTCGTCGAAGCGGCGGTGATGCCCGCGATGCTCGTCTTCATCGCGAACTGGTTCACCAAGTCGGAGCGTTCACGCGCGAATACCTTTCTGATTCTCGGCAATCCGGTGACAGTGCTGTGGATGTCGGTCGTCTCGGGCTATCTCGTGAATTCGTTCGGCTGGCGGCACATGTTTATCGCCGAAGGTTTGCCTGCGGTGGTGTGGGCGGTGATCTGGTGGTTCATCGTGAAGGACAAACCCGCGCAGGTGACGTGGCTCACGGACGCGGAAAAGAGCGATCTCGATGCCACCTTGCGCGCCGAGCAAGCGGCGATCAAGCCGGTGAAGAACTATGGCGAGGCATTCAAGTCTCCCGCTGTCATCAAGCTGTGCGCGCAATACTTCTGCTGGAGCATCGGCGTGTATGGCTTCGTACTCTGGCTGCCGTCCATCCTCAAGAGCGGCTCCACGCTCGGCATGGTCGAGACGGGCTGGCTATCCGCAGTGCCTTATCTCGCCGCGACCATCGCCATGCTGCTCGCTTCCTGGGCCTCCGACAAACTGCAGGCGCGAAAGGCCTTCGTATGGCCGTTCCTGCTGATCGGCGCGGTGGCGTTCGCGGGTTCGTATCTGCTTGGATCGAACCACTTCTGGGCTTCGTACGTCTTGCTCGTGATTGCGGGCGCGGCGATGTACGCGCCTTATGGGCCGTTCTTCGCGATCGTGCCTGAACTGCTGCCGAAGAACGTCGCGGGCGGTGCCATGGCGCTCATCAACAGCATGGGCGCGCTCGGTTCGTTCGTGGGTTCCTATGTCGTCGGATACCTGAACGGGGCCACTGGATCGCCGGCTGCGTCGTACGTCTTCATGAGCGCGGCCTTGCTCGTGGCCGTGGCGTTGACGCTGGCCGTAAAGCCGCCAGCGGTGGTGAGTCCGCGCGTCGCCGTGGGGTCGTGATGTCCAGAGCTCCAGAGCGCTGCTGCTGTCTATGCTTTAATGGAAAGCATGAACGTAGCGGCCGTCATCCACTCTTACCATGAGCCTGCAAAGGTCTGAAAACTCCATGAGCCGAAAGAAAATCGTAGCCTATAAGTCTCTGCCATCCGATGTCGAAGCGTACCTTCGCGAGCATGCGGACGTCGTGCATGTCGATCCGGCCGATCACGATGCATTCGTGGCGGCGCTCAAGGATGCCGACGGCGCCATCGGTGCGAGCGCGAAGATCACGCCCGCGATGATCGAAGGCGCGACGCGTTTGAAGGCGCTTTCGACGGTCTCGGTAGGCTTCGATGCATTCGATGTCGACGACCTAACCAAACGCGGCATCGTGCTCACGCATACGCCTAACGTGCTCACCGAATCGACCGCGGATACGGTCTTCGCGTTGATCCTCGCCAGCGCGCGCCGCGTGGTCGAACTCGCGGAATGGGTCAAGGAAGGGAACTGGAAAGCGAGCCTGGGCGAAGAAGGTTTTGGCGTGGATGTGCAGGGCAAGACGCTTGGTATCGTGGGGCTCGGTCGCATTGGTGGCGCGGTGGCAAGACGCGCTTCGCTGGGCTTTCGCATGAACGTGCTTTACATGAATCGCAGTTCCAACGAGCAAGCAGAGAAGGACTACGGCGCGAAGCGTGTCGAACTCGACGACCTCCTTGCGCAATCCGACTTCGTGCTTCTGCAAGTGCCGCTCACGGCTCAGACGCGTCATATCATCGGCGCGGCGCAGCTCAAGAAAATGAAGAAGAGCGCAATTCTCATCAACGCATCACGCGGACCGACCGTCGATGAAGCGGCGCTCATCGAAGCTCTCAAAGACGGCACGATTCGCGCGGCAGGCCTCGACGTGTTCGACAAGGAACCGCTGCCCGTCGATTCGCCCTTGCTCAAGCTGAAGAACGTCGTCGCGTTGCCGCACATCGGCTCGGCCACGCATGAAACGCGTCACGCGATGAACCTCAACGCCGCCGAGAACCTCATCGGCGCGCTCGATGGCACGCTCACGCAGAACATCGTGAATCGCGAAGTTCTCAAGCGCTGAACGCGGATCGGATCGACGGGCAGCCACGATGCGCTAACATGCGCATGCCGAGGCCAACGACAACGATGTCGATACCGCTCGCCCGATGTCGGGCGTTCGTCAAGCCATCACGACCACCATGTCCGACGATCCCACTTCAAGCAACCGGCCGCGCGTTTTCGGGGCGCGCCGCGCGACCATCACCGATGTCGCGCGCGAAGCCGGCACCGGCAAGACCAGCATCTCGCGTTATCTGAACGGCGAGACGGGCGTGTTGTCGCCCGATTTGCGCGAGCGTATCGAGGCGGCCATCGCGCGGCTGGACTATCGACCGAATCAGATGGCGCGCGGCCTGAAGCGCGGGCGCAATCGACTGTTCGGCATGTTGCTCGCCGACCTGACCAATCCGTACTCCGTCGAAGTGCTGCAAGGCGTGGAAGCCGCGTGCCATGCGCTCAACTACATGCCGCTCATCTGCCACGCGGCCAATGAAGTCGACATGGAGCGGCGTTATCTGCAACTGCTTACGACGTATCGCGTCGAAGGCGTGATCGTGAATGCGCTCGGCGTGAAGGAAGCGTTGTTGCAAGGCTTCACGCAAGGCGGTATTCCGGTCGTGCTGGTCGATCGTTCGGTGGAAGGCATCGTTACCGATATGGTCGGGCTCGACAATCCGGCGGCCGTTGCACTGGCAACCGGACATCTCATCGATGAAGGCTTCGACGAATTGCTCTTCATCGTGCAGCCCGTCACGCATGTCAGTTCGCGTCGTTTGCGCGAGGCCGCGTTTCGCGAAAGCGTGAGCGCGCGTGCTGCAAACGGCGCGACGCTCGTGATCGATCTCGCCGATGCGGCATCCACGCTCGAAGAAATCGATCGGCGCATCGAAGGTGCGCGCGCGGCGAACCGGCGCGTCGCGTTGTTCGCGGCGAACGGTCCGGTGGCTCTGCGCGTCGCGGTGCATCTCAAGGAACGATACGGCGCGGACTGGCAAGCGGGCGTGGCGCTGATGTCCATCGACGATTCCGAATGGGCGCAACTCGCCGGCATGACGACGGTGCGGCAGCCGACTTACGATATCGGCCGACGCGCGGTGGAGTTTCTTCATGAGCGGCTCGGCGGCGCGGTCATGCCGCCACGCGAATGTCTGTTGCCGGGAGAACTCGTCGTGCGCGCATCGACGACGAGAGCGAGACACGAAGCATCACAAGGAACCTGAATGGTCAGTCTAACGACGTTGCTGTGCGTGGGGTTCGCCACGCTCATCATCGCTGCATTGCCGGTCGTGTTGTACAAGCTCGCGAGGCCGCGTTTTCAGCTCGTGCCGCGCGAGGCGATACTCGGCATTGCCGTGTTTGCGCTTTTCGCCATGGTGATCGAGCGTGCGCTGCACGGCTTCATGCTGGGCAATCCGGCCACGTCCGCGTGGCTGATGAATCCCGCGGTCTTCGTGGTCTATGGCGCCATCACTGCGGGCCTGTGCGAGGAAGTGGGCCGCTTCCTGGCGATGAAGTGGCTCATCTCGCGCGAGCCCGGCGCGCTCGATCGTCCCGGTCCGGCGCTCGGTTACGGCATCGGACATGGCGGCGCGGAGGCGTGGATCGTCGGCGTGCTCGTACAGGCGCAATGGATCGTGTATGCGATCCTGGCCAACAACGGTACGCTCGATGCGCATTTCGAAAGCGCGCCGCTCGATGCAGTAGCGCGTATTCACTTGGTGCTGATGAGTCTCTCGCCTGTGTCGGCGGCTATCTTCGTGGTCGAGCGGGCGAGTGCGTTTGCGTTCCAGCTCGGCTTTTCGGCACTGATGTGGCAGATGCTGCGCGAACGGTCGCGTCATGCGCTTGGCGTGCTGATTGCGGCCCACGCGCTCGTCGGCATGCCGGCCGCGCTCTTTCAAGCGCGCCTGATTCCGCTCGCCGCCGCCGATGCCGTGTATCTCGTGCTCGGCGTGATCGTCACCGTAGCGCTCGTGCGCTACTATCGCGCCGCAGTCACGCGCCAATCCTGATTCATCGAGTATCCATGGACGACTACCAATACGACTGCCCGAGCGCGGACATCGACATGCTTGCGCATGTCATCAGCGATCTCTTCCCCGAGCAGACGCAATTCGCCGAACGCCTCGACGACGAAGGCCGTACTTCGCTGACGATTCATTACATCGCGATGCGTTTCGGTTCGACGGCGCGGCGCATTGCCATCGACGTGCGTTTCGATGCTGCCGCGCTGGCACGATATCGAGCCATGCCGGTGAGGATGCATGCTCGAAGCTATGCAGTGTTACGTGCCTATGTGGAGGCGACGCTGGGTTCGCTGGAAGAAGCATACGCGAATGGCGAGGCGGTCCCGCGGCAGCTTGAAATCGAGATGGGAGAGGATTTCGCGTGAAGGGGCAGGTTGTATTCTGTATGCCGACAGGTTGCGTTTTGTATTCGAGATTTGAGCGAGGTGGGGCGGAACGGGTGATCGATGCACATGCGAATTGGCTTTTCGCTTTCGCATCTTGCACTCGGATGTGCGTGCGCTATGCGGCTGTCCGCGTCGGATGCGGCGATCTAAATTCTGTATGCCACGCCTTGGCATTTCGCATTCGAAGTCTGCGTGGATTTATTGAACCTGGTTGAGGCTGTCCGTCATACGTGCGATTTGAATTCCGTATGCCACGCTCCTGCACTTCGCATTCGAATTCCGCGTGATTTGCACGCCCGATGGCCATCCCGTCGAACGCAGCAACTTGCATCCTGCGTGCCACGTCCCTGCATACCGCATTCAAACTTCGCGATAAACCTTGGCGAAGCGCGCCGCCTTCACGACGCCATAGTCGCCCGGCGCATACTGCATGACCCAATCGCCCGCCTCGCCGGTGAGCACGTCGCCATCGTCTGACCGCGCGATGGAAAAAGGCTCATGCATCTCCCGCGCAAGAACCACGCTCGGTTTGTTGCGATAAGTCCCAGCCTCGCCATGCGCGATGCCGCCTTCCGGCACGTACTTGGGATCGAACCGGTCACGCGACACGACCCAGCGTTCATGCGTCGCGCCAGTCACGATAGCGTCGCCGGGCGCATAGCGATTCGGACCTTCCAGGCTCATCAACTCGCCCGGCGCAGCGGCGAATTCCACGGTCACGGCTTCGTCCTTGACGACGCGGCGCGCGGCAGCATCTGTTGTGAGATCGAGGCGGGATAGATGGAGCATGATTAGTCGGCCAATGCGGTTGCGGTGCGGGATCGTAACGGCAATCGGATGATTTTGCATCCAGAATACGAAAAACCCGCTTCGTTCGCCATGATGACGCCCGATGCGGGTTTTGGCAAAGCTGCCGAATGCCAAGCATTCAAGCGCTTACGCGCTGCGGCTTAAGGCTTCGTCGTCGATGCCGGTTGTGCTGCGCCCGCGCGCGACGGATGACGAGCGCGTGCATTCTTTGCGCGATCATGATGCTCTTGACGGAAGCTCATATCGGCAAGCTTCTTCTGCTCCGGCGAAAGGCTTGCGTAAAGCGGCTCGAAAGCCTCAACCAGACGTTTTGTGCCGTCTGCATTCGCCTGCGTGATCTGCTCGTATTGCTTCATGTCATCGAGCGCGGACATGGTGTCGCGTTGTGCAACGCGTTGGCGGTATAGATCGCCCACCGTGTGCGCGTTGTCGCGCATCACGTCGGCGAACTTCGACCACTGATCTTCCTGCTGCGATGTGATCTTGAGGCTTGCATGCAATTGGGCGATACGTTCTTCCACGCGAGCTTCGCGCTTCGTGGCGCCGGGCGCCGATGCCGCCGTCGTGGCGGAGGCAGATGCCGCGGAGGGCGCCGCAGTCTGTGCGAACGCGGCGCTAAGCATGCAAGATGCGGCCAGTGCTACGAATGTTTTTTTCATTCTGAAACCTTAGTCGAAGTAAGAGAAAGCGCGCTTGCTGGTTGATCTCAGTCAAGGCAGAAACGTCGTCGGCGGTTATTAGTAACACGCCCGCCTGACAATTCGCCTCGATTGCCACAACTGCTTACATCCGATACTTCTCTGGAAAATTCTGTTAAGGAAGCTCAAGCAAGATCGGGCGGTGACGTCGGCGATAATCCTGCTTGCGGCCGATTGCATACCGCATGCGGTACACAAAACGCATAACGCAATACAAACGCCAAACATCACAGCGAGAAGGACGACATGAGACCCCCGCGCCTCGACCAGCTCGACGACATCGACCGTAACCTCGTCGCGCTATTGCAGACGAACGCGCGTGAAAGCGTTGCCGATCTCGCGCGTCAGCTGGGCGTGGCGCGCACCACAGTCATCGCGCGCATGGCGCGGCTCGAAAAGAACAACGTGATAGCGGGCTACGGCGTACGGCTAGGCCAGGACGTGCTCGACGCCAGTATTCAGGCTTACGTCGGCATCAAGCTCGCGCCAAAGTTCGGCCGCGACGTGCAGAAACGCTTCGCGCGCATGCCGGAGATGCAACTGCTTTGCGCGGTAAGCGGCGAGTTCGATTACGTCGCTTGGTTGCGTGCGGACTCGCCCGATCGCCTGAACGACTTGCTCGATGAAATCGGCGCACTGGAAGGTGTGGAACGCACCACCACCTCGATCATTCTGGCGCGCAAGATCGACCGTTCGAGTTAGGGCGATACAAAACGCAGCGGAATATCGTCAAAACGTCGAAAATTATCGTCGATACGCATCATTTTGCGTCTAGGATCAATATTCGTCGGTCCCTAAACTGTATTCAGCATGCCTTCCCAGGCGACACAAAATGCAAAATACACTAGGAGAACAACGATGAAAGTAGCGTTAGTCGGCGCCGGATTGATCGGCAAGAGCATCGCCCACTTGCTTCGTGACACAGGAGACTTCGAAGTCGTTGCATTCGATCGCGACGAACAGGCGCTCACCGCGCTCGAAGCGGAGGGAATTGCGACTCGCCGCGTCGATTCCGCCGATACGCCAGCGCTGCGTCAGGCGCTCCACGGCTTCGACGCACTCGTCAACGCCTTGCCGTATTACCTTGCCATCAGCGTTGCATCGGCGGCCAAGGCGGCGGGCGTCCATTATTTCGATCTGACCGAGGACGTGCGCGCAACGCATGCAATTCGCGCCATCGCGGAGGGTTCGGACGTGGCCTTCATGCCGCAGTGCGGGCTTGCGCCGGGTTTCATCGGCATCGTCGCCCATGATCTGGCCGAGCGGCTCGATAACGTGCGCGAAGTGAAAATGCGCGTCGGTGCGCTGCCCGAGTTTCCGACCAATGCGCTCAAGTACAACCTGACATGGAGCATCGACGGACTCATCAACGAGTACTGTCAGCCATGCGAAGCGATCCGCGATGGCCGCACGCAATGGGTCCAGCCGCTCGAAGGCGTCGAACATTTTTCGCTGGATGGCATCGAGTACGAGGCCTTCAATACTTCGGGCGGGCTCGGCACGTTATGCGAGACGCTGGCGGGCAAGGTGGAATCGCTCGACTACAAGTCGGTTCGATACCCCGGCCATCGCGATCTGATGAAGTTCCTCCTCGACGATCTGCGCATGTCGACCGATCGCGACGGTCTCAAGGCAATGCTCAAGCGCGCAGTGCCATCGACTTCGCAGGACGTGGTGCTGATCTTCGTCACGGTAACGGGCATGCGCGGCGGCCCATCGGGACAACTCGTGCAGAACGTCTTCACGCGCAAGGTCTTTGCCAAGGAAGTCGGCGGCATGCCGATGAGCGCAATACAGATCACGACGGCGGGCGCCATCTGTGCCGAGCTCGATCTGTTCCGC
The DNA here is from genome assembly GCF_023631405.1 of Caballeronia sp. GAWG2-1. Lineage (NCBI taxonomy): Bacteria > Pseudomonadati > Pseudomonadota > Betaproteobacteria > Burkholderiales > Burkholderiaceae > Caballeronia > Caballeronia sp. GAWG2-1. The sequence continues at coordinate 303,622 of NZ_JALQDD010000007.1, forward strand.
GAAGGCGTGCTGCCGCAAAGCGGGTTCGTGCGTCAGGAGCAGGTGCCGCTCGCGGCGTTTTTGAATAACCGTTTTGGAAAGCTCTATCAAGGCGCGAATATGGTTTCGAGCGCGCCGCGGATGGCGACGCTCTGAAACAGCCACTTCAGATACGCCTCGTCGGTCTGCGGGGCAATAACGGACATGAGAGCGCACCTGAGAGCGGACATGAAGACAGCGCCACTTCGGCATTTTGCATGCACGCTGCCACACCTCAAGCCTGATCGATTACACGCTGATACCGCTTCATCAAGGGCGTCGCCGTGACGCCATGAATGATCACCGACGCCACGATCACCGCGATGACAAGCGGAACGAGCGGCTTGGCCACGTCCTTCGGCGCCTGCTCGATTGCATACAAAAGATAGTAAAACGAGCCGACACCGCGTATGCCGAACCAGCTCATCAGCCGCCGTTGCGCGCCATGTGCGCCCGATCCGATGAGCGATGCCTCCACCGACAGCGGCCGCGCCACGAAGAATAGGCAGCCGATCAGCAAGGCCGCTTGCCACGTGAATAGCTCGCGCCAGATAGTGGCGAGCACGGCGCCGACCATCAGCATGATCGCGACTTCGGCGATACGTTCCAGTTCGATCGTGAAGCCATGCACGCGCTCGGCCATGAAGGCGTGCGCGCGGGCCGGATCGGATGCAGTGGCGCCGACATCGTCGGCGTCGATCGTGCCGACCGCTTCGCGCGCGGACTTGTCGCCGCTCGCTTTCTGTTCTACGCGTCGCATGGCGAGTCCCGCCGCGAACACGGCGAGAAATGCATACGTGTGCAGCAATTCGGCCACGCCATACGACAAGGCGATCAGTCCTAGCGCATAAAAACCTTCCGGACCGAGCGCCTGTCCGTGGCGCGTGCGCAGATAAGCCACGAGCCGCACAGCCAGTTCCCCGAGGAACCAGCCGCTGCCGAGCGCGCCGGCAATGCCCCACAAAGCCTGCAACGCGAAGCTCCAGTGCAGCACCGCCGCAGGCGACGCTTCGAAACGGCATACCGCGATGCCGAGCAGCGCGAAGGGCAACGCGATGCCATCGTTCAGTCCGCCTTCGCCCGTCAGCGAAAAGCGCAACAAGTCGATGTCGCCAGGCTTTTCGACCTGGACATCATGAGCGAGGACAGGGTCGGTCGGCGCGAGCATCGCGGCGAGCAGCAGCGAAGGCCCCCAGCTGAAGCCGAGCACATACACGCAAAAGACGGTGAGCAGGGCGACGGTCAAGACCATCGCGACCACGCCGAGCCGTAGCGGCAGTATCCAGATGCGGTCCGTGGGCGGCACGCGCAGACGCAAGCCGATGGCAAAGAGCGACGCGAGCATCGCGACTTCGGTGATGCGTCGCAAAACCGTGGCGTCGGTCGCGAGATCGAAATGCAGCATGTTCGCCGCGCCCGGCCCCAGCACGAAGCCAATGGCGAGGTAGCACATCGCGGTGCTGATCGGCAAATGCCGGAATGTCGAACTGGCGAGCCCCATGAAAATGAGCACGCCGCCGACGATGAGAAACCACATCGTCTCGGTCATGGAAGCCCTGTTCGATTGTTTCGAGGATGGCGGGAAGCCGTCTGGATCCTCGTTTGCATTCTGCATGCAGGATCAATGCAAGCGGCTGAGAAGACAACAGCAAGCACGTCACATGCCCATGCTTGCAGCAAACCTGCTTGGGCCCGACGATCCGCGTAATATTGGCTGGCTAATTTGCGTTTTGCATGCTGTATCCATTTGGTTCGGCGACACCGGTCCAGCGTGCGCATTTAGGAGATCAAGGCATGTCACAGCACTTCGATGCGGTCGTTATCGGTACCGGTCAGGGCGGCTCGCCGCTTGCCGTGCGGCTGGCACAGGGCGGAAAACGAACCGCCGTGATCGAGCGGCATCTTTTTGGCGGCACGTGCGTGAATGTCGGCTGCACGCCGACCAAGACCTATGTGGCGAGCGCGCGCGCCGCGCATGTGGCGCGCACGGCGGCAAAGTACGGCGTGATCGTCGGCGGCGACGTGAAAGTGGACATGGCGCGCGTCAAGGCGCGCAAGGACGAGGTCATCGCCGGCTCGCGCAATGGCATCGAGGCGTGGCTGCGCGGCACGCACGACATCACCGTATTCGAGGGACACGGGCGCTTCACCGGTCCGCATGCGCTGCAAATCGAAGCCGCCGATGGCTCGCAGCAGGACATCGACGCGGACATGATCTTCATCAACACGGGCACGCGAGCGTCGGTGCCGAAGATCGACGGGCTCGACGGCGTGCCGTATCTCACGAATTCATCGATTCTCGAACTCACCGAAGTGCCCGAGCATCTCGTCATCGTGGGCGGCAGTTATATCGCGCTCGAATTCGGGCAGATGTTCCGACGCTTCGGCAGCCGCGTCACGCTTCTGGTACGCGGCGAGCGCATCCTTGCGCGCGAAGACGAGGACGTCGCGCTTGCGATGCAGGACGTGCTCCAGCGCGAAGGCATCGAGTTTCGCTTCGGCACGGAACCGCGTCGCGTGGAAACGCAAAACGGCGGCGTGCGAATCGTCACCGAGGGCGAAACGATCGATGCCTCGCATCTGCTGTTCGCCACCGGCCGCACGCCGAACACGGACGATCTCGGTCTGGAACACGCGGGCATCGTGCCGGACAAGCACGGCATCATCGAAGTGGATGGGCAATTGCGTACGCGCGTCGAGGGCGTATGGGCGCTGGGCGACGTGAACGGACGGGGCGCGTTCACGCATACGTCGTGGAACGATTACGAGATTATCGCGGCCAACTTGCTGGATGGCGAAACGCGCAGCGTCGATACGCGCATCATGGCTTACGCCGTGTTCGTCGATCCGCCGTTCGCGCGTGTCGGCATGAGCGAGGCGGAGGTCAGGAAGGACGGGCGTGAGGCGCTCATCGCCACGATGCCGATGTCGCGCGTAGGCCGCGCGAAGGAACGCGGTGAAACGGATGGCTTCATGAAGGCGCTCGTCGATGCCCGCACCGAGCGGATTCTAGGCGCGCAGATCTACGGCATCGAAGGCGACGAGGTCATTCATACGTTCATCGACATCATGAATGCCGACGCTTCCTACAAGACGCTGCAGCGCGCCATGCACATTCATCCGACGGTGAGCGAACTGGTGCCGACGCTTCTCGGCATGCTCAAGCCATTGAAGTGACTATCAAACCTTGACGGATGGTTCGGCGGTGCCGGCCTCGGCTTTCTCCGCTCCGCGCGTCTCCGGCATCGCGAGCCAGACGAGCAAGACGGCGAGCGCGCCCGCAGCGGCGAGGCCGAAAAAGCTCATCGACGTGCCGAAGCGATCGGCGGCAAAGCCTGCGGCCGCAGTCGACAAGGTTGCTCCGACGCCCGCTGCCAGCCCGAAGAAGCCGATGGTCAGGTTGTAATGCCCGCGCCCGCCGGCGACATCGGCGGCGATGAGCGGCAGCATCACGCCGAAGACGGCCGCGCTGATGCCGTCGAGCATCTGGACCGGCACGAGCAGATAAGGGCTGCTGACGCCGGCGAAGAGAATCGCGCGCAGGGGCAAGGCGCAAAATCCGATGATCAGAACCGGCCGGCGGCCCCAATGCTGCGCCTTGCGCCCGACCCACGGCGAGAGCGCCGCGACGATGAACTGCGGCACGATGATGCACGCCGCGATCACCAGTTGAACGTTGTCGCCCATGTGCGCGGTGACTTCGCCGGCGGCAAGATTCAGCATCGCCGCGTTCGAGAGATGGAACAGCACCACGCAAGCCGCGAAGATCAGCAGGCGCCGGTCTTTCAGAAGCTCGCGCAAGGACTCGCGCTCTTCGCCTTCCGGCGTCAGGTTCGGCTTGCCCGCAGGCATGCGCGGCACGACGGGCGGCGCATCGTAATGAATCATGCGCAAGGCGAAGATTGCCGGCAACGCGAGCGCCGCCGTGAGAAAGAACACCGAGCGCAAGGACAGATATTCTCCGAACGCGCCCATCAACGCGGCGGTCAGCGCGCTGCCTATGGACGCCCAGCGCGCGTTGCGGCCGAGCCGGTCGCCGAGATCGGCGCGCGAGACGAGTGCGAGCGAAATCGCGGCCATCGCCGGGACCAGCATGCAGCTCGCGAAGCCGTGCAGCACTTCGGCGGCGAACACCGGAATGAAGGTCGGACTCGCTGCGAGCAACAACGCACTCGCGATGATCGCGACGATGGCCGAAAGCGCGGCGAACTTCTTGTTGCGCATGGCATCGACGAGCGCGCCCGCGGGCAGCTGGCTCGCCATCGCGCTGATGGTGCCGACCGACAGCATGAGGCCGATCTCACCCTGCGTCCATTTGTTGGCAGCGAGATAAGAGGCGATGAAAGGGCCGAAGCCCGTCTGCACGTTGGCGACGAAGAAGTTCAGCCAGTCGAGCGCGCGCAGACTTCGTGCAATTACCATGTTGTGATTCGGTTATCGATCTCGTGAATCTTCATGTGCGTCTTTTGCGTCTTTTGCGTCATGTGCGTCGTCTGCGTCATTTGTTCGGGCGCGCGCCGGACGATGCCGACGACTGCGCCGCCACGGACCCGGATGCGGTCGTGCCGGTGGACGAGTTCGAGGCCGGCGCGCCCGCCGATGCCGCAGCCGCCGGCGAAGAAACAGGCGCGGCGGGCGCGGCTACGACCGGCGAAACGATCTTGATCGGTTGCTCGGGCGAGTAGGTCGGCGAGGCCTTCAGTTGCGGTTCGGTGAAGTCCATCTGCAAGCTCGCTTGCTTGTTGCGCGTCACGACGTGCAGATCGCCCCAGTTCGCGGCCACATGGCGCTTGTCTTCCGCGAGCGAATTGCTCAGGTCGAGCACGAGCGCTTCTGGCTCGCCTTGCGAATCGACGAGCACGTCGACCACCCGTCCAATACGCGCGCCGGTCTTCTGGGTCACGGTCGAATCGACGAGTTGCAGGTAGCTCGGCGGCGCTTCCGCGACCGGTTGCGGCTTCGGCGCGGGGTCGGCGGGCTTGCCCTTGACGGCGGGCGCGGGCGGCACGAAGGTGATCGGCGCGGTCTTCGAGTTGGGCGCGAAGCGGAACGCGGTCCACGGGAAGTTGACTTTTCGGTCGCCTACGCCGAGGAAGCCGGCGAGGTTCACCATCATGAGCTTCGGCTTGGCGGCGGTATCGATATACAGGTCCACCGCGCGGCCCACGACCTTGCCATCGGCGCGCTGCACTTCGGCATCGAGCAGGCCGTGCAGCTGATCGTGCTGCAGGATACGCGTGGAGATGATCGGCGGGGGCGGAGGCGGCGGCTCGGGCGCCTCTTGCGGCTGCACGATCACCGGCTCCGGCGGCTTCGGTTTGACGATACGGCGTTTGGGCTTTGGCGCGGGCGCGGGCTTCGGCGTCGATGCGGGCTCGGGCACGGCGGCGACAGGCGCGGGTTCCTCGGGCTCGGTGCTCTCGGTTTCGTCCGGCGTCGGAATATACGAATGCTCGACGATGGGCGCGGGCGTCTGCACCGGCAAGAGTCCGCAGGCGGACAGGGCGAAGGCCGCGAAGATCACCGCGAGCGTTGCAAGCGGGAATCGCTCATGCCGCGCAGGGTGCCGCATCAGCGATGCGACAGCGCGCCAGGCGAGGCGCATAGCGAGCATCCCCGCTACGAGGCCGAGCGCGGCGAGGCCGGTCGTCGACGCATCGCTTCGATGCGAGAGTCCGCCTGTCATCACAAAAGCTCCATGGTTCCGTGTCACCTGTCGATCGGAGCGGGCACTGCGCGCCTCGCTCCAGTGCCATGCAAGAGGGCGGCTTCGTTACCGTGCATTCAGCGCGGCCTTGCCAGAGAGCGTGTCACGCGCGCCGTCACACATCGGACGGGCGTGTATGCGTGCTCGCCGCCTTCGCAAGACGCGCGGCAGTGTCCGGCGCGCCCATTTTTTCGGCGGCGTCGCGTGCGGAGAAACCGCCCTTGTCGCGCGCATCCGGATTGGCTCCACGCGCGATCAGATATTCGACGATCTCCACGCGATTGAACATGGCCGCGATCATCAACGCCGTGCGTCCGTCAGGCGATGCGCCTTCGACATCGGCGCCATGTTCGAGCAGCGTCTCGATTACTGGCTTGTAGCCCTTGAAGGCCGCGCCCGCGATTGGCGACTGGCCGTTATCGTTGCGCAGGTTCGGATCGGCCTTGTGTTGCAGCAGCACGCGCACGGCATCGGCGTGGCCGTGATAGCTCGCGAGCATGACGAGGCTGTCGCCCTTGTCGTTGCGCAGGTTCGGCGGCAGGCCCTTGGCAAGCAGCGCGTCGAGCATGGCGGCGTCGCCTTTGCGCGCGACTTCGAAGACTTCGGTCGCGAAGGCGATCATTTCGTCGTCCGGGCCGTCGGCGGGGCCATTTGCCGGCGAAGCGTGCTGCGGGGCGTTGCCCGAAGGCGTATCGCTGGTTGGGTCGTGCGGCATGGTCAGCTCCATGGTTTCGCGTTATCTGAATCGCGCTGCGGGCAACCGGCTGCTCATCGGGTAAGCTTGAGCGCCGCGCGGAAATCTTCCGGGAGCATACACGGGGTTGCGTGCGCGCTTCATAACTCCGGCGCGCGGCGGGCTTGGCAACGCTCGTGCGACGGGGCGGGCAGCAGGAATCGCGCCAACTCTTTCAGCGTGTGCCACCGAAGCCCTGACGCTCAACGAATCCAAACTCAACCGCTCTTCGATGACGACCACTTCCCCCGATGACGATGCCCGCGTGCGCCGCCGCGCTCCCGCCGCCGAACGCAATCGCGATGCGATTCTATCGGTCTTGACGCGCGTGCTGCCGTCCGCTGGCGTCGTGCTGGAGATCGCGAGCGGCACCGGTCAGCATGCCGTGCATTGCGCGGCGGCGTTGCCTGGCATTGTGTGGCAGCCAAGCGATGCGGATGCCGCCGCGCGCGCATCCATCGACGCGTGGCGCGAGCATGCGGGCCTCGCGAACCTGAACGCGGCGCTCGCGCTCGATGTGCGTGAGGACGACTGGCGCATCGGCGAGGACGCGGGAATCGCGGCGGTCGTGTGCATCAACATGATCCACATCGCGCCGTGGGAGGCCGCCGAGGCACTGTTTCGCGGCGCGTCGCGGCATCTTCCGGCGGGGGGCGTACTTTACCTGTATGGGCCGTATCGGCGCAATGGCGCGCATACCGCTCCGAGCAACGAAGCGTTCGACATGGAGTTGCGCGCACGCGATCCGCGCTGGGGCGTGCGCAATCTGGAGGCGGTGGAGGCGTTGGGTAGATCGGTGGGCTTTGCGCTCGAGGAAGTCGTGCCGATGCCGGCGAACAACTTCAGTCTGGTGTTTCGGCGCGGTTAAATCAGGTCGATCGGTTTGCGAGGCCCGACCGCGCCGCGAACCATCCGCGCCAGGGCACCGTCGCCATCAACGAGGCGAGGACGATCAGGCCGCCGCCGATCCATCCCGTCGCCGATACATGCTCGCCCAGCCAGACGCTTGCGAAGAGCGCGCCGAACGCGGGTTCGCTGCCCATTAAAAGCGATACGCGCGTCGGACTGCTGCGGCCAATCGCATAGTTTTGCGCGAAGAACGCGAAGAGCGTGCACGCGATCACGAGATACATCACCGAGCCCCAGAACGCGCCGTGTCCCGCGAACGACGGCAAGGGCTGCCATTGCGACGGCACGAAGAAGAACGCCAGCAGCGCGCTGCCGCTCGCGACGACGCCCGCCTGCACGGCCGTCACGGTGAGCGCCGGAAGCGGCGAGGCGCGCATCACGCGCTTGGTCACGCACACCGAGAGCGCGCGCAGCACGGCGGCGACCAGAATCAGCGCATCGCCGGGATTGAAGCTGAACGCGCCATCGCCGGCGAGCAACCACGCACCGCCGAGCGACACCGCGACCGCGAGCCACTCGGTCGCGCCGGGTTTGCGACGCAGCATCGCCCATTCGACGAGCGGCGTCATCACCACGCACAGACTGATGAGAAACGCGGCGTTCGCGGCGCGCGTGAGCATCACGCCAAAGGTCTCCGCGAGGAAGATGGCGAGCAGCAAGAGGCCGCAAGTCAGCACACCCATGAGCGTTTTCAGGTCGACACGGCGCAAGTGGCGCAGGTTCACGCTCAACAGCACGAAGGTAGTGCCGAACCGCAACGCGATGAGCGCCAGCACCGGATAAAAACCGAGCGCGTTTTTGACGACGCCATAGCTGCTTCCCCAAACCATCGCCACCACGAAAAGCAGCAAATCGGAGACAGGAAGCAGGCGGCGAACAGGCGATGCGAGGGTCATGCGACGTCTCCGGTAAGTGCTGACTGGCAGTGCCCAGCAGCGAGCCGTCATTGTCGAATGATGCGTTCATCGCGATAATCGGGTCTGGACGCACAGATTAATTGTCGCGGATGCACAAATGAACCCTTCGGATCTTTTCGACTTGCTGCCGGACATGGCGGTATTCGCACGCGTGGTCGATGCCGGCAACTTCTCGATCGCGGCGCGGCAAGTGGGCAGCACGCCATCGACGGTGAGCCGGCAAATCAAGCGGCTCGAAGACGCGCTCGCCACGCGCCTGCTTGAACGTTCGACGCGCAAGGTGCGCGTGACGGAATCGGGATATCAGGTGTATCGGCATTGCCGCGACATGGCGACGGCCGCGTCCGGCGCGGTGGATGCCGCCGGGCAACTATCCGGAAAGCCACAGGGCAAGGTCTCGCTATCGGCGCCCACGGCATATGCGAAGTCGGTGATTCATCCGCTCGTGCCAGGCTTTCTCGCGGCTTATCCCGAAGTGGATTTGCAGCTCGTGTTCAGCGATCACGACATCGATCCGCTCGCGAGCGACGTCGATCTCGTCATTCGCGCCACCGACGATCCGCCGCAAGGTCTCGCGGCACGGCGCATCGGCCGCGTGCGATGGCTGCTGTGCGCGGCGCCTCGTTATCTTCAGACGCGCGGCGAGCCCGCGCATCCGCGTGATCTTGCGCGTCACGATTGCATTCCGCTCGGCGAGACCGTGGACGATCATCGCTGGCGGTTTGCGCGCGGCGGTGAGACGGCGACGGTCGCGGTGCACGGCCGGTACATCGCCAATCACGCGGGCGCGCGGCTCGACGCGGCGGAGAACGGCATGGGCATTGCGACTCTGCCGGAGTTCGCGGCGCGCGAAGCGCTTGCGAGCGGCCGCGTGCAAGCCGTGCTGGTGGATTGGGAGGTGCAGGCGCGCGCGTATCGGGGACCGGTGTGGCTGCTTTATCCGCCCAATCGCTTTCTGCCGCCGAAGGCGCGCGCGCTGATCGATTATCTGCACGCCCATCTCGGCGAGTCAGACTGACCGAACCGGCCTGACATGGCCCACATTGACGAAACGCAGGCTGCACGCGCACCGAATCGGGCCGCGCCGTGTAGACTGCCAAAGGTCGTTCATCGCGCCGCGCATCATGCGTGGCGCTCAATCCGATCTCCTTTTCCGGAGGCGTCGTACATGCACGCAGCGTTGCCGCAGGGCGAACAGGAAGCCGGTTCGGTCGATACAACAACAAGAGCGCCGCGCGATCTGCGCCGCGTCGATATTCATCCGGATCACTGGTATCCGCTTGCATGGTCGCGCGAGGTCAAACGCGGCAAGACGCACGCCGTGAAGTTCGCGGGCGATCCCATCGTGCTCGTGCGCAGTGAGTCGGACAAAGTGTTCGCGCTGGAGGACCGCTGCGCGCATCGGCAAGTGCCGTTGTCGGCGGGTGTCGTGGATGGCGAATCCATCCGCTGTTGCTATCACGGCTGGACTTACGACTGCACCGGCCGTTGCACCGACATTCCGTATCTCGGCCGCGAACGCTTGCCCAACGGCGTGCGTTCCTATCCGTGCCGCGAGGAAGCGGGGCTCATCTTCGTCTTCACCGGCGACCCGGCCAAGGCCGACGAAGCCAAGTTTCCCAACCTCGTCTCGGCGAGCGACAAAGCCTACAAGACACGCCGTTTCGGCAAGCCCGTGAAGTGCCATTACAGCTTCATGCATGAAAACCTGATGGATATGAACCATCAGTTTCTGCATCGGCGGCAAATGGGCAGCATGCGCGCGCGCTCGGTCGGACGACGTCGCGGCGACGACTGGATCGAAGTCGATTACACCTTCGCGCGCGAGGCGGGCAAGCAGCCTATCGGGGAGGCGCTCGTGTTCGGCCAGAAACGCGGCACCAAGGCCGACGATTCGCACAAGGACGTGATGACGATTCGCACCGAGTATCCGTACCAGACGCTCAAGATCCACACGAAGGACGAGACGATGGTAATGGACCTGTGGATCGCCTATGTCCCGCTCGATGCCGAACAGCGCACCAACCGCACCTTCGGCTTGCTGTCGATCCGCCGCCCGAAACTTCCCGGCGTGCTCGATGCCGCGTGGCCGTTGCTCGTGTGGTTCACCGAGCGCATCTTCAAGGAAGACCGGTGGATCGTCGAGCGCGAGCAGGAAGCGCATGACAGGCAGGGCGCGGATCACAACCACGAAGTGTTTCCGGTCATTCTCGAATTGCGCGCTTTGCTGACCGAGCATGGCGTGGCGCACCGCGCCGGTTATGGCGATGCCAAGCGCATCCATTTCATGCAACCGGTGATGGACTTGCCGACGTCGTGATGCCACCGATTGCGGCGGCATCGCCACGGCGCTATACAAGAAGAAGGCCATTCGTCTGGAGGACCATCACATGAACGGCGACCCGACTGATCCGCGCAATCTGAACGATCCGCGCGCAACCGACCCGGCGGTTGGCGAAGCGCATCCTGGCGTCGAGCATTTCGATGCGGCGCTTTCACACGTCGATGAATCCGTCGCGGCAGGCAGGATGGCGGCCGGCGCGGCAAAGGGCATTCTCTACAGCATCATCGAGACGCTCGGCACGCTCGTCGGCGACCCGGATTTGCCTGCGCATGCGCGTTCGGGCTATGAAGGTTTGCTGGAAACAGCGCGCGAACTGCGCTCGAAGATCGACGACTGAGCCATCCGCGCGCAGTCTTATGAACCGCATGGTGACCATCCATGCGGCTTTCCCAACAATCGATTAGTGATTTACATATTTCCTTCGGCACCGTAACGGCTTTCGTCGGGCCGTAAGCCGTGGTCAAACTCAGTCGCGCCGCGTGACTGGCACTGTGCAAATCCTTTCAGTCGTGTCTTCGGCCCAGGCCGAGTCCTCGGGCACGCTTCCCTTCTCCGCGTATCAAATTTTCACATCGAGTCTTATCCAATAAGGCTTTCAGGCGATCGCGCCGGCTTCGTCACAGCTTTGCCCGCTCTCGTCACATCTCGACTTTCGTCCCGCAGTTGTCAGCTACCGGTCAGTTTCATGACCGGATGCCCAATATTTGCGCGCCAGAAAATACTGGTTAACCACACAGTGCAAAAAAAAGACACGAATCTGCCTGATTCTTTCGCATTGCATCCGTAAGCCATACACTTGCCAGCGATGAAATGTTACGAATTTATAAGGCGGTTCAGCGTTAAGCGGCATCCGTTACCGGCTCACTAAAGATCAGAAGATTTGCCATTCGCACACAGGAGAAGAAATGAAGGGTTTCCGCTTGACCAAGGCTGCCATCGTCGCCGCCACCGCCTTTGCCGCAGCAGTCCCGGCGTTCGCTCAAAGCAGCGTGACGCTTTACGGTATCGTCGATGACTCGATCGTCTACCAGAGCAGCCAGGGCGCACTTGGCTCCAACAGCGGCGGACGTTCGAACGTCAAGCTGGCATCGGGCATCTGGGCGGGAAGCCGCTTCGGCCTGAAGGGCGCCGAAGATCTCGGCGGCGGCAACAAGGCAATCTTCCAGTTGGAATCGGGCTTCAACATCAACAATGGCGGACAGCAATACGCCAACGCGATGTTCGGTCGCCAGGCTTGGGTCGGTCTCACGAACCCCACCTACGGTACGTTGACTCTCGGTCGCCAATACACGTCGTATTACACGCTGATGGCGCCGTATAGCCCGACGAACTGGCTGACCGGATACTTCGGCGCGCACCCGGGCGATCTGGACGAACTGGATACGATCTACCGCGCGAACAACTCGATCGTCTACACGTCGCCGAAACTCTTCGGCTTCACGGCAAGCGGCTCTTACTCTCTGGCTGGCACGCCGGATAGCGCCTATCGCGGATCGACGTGGTCGGGCGCCTTGCAGTACGCGCAAGGCCCGATCGGCGCGACGGTCGCGTTCACGCGTATCAACAACTCGACGATCGGCGGCGGCGTCTACGGCGCGGATTCGACGACCAACACGGGCGGCCAGTCGGGCATCTCGGCAGTCACGAACGGTTATCAGGGCGCGCAAGCTCAGAACCGCTTCGCGGTTGGCGGCGGCTACACGTTCAACAGCCAGTGGGATATTTCGGCGACGTACACGAACGTTCAGTACATCCCGGGTATCAACTCGAAGTTCACCGACACGGCGATCTTCAATACGGCTGGCACCGTGCTGCACTGGAAGGCAACGGCGGCATGGGACTTTGCCGCTGGCTACAGCTACACGTGGGCAAGCAAGGCGAACGGTATCGACGATGCAGCGTCCTACCATCAGTTCAACCTGAGCCAGTACTACTCGCTGTCCAAGCGCACGGGTCTGTATGCACTGGAAGCATTCCAGCGCGCCAACGGCCGCACGCTCGGCACGCCGACGTTCACCGCTGCGGGCGCGACGAATCGCCAGATCAACGCCACGGCTTCGATCGGCGACGGCTTCCAAAGCGCTCCGTCGACCTCGCGCAGCCAGTTCGCGGCAGGCGTGGGTATCATTCACCGCTTCTAAGCTTTCGGGCTGCGGAGCGGGTTGTACAAAGCTGCATGCAGAAAACCGGGCGCTTCGGCGTCCGGTTTTTCGTTTACGTGGTCGATGCCGGGTTCATGCCGTGTTGCCGGGTTGCCGGTTGCGGGCTTGCTGGCGCAGCCTTTGCTGCGTATGGTATTTAGCATGCAAACGTCGGCATTGAGTCTCGCTCAAGGGCCTGTAACGGAGATACGGACATGACCACCAAAGACGAATCACTCGATGAACAGTTGTTTCGCCTCTTCGCCGTCGAACAGCGCATACTGGCACAGAATGTCGACGGCAAGGTTATCGACATCGGTGCGATCGAATCCAAAGACGGCGAGTATTGCGCGAGTCTCGATGTAGGCGAGATTTCAGTGGAGCCCAAGCGCAGCCCGGAACTGGCGCTCAAGGCTTTGGTGGAAGAGCTGTCGTTCGATTATCTCGATGGACTGTTCACGAGCGAAGGCGAGACGGAAGTGAGCGGGCGGTTGCAGGATTATCCGAACGTGGAATTTGCGCTCGATGAACCGCTGCCGCGTGGTTTGACCGATGGAACGCCACCACAGGTGTTCTGATGAGCGTTTGCATGCTGCATTCTTAATGCGGCATGCAGCATGCAAAATCACGCGTGCCCTCGCGGCGATTCACCACCTTCGACAGACCGGGCCGCGGCGCTGCCAGCCGAAATTCTGGTCTTACCGCCAGACAGCGTTCCAGAAGCATGCCCCCAGGCCGGCGGTGCGTCGCGCGGGGGAAACATCGCGCCGACGAGGCGATCGACGAAATAGAAGAACTTGTCCGACGCGTACCCCGCAATGAACGCCAACGCGAGCGGCGATACGTCCTTGCCGCCCTCCAATAGCTTGCTGAAGAGTCCAATGGAAATGCCGACGATGATCGCGCTTGTCACATGTGCGCGATTCGCCACTTTCGAATGCTCGGGATGAAACGTGCTGGCAGACGACTCCGCGCTCAACTGCCGCAAGATCGCGGCGCACGCACCGAGCCATGCATACAGCACGGGCAGCAAGAAGCCGGTCACAGCACCCACAATGGAAAGAATGATGTCGTTTGCATACAGCGCCATCGCGCGGATGTCCTGATAGACGGCGATCTTCTGAAACCCTTGCTCGACAGCGTCGAGATCGGTCGGCGGATGCTCGTCCCCGGTCTGCGCGCGCGGTTTGGCCAGTAGCGGCAGTGTGATTTCGAGCACCTTCCGGGCGACGTCCGGATTGCATTGCCAGTCGCTGTCTACATTGCCGCCGGTGTATCGACGCGAATGCGAAGTGCGGTACGCGCTCTGAAAATTAAGCACGCTCTCTTGATCGTCGCAAGGCCGCTTATAAGGGCTGCGGATGACGCCGAGTCCAAGGCCGGTGGTTAACGCACTAATGCGGGACACGTCCGCGAAAAGCTGCCGGTTATTGGTCGCGAAGTTCTGCAGTTCCTCCTTGATCTGCAGTGCGGGCTGCGAGTTCTGCAGCGCGATGAGAGCGGCATCGTCCTTCTTTTTGACAGCCTCTTCGATAGCCACCGCATGCGCCTGCAACTGGTTGTGCAGTGTGAGCGCGGCCGCGTCGTTGCTCTTCACGACGTTGGCGATATCGCTCGAAATCTGATTGCCCACGAAGAGCAGGCACGACAACGACACCACCAGCACGGTGAGCGCAATCGCCGAGCGCGTATAGATGCGGATTGCACGACGCGCGCCTTCGCGTGCTTCGTTGCCGGCAGTCGCGGCGACGACAGGCGTCACCGCATGCGCGATGCGGCTCATCGCGGCATAGAAGGCGCTCTCCGTTTCCGCGTTCCACGTGCGATTTTGCTGGGCGGCGCGTGCCCTCGACATGGCTTCGACATCGTGTTCATCGAGCGGTTTGCCGTTTTGTGCGCCATACGAGACCATGTCGCGGCAGTGATCGAGATCGGCGACGATGCTGCTGCCCGGATAATGCGACGCTGCCGCGATACGGCTCATCGCACCATAAAACGCACTGGCGGTAGCGCGGTTCCACACGCCGCGACCGAAGGCGCAGCGCGCGTTACGCACGGCGTCGACGTCGGCGTTGTCGAGGATCGTACCGGTTGCGGCAGCGCGCGAGATGAGTGCTTCGCATTTGGCAAGATCCTCGGCGGCGCGCGGCCCGGGATCGCCGTGCCCGGCTTCCGTATCGCTCGGCTCGATATGTTCGCGCTCGCCTGCGCGGAGTTGCGGTGTAGACGGTACGCTCATTACGGTCTCCCGTCGATCAAACCGAACAGGCGACAGCCCTGACGCTGGGATCGCCAATTGATCGGATTACTGATCGATCGACTGCTTACTCATTGACCAACTGGCAGCCTGCGAAGCTGTGCGCAGAGTTGCGGATAGATGTCCAGAAAGCCGGGCGTATCGAGCCGCTTTGAAAGGCTTGGATCGATCGTCTCGTTGAGCGCCGTACCTGCAACACGTGGTGCCTTTTCGCAAACATCCCTTAGCACGGCGCTTTTGCTAATGAACTCGGCGTATGAATCGATTGGCTCGCACGCGTAAGCGGCTAACGGAATATCGATTGGCTTGTCGAACACGAGGCCATGCGATGCCGCCTTTTCACGCAGCCATTCGGCGGGAATCAGCGGTAGCAGATCTTCGGGGGTGCGTGGTGGACTCAGGTAGCCGCCGCCGACATTGGCATGCGCGCCCATGAACCAGCGCTGCTCGAGCGGCAAGTTGCCACGATCCTCGGAACCTTGCGTCCACAACGTCGGCGCATAGAGCGAGCGATATTCGTTGGCCGCGATCGCGTGATACGCGGCCTTCGTCGTGTTGGACAGCGTCGTATCGTGGAACTTGTAGTAGCTCGAAAATCCTGGCACCGGCAATGTGCCGACTGGAATGCCCAGCTCGCCGACCGTATCCCAGACGCCAACGAATGCGATATCCACATCGCGCGAGAACTGCTTGCGATACGCGACGACTGCGTCATCCGTGGCGCTCGCATTCTGATCACGATAGATGCCGTATGCCTGATCGATCGAATCTTGTCCCGTGTCGGTGGCGAGCCCGCATTTGCGGATCAGCCCGGCAAGACTGCGCGCCGAATAGGCGCCGCGACTGAAGCCGAGAATGAAGATCGATGCGCCCGGTTTGTAGCGTTCGCAAAGCCACGCATAACCGGCCTTGATGTTTTCCGATAACCCGTCGCCGAACGCGCCGCCGAGGAACTTGCTGGCCAGCGCGAACAACCCGTTACCTTGTGTCCCGACGCCTTGAACGTAGAGCGTTTCCTGCTCGTCCGTCTCGGGTGCGAGCTTGTAGAGCAGATATGCGTTGGTGCGATCGTTGGGTTCGTTCCAGGTGCCGTCGAAAAAGATGGCGAGATTCATGATGAAGGGTCTCCTTACCAAGTCTCGATACGCTCTCATACGTTGTCAGCGGTCTGACAAAAGCGCCTTGAGTAAGGGATAGGAAATCGCGGGGCAAGCTGCAAGCATCGGATACGCGAAAACGGCGCGCGGGCATGGAGCGGCTGTATTTTGGCGGATACGAGGGGGACCCATGCATCTTGCGCACGGACGGATCGACATGAATGTGCCATCCTTGATCCACGGCCGATGCGATAGGGCGTGATCGGGCCGTCGACTATTGCGGGGGTGAATCATGAAAAAAACGTTTCTTGCCGTGATCGTTTTTGCATGCGCTGCAACACTCGGTGCACCGGCATTCGCACGCGACGATGGTCCGCGCTTCGCGCAGGACCATCTCGATCGGTTGGTCGCGCAGCATGCGGACGCGAATCGGCATATCCGCGGTGGGACGCATGGCGCGGCGGCATCGGGGACGGTGTCATCGCAAAGTTTTGGCAACGACGCTTCCAAGTGATCGCTCGCGGCTTTCGCGACGGCTTGTGTGCCGGCCGGGTGCATTAGGCACCAACGTGTACGGCGCCGGAAGAGAGACGCTTTCGTGCAAGGCGAGAGCGGAGAGGCATTACGCATTGGGTCGACCGCATGCAAAATGCAAATCGTTAGGGCGTGTCTAACAGTAACATGCGACGCTCCGAAGGAAAGCCACGTTCGTGCGACGCGAAGATGGCGCAGGTTCCAGGCATCCGGTCCACCGCATTCAACATGCAATCGGCTGGCAAAGGTATGAAATTTGCGATGACCGCCCGAATGTTCCGCGGCGACATGCCGACGATCCTCCCCGTTAATTTCCCCGAGAGCCATGACACGGAAAGCCCTATCGATAGCTGTACTCTCTGCATCTTTTCTGGCGGCAGGCTGCGCGGGCATCGGCCCGAGCCGTCTAAAAGCCGATCAGGTCGACTATTCACGCGCACTCGGCGATGCCAAGAAGCGCGAAATTCTTGCCGCAATCGTCGGTTTGCGCTTCGCAGATTCGCCTTCATTCCTCACGGTGAGCAGCATCATTGCCGCCTACACGTTCGATACCACCGCTGGCGCCACGCTCAATGCGGGTTCTGGCAGCGTGCCGAACTACGCGGCAGCCACCGGAAGCGTGTCGTATTCGAACCATCCGACTTTCACCTTCACCCCTACCACGGGCGACGCCTACGCGAGCGCATACATCCGCCCGCTCGCACCCGCGCTCGTGATGCCGCTTGCCGAAAGCGGCATTCCGGTCGATCTGCTCTTGCGCATCACGGCGCAATCCATCGGCGGGTTACAGAACGGCACGGCGCTCGGCGGCCCGAATGGATCAGGCGCGCCTGAATTTTTCATGCTGATTCAAGCGCTGCGCCGTCTGCAACTGGCCGGCGAATTGAATATTGAATCACGTAATGGAAAGGATGGCGGCGTGTTCATCACGCTCGGCGCAACGCGCAGCGGCACTAACAAGCAGACCGTCGGCGATCTCACGCTCGTGCGCAAGCTGCTCAAGTTGTCCCCGAAGATGAAGACGTATGAACTCGTCTACGGCCAGGCGGCGGATCATGATCGCATTCCGATGGTCACGCGTTCCGTGCTTGGGATCCTGACCGATATCGGCGCGCAGATCACGGTGCCGGACGAGCAGGTGGGAACGGGAGCAACCAAGCCGACCATCGGGTTGATCGGCGGAGAGACGCGTCCGACCATCATCGTGCAAGTGGGCGAGAAGCCGCCGCAGGATGCGTATGTCAGCGTGCCCTACGACAAAACGAACTATTGGATCGACAGAAGGGATTTCGATTCGAAGTACGCATTTACCGTCGTGCAGAACCTGATGGCGCTAGCCGAAGTGACGGACACATCGAAAGCGCCGGTCGTGACGATCCCTGCCAATTGAGTGGTCCGCGCGCTCGGCGTCTGCTCGTTACTGTTCTTGTAAAAGGCAGATCGAGTGGCGCCGCCGCTATGGATGTCCTCGTGTCGCAATGTCGCGAAGCGCGAGATGAGATTGCCAGCACGGATAGGCCGGGTGCATTTGCCTTGGCTTTGCATTCTGCATCCAATGACGCGCCAAGCAACACAAGCAACACAAGCACACGCCAAGCGCAGACAACCCCAGCGCTTACTGCCCAAAAAACGTGCCGAACGCGCGAGGTTGAGTGCTCGTCGTGCGACCAGCTTGCGACGACCCAGCCGTGACCGAACCATAGTCATTCGACTGCGCTGACGCTTGCGCAACGGATCGCGTGCTCACACGCGCTTCGGCTGCCTGAATATTGGACGGATAGGTAGGATCGGCTGCGACCGGGTTGTAGCCGGCGTTCTTCAGTTGCGCGAGTTCGGCGCGAACCTGCGCGCGAGTAAGCGGCGTATCCGTTTGCGCGTAAGCAAGGACGGGGACGGCAAAAGCAGCGGCGATGGCGATCGCAGAGAAGAACGGTTTCATGGATGTCGGCTCCGTGGTGGATAGGTCGTGCTCTTCGAATAGCTTTCGGGACAGCGTTTGCACGGAGTGTAGAGAGGGCTGAGTCGCGGATCATCTATCGATCCGTTGAAGGATCTTTCTAGGGATGGCAACAATCCATGGATGCGCTTGAATTAAAAATACCACTCACTGGCATACAAAATTAGGGTTTCACCTAGCCTATCGGCGTTCAAGACGTTCATCTTAAAATTAATCAACCGGACGGTCGGTTAATCGATATACTCGCTGCATCGCTTCTCAAAATAGAGCGGAGTCTCGCATGTACACGCAATCCCTCGATCTTCCGGGTCAGCCCGCGGTTTCGGACGCTTCAGCCGAGGCGTCGTCGCAACAGCAACATTTCGATGCGGTGATGCAGGCGGATAGCAAGATCGAACCGCAAGACTGGATGCCCGAAGCGTATCGCAAGACGTTGGTGCGGCAGATTTCTCAGCACGCGCACTCGGAGATCATCGGCATGCAGCCCGAGGGCAACTGGATCAGTCGTGCGCCTAGCCTGAAGCGCAAGGCGATCCTGCTCGCCAAGGTGCAGGACGAGGGCGGCCACGGCTTGTATCTCTACAGCGCGGCTGAAACGCTCGGCGTCTCGCGCGACCAACTGACCGACGCGCTGCATGCGGGCAAGGCCAAATATTCGAGCATCTTCAACTATCCGACGCCTACATGGGCCGACGTGGGCGTGATCGGCTGGCTCGTGGATGGCGCCGCGATCATGAATCAGATACCGCTGTGCCGCTGTACTTACGGCCCTTACGCGCGCGCGATGATTCGCATTTGCAAGGAAGAGTCGTTCCACCAACGGCAGGGCTTCGATGCCCTGCTCGCGATGATGAAAGGCACGCAAGCGCAGAAAGACCTCGTGCAGCAAGCCGTGAATCGCTGGTGGTGGCCCGTGCTGATGATGTTTGGACCGAGCGACAAGGATTCCATTCATAGCGGCCAGTCGTTCGCGTGGGGCATCAAGCGAATTTCGAACGACGACCTGCGGCAAAAGTTCGTCGATGCCACCGTCGAGCAAGCGAAGATTCTCGGCGTAACGTTGCCCGATCCCGATCTCAAATGGAACGAAGCGCGCGGTGCGCATGACTACGGCGAGATCGACTGGGACGAATTCTGGCGAGTGGTCAATGGTGACGGTCCGTGCAACAAGGAACGGCTTGCGACTCGCGTAAAGGCGAGTGACGATGGCGCGTGGGTGCGCGAAGCGGCGCTCGCTTATGCCGACAAACAAGCGCGCAAAGCGCAGGATCAGCAGAAACAGGCCGCATGAAGGAGACGACGATGAGCAAGGAATGGCCGATCTGGGAAGTGTTCGTGCGTAGCAAGCAGGGTCTAGATCACAAGCATTGCGGCAGCCTGCATGCGCCCGACGCGGGCGCTGCGTTGAGAATGGCGCGCGATGTCTATACGCGGCGTCAGGAAGGCGTGAGCATCTGGGTGGTGCCATCATCGGCTATCACGGCATCGGACCCGGCGGACAAGGGCGAATTGTTCGAACCCGCGATCGACAAGATATATCGGCATCCTACGTTCTTCGTGTTGCCCGACGAAATCAATCACATGTAAAGGCGGGACATGACGACGCTCATTCCGACGCGCGAACATCTCGCTTACGTCCTGCGCCTCGCCGACAACGCGTTGATCCTCGGTCAGCGAAACGCCGAATGGTGCAGCCACGGTCCCGCGCTCGAAGAAGACATCGCGCTCGCTAACATGAGTCTCGATCTCATCGGACAGGCGCGCTTGCTTTATTCGCATGCGGCAACGCTCGAAGCCGAGATGACCGGCACGCAGAAAACCGAAGACGATTACGCGTACTTTCGTGGCGAGCGTGAGTTCGCCAACTATACGATTGCCGAGCTGCCGCACTATGGACCGTTCGCGGGCACGGTGCGAACCGAGCGCGATTATGCAGTGACCATCGTGCGCAACTTCCTCTATTCGGCGTTGATGGCTGAACTATGGACGGCCTTGCAGGCATCGGCCGATGCGCAGCTTGCCGCCATTGCCGCGAAGTCGATCAAGGAAGTCCGTTACCACTTGCATCATGCACGCGACTGGCTCGTGCGCTTCGGCGACGGCACGGAGGAATCGCATCGACGCGCACAGGCTGCACTCGACTATTTGATGCCTTACACACGCGAGTTTTTTGCGATCGATGCAATCGAGCGCGCCGTTGCACAAGCAGGCATCGCGCCGCTTGCAAGCGATTTCGAAGCGGCATGGCGCGCACAACTGGACGACGCTTTAAACGAAGCCACACTCACCGCGCCCGCCGATGTAAAGCATGTCAGCACAGGCAAACTCGGCGAACACTCCGAGCATATGGGTTATCTGCTCGCGGAGATGCAAAGCCTCGCACGTCAGCACCCGGGCGCAAGCTGGTGAACACCATGCACGCCGATACTGTCTTGCAACACGTATGGTCCGTGCTCGAAGCCGTGCCGGACCCGGAGATCCCCGTCGTATCCATACGCGAACTGGGCATCTTGCGCGACGTGCGTCATGGCGCGGACGGCGTGCTCGAGGTCGTGATTACGCCGACTTACTCGGGATGTCCCGCCATGTCGCAGATCGCCGAGGACATCGCGTATGCAATCCATACCGCGAAGCTCGGGGCGCATCGCATTGAGACGGTGCTCGCGCCGGCATGGACCACCGACTGGATCACCGATGAAGCGCGCGACAAGCTACGACGTTATGGCATCGCGCCGCCGACGGGGCAATGTGGAACTGCTGCACCGAATCCGGAGCAACCGCTGCGTTTCGTGCCATATAAGCCGATGAAGCAAGAGCCGGTCGCGTGTCCTCGTTGCGGTTCGACGCATACGGAAAAGCTCGCGCAATTCGGCTCGACGGCGTGCAAGGCACTGTACCGATGTATCGATTGCCGCGAGCCGTTCGATTACTTCAAACCGTACTGATCCGTTTCTTTTTCATCGATTCGACGCTCATGGCCACTCCGCAATTCCATCCGCTGCGCATTCGCGAGGTTCGTCCTGAAACGGCCGACGCGGTCACCGTCTCGTTCGATGTACCGCCACTGCTGCGCGACGCGTTCCGCTTCACGCAAGGGCAGTTCGTGACCTTGAAGACGCATATCGACGGCGAAGAGACGCGCCGGTCTTATTCCATCTGCGTGGGTGTCACGGACTACGATCGCGATGGAGAATTGCGTATCGGCATCAAGCGCGTGCGCGGCGGGCGTTTTTCGAACTTCGCATTCGACACGCTGAAGCCCGGCCACGAGATCGAAGTCATGACGCCCGATGGCCGTTTCTTTACGCATTTGAACGCGGACCACGCCAAGCATTACGTGGCGTTTTCAGGTGGCTCGGGCATCACGCCAGTGCTCGCCATCGTCAAGACCACGCTCGATATGGAACCCACGAGCCGCTTCACGCTTGTGTACGGCAATCGCAGCGTGGATGCGATCATGTTTGCCGAAGAGCTCGAAGATCTCAAGAACCGTTATATGAGCCGCTTTTCGCTCTATCACGTGCTCTCGGACGACTTGCAGGACGTCGAACTCTTCAACGGCGTGCTGGACGAAGCAAAGTGCCGTGCGTTCCTGCAAACGCTGCTGCCTCCACAAGAAATCGATGAAGCCTTCATTTGCGGTCCTGGGCCGATGATGGATGCGGCTGAAGCCGCGCTCAAGAGTTCGGGCGTCGCACAGAAACAGATCCATGTGGAGCGTTTCGGTACACCCTTGCCGCAAGCGGGCGTTCCGGCCGTCGAAATTACTGAGAACACGCCTGCGGCCGACCTTGAACTCGTCATCGACGGAAAAAGGCGCAAACTGCGTTTGCCCTATGAAGGCGTGAGTGTGCTCGACGTCGGACTCAAAGCGGGTTTGGCGCTGCCTTATGCGTGCAAAGGCGGCGTGTGCTGCACGTGCCGCGCAAAAGTGCTTGAGGGAGAGGTAAAGATGGACCGGAATTTCACGCTCGAACAACACGAGATCGATGACGGTTTCGTGCTGACGTGCCAGTGTCATCCGGTTAGCGAACGCATAGTCGTGAGCTTCGACGAACGCTAGACACGTCTTAGCGTGGCTTTAGAAAAACAATTCAGGAAATATCGGAAGAATTCTTTACGCATAAACCCTCGCAAGCGTTTGCACAAATTGTTTTGTAAGCTTTGTTTGTGTCATCGTACGGATGCTTTCAGCGCTTTAGTTGGCGCTTAGCGAAAAGTATTCGAAATAACGAACATCAAACGGGGCAAGCGAAACTTCGATGTGGATCGTCAGACTCGCGCTTAAGCGCCCGTATACGTTCATTGTCCTGTCGCTGCTGCTGCTTATCATCGGCCCGCTCGTGATCATGCGCACGCCGACCGATATCTTTCCGAACATCGACATTCCGGTCGTTAGCGTGATCTGGTCGTACACGGGCTTGCCTCCTGATCAAATGGAGCGCCGCATCACGCTCAATTACGAGCGTGGGCTTTCGGTGGCGGTCAACGACATCGAACATATCGAATCGGAATCGCTGCCAGGCATTGCGGTCATCCGCATATTTTTTCAGCCGAACGCAAACGTGGATGAAGCGATCGCGGAAATTACCGCGCTTTCGCAGACGCAGCTTCGTCAGTTGCCACAGGGCATCACGCCGCCGAACATCTTGCGCTTCAATGCGTCGACCGTGCCGATCTTGCGGCTTGCGTTGTCATCGTCGGAACTCACCGAGCAGCAGCTCTACGACTTCGGCAATAGCTTTCTCAAGACGCAGCTTGCGACAGTGCAGGGTGCATCCGTGCCGTTGCCCTATGGCGGCAAGCAGCGGCAGATCATGGTCGATATCGACTCGCGCCGGCTGCAGGCAAAGAATCTCGCGCCCACCGATGTCGTGAATGCCATCAGCGCGCAAAACCTGATCTTGCCGACGGGCACGACCAAGATCGGACCGACCGAATATCAAGTGGGACTCAATGCGAGCCCGGATACGATCGAAGGTCTCAACGACATTCCGATCCGAACAGGGCCTGGCGGCACCATCTATATTCGCGACGTGGCGCACGTGCGCGATGGCTTTCAGCCGCAAACGAATATCGTGCGACTCGATGGCACGCGTGCGGCGCTTCTGACGATCAACAAGAGCGGCAATGCATCGACGCTCGATATCGTGTCGCGCGTGAAGAACCTGTTGCCGACGCTGCGTGGCATGGTGCCCGAATCTTTAAAGATAGAGCCGGTCGCCGACCAATCGCTGTTCGTGCGGGCATCGGTAGAGGGTGTGTTGCGCGAGGCCGTGATCGCGGCGGGCCTGACCGCGCTCATGGTGCTGCTGTTTTTAGGTAGCTGGCGCGCGACGCTTATCATCGCCATCTCCATTCCCTTGTCGATGCTCACGTCGATCGTCGCACTCTCGGCGATCGGGCAGACCATCAACATCATGACGCTCGGCGGACTGGCGCTCGCGGTCGGTATTCTCGTGGACGATGCGACCGTCGCTATCGAAAACATCAGCCAGAATCTCGAAGAAGGCAAGGAACTGGAGCAAGCGATTCTCGATGGCGCGCAACAAATTGCCGTGCCAACGCTCGTTTCCACGCTTTCCATCTGCATCGTTTTCATTCCGATGTTCCTGCTTACCGGCGTTGCGCACTACCTCTTCGTGCCGCTGGCCGAAGCAGTCGTTTTCGCCATGATTGCGTCGTACTTCTTCTCGCGCACGCTCGTTCCGACGCTTGCGAAGTATCTGTTGCGCAACCACGAACACATGGGTGGCGATGTCGAATCGATGAAGGGTTCGCGCAACCCCTTCGTGCGTATTCATCTCGGTTTCGAGAGGCGCTTCGAAGCGGTGCGCGGGCGCTACCGCGCCTTTCTCGAAGCTCGGCTCGCGCATCCCGCACGCTTCGCGTCGTTGTTCCTCGTCTGCTGTCTGCTCTCGCTCGCCCTCGCACCGTTTCTTGGCCGTGACTTCTTTCCTTCCGTCGATTCGGGCGTGATCGCACTGCACTTGCGCACGAAAACCGGCACACGTATCGAGGAAACAGCGGCATTGACCGATCGTGTCGACAAGCGCATTCGCCAACTCATCCCGTCGCGCGAGGTGCATTCGATCATCGACAACATGGGCTTGCCGGTATCGGGCATCAATCTTTCGTATAGCAACACCGGCACCATCAGTTCCGCCGATGCCGACGTGCTTATCACGCTCAACGAAGATCACGCGCCGACCGACGACTATATCCGCCAACTCCGCAAGCGCTTGCCGCAGGAGTTCCCCGGCGTGGCGTTCTCGTTTCTACCTGCGGATATCGTGAGTCAGATTCTCAACTTCGGTGTCCCGGCGCCGCTCGATATCGCCATCACGGGCCGCGATGTGCGTGGCAATCGCGCCTTCGCCAATCACTTGCTCGAGAAGATTCGTCGCGTGCCGGGTCTCGTCGATGCACGCATTCAGCAGCCTTCCGATCTTCCATTCGTCAACGTTGAAGTAGATCGTACGAAGGCGCTTCAGGCAGGCTTTACGCAACGCGATGTCGCAAGCAATCTGCTCATCACGCTGTCGGGAAGTCAGCAGACGACGCCTACGTTCTGGCTCAATCCCGCGAATGGCGTGAGCTACAACGTCATTACGTCCGCGCCGCAATACGATATGAACTCGTTGCAATCAGTCGCGAATATTCCAGTGACATCGGCTAGCGGCAAGACGAATATTCTCGGCGCGCTTGCTTCATTGTCTCGCGGGTCGCGCGATGCCGTCGTGTATCACTACAACGCGCAGACCACCATCAATCTTTATGCAAGCACCGAGCGGCGCGATCTGGGCGCGGTATCGGATGACGTTCAACGCATCATCGACGAAGCGCGCGGCCAATTGCCCAAAGGCTCGTCAATCGACATGCGTGGACAAGTCGAAACGATGAACGGGTCTTTCTCGGGCCTGGCGTTTGGATTGATTCTCGCCGTCGTGCTGGTGTATCTGCTTATCGTGGTCAATTTTCAGTCGTGGCTCGATCCGTTCATCATCATCACCGCGCTGCCGGGTGCGTTAGCGGGCATTGTCTGGATGCTCTTCCTCACGCATACGACGCTGTCCATTCCCGCATTGACCGGCGCGATCATGTGTATCGGCATCGCGACGGCCAACAGCATTCTTGTCGTGAGCTTTGCGCGTTCTGCATTGCAGGAACACGGCGATGCCATGCGCTCGGCGCTCGAAGCCGGCTACTCGCGTTTCAGGCCCGTGCTGATGACCGCACTCGCGATGATGATCGGCATGGTGCCCATGGCCATCGGTCTCGGCGAGGGCGGCGAACAGAATGCGCCGCTCGGCCGCGCGGTGATCGGCGGCCTGATGGTCGGCACCATCGCCACGCTCTTCTTCGTGCCCGTGGTGTTCTCGATGATCTATAAGCGTATCGAAGCGAAGCGCGGCGGCGCAAAGCACCTGGATGGCGAGCCGCAAGGCCAGTCGTGATGCCGATATATACGGAGTTCGAATGAACGAGCAGTCAAACGAACGATCGACACGCAAGCGCGGGCGCATGTGGCTCGTGATCGCGCTTGTGGTCGTCGTGTTGCTGGTGGCGCAGGGTATCTGGTCACGCCATTCCGCGCACGCGGAACTGGAACGCGATGCTGGCGAGCACAGCGTCCAGACCGTCGAAATCATCAAGCCGACGCGCATGAAGCCGACCCAGGACCTCGTGCTCGCGGGCGATATCCGTGCTTTCTCCGATGCCCCGATTTTTGCGCGCACCAATGGTTATTTGAAACGCTGGACCGCGGATATCGGCACCAAGGTGCGCAAAGGACAGCTGCTTGCGGAGATCGATGCACCCGAGATCAATGATCAGCTGCGCCAGGCTCGCGCCGATGCGCAGACGGCGCGCGCCAATTATTTGTTGGCGAAGACCACCGCCGATCGTTGGGTGCAGATGGCGAAGAACAACTCGGTCTCGCGGCAGGAGACAGATGAAAAGACCGGCGACATGCTCGCCAAGGAAGCTGCGTTCAACGCCTCGCAGGCGAACGTGTCGCGACTGGAGCAGATGGTTTCGTTCCAGAAGATCTATGCACCGTTCGATGGCGTCGTGACGGCCCGCAACACCGATGTCGGCCAGTTGATCGATGCGGGCAGTGCGGGGATCGGCCGCGAGCTCTTCCATATACAAGATGCCACTACGCTGCGCGTGTTCGTCGATGTGCCGCAAGCCTATGCGCGGCTCGTGACCCCCGGCTTGCCAGCGGAACTGATCCTTAACGAAGAGCGCAATCGCAAGTTCGAGGGCGTCACGGTGCGAACGGCGGGAGCGGTCGATCCGGTTGCACGCACCATGCGTGTCGAAGTCGGCGTGAAGAATCCGAGCGGGGAATTGCTGGCAGGCGCCTATGCGCAAGTGCGCTTTCATCTCACCAACGCTAGCGCGTCGTACACGCTACCCGGCAATGCGCTGCTGTTTCGTCCGGATGGCGTGCATGCGGCGAGCGTCGATGCGAACAATCGCGTGAAGCTGCTGCCGATCACGCTTGGAACCGATTACGGCACGCGCGTTTCGATCGCAGCCGGATTGTCGGGCGATGAGCGTGTGATCGTGAATCCCCCGGATTCGATCATCGATGGAGCGGCGGTGCGCATCGGACGCGCGAACGCCACGCCTGGTGCGAGTCAACCGAAGCAGGGCGGCGAAGCATCATGAGCATGCTGCATGCAAAATGCCGAATGCCAAGTTTGGCGGCGGTGCTGGCGCTAATGTTAAGCGGATGCGCGGTCGGGCCGGATTACAGCAAGCCCGACGTGGCGATGCCGGTTGCATACAAAACGGCAGAACCCGCCGATGCGCCCGTTCATGCGGACACACTGCCGCAAAACTGGAAAGCCGCGCAGCCCGCCGATGCCACGCAACGCGCTCCCTGGTGGGAAATCTACGGCGACCCGCAATTGAACGCTCTGGAGGAACGCGTCGCGAGCGCGAACCAAACGGTGGCGGCGGCATCCGCGCGGTTTCGCGGCGCGCGGGCGGCCGTCGCGCAGGCGCGTTCGGCGTACTTTCCGACTGTCACGGCGAATGCTGCATTCAATCAGTCGCGGGCGTCGTCGAACATACTGTACAAGTCGAGCGCGGGCGTGACAGTGCCGGACTATCTGGTCGATGCGCAAATCTCGTGGGAGCCCGACTTGTGGGGCCGCATTTCCCGCGCAGTCGAAGGCGGACGTGCGGGAGCGCAGGCAAGCGCAGCCGACTTGCAAAGTGCAATCCTGTCGATGCAGGCCGAGCTTGCAAGTAACTACTTCGAGTTGCGCGGCACGGTGGAGGAAGAGCGGCTTTTAAAGGAGACGCTGCAAGCCTACGACAAGGCGCTCGCGTTGACGCGTGACCGGTTTGCAGGCGGCATCGCGGCTGAGTCCGATGTTGCGCAGGCGGAGGAGCAGTTGCGCTCGACGCAGGCGCAGTTGATCGATCTCGAAACCGCGCGCGCGAGCCTCGTGAATGCAATCGCGATTCTCGTTGGCGAGCCGCCGTCGAGTTTCACGCTCGATGTCGAGCCGCTCGATGAAGGGCATGCGCCGCGCCCATCGGCGGCACTCGCTGCGCTGCCGCTTTCCGTGCCTTCCGCGTTGCTGGAGCGACGGCCCGATATCGCGGCGGCCGAGCGCCGCGTCGCTGAGGCCAACGCACGCGTCGGCGTGGCGACGGCCGCGTTCTTTCCGAATCTGCTGCTTGCCGCGACGGGTGGCCTCGAAGCCACCAATTTCAGTTCCTGGTTGATGGCGCCAAGCCGCTTCTGGTCGCTCGGGCCGCAACTCGCTTTCACCGCACTGGACTTCGGTGGCCGTGCCGCGGCACGCGATGCGGCACGCGCGACTTACGACGAGAGCGTCGCTGATTATCGTCAAACGGTGCTCACGGCTTTCGGGCAAGTGGAGGACAACCTCAACGCGCTGGAGGTTTTGCGCCGTGAGAGCGAAGCGCAACGCGACGCGGTCGACGCAGCGAAGCGCGCGTTATCGAAGGTTGGCAATCGCTACGAGAACGGCGCGATCACGTATCTGAACGTAGTGGTGACGCAGGCTATCGTGTTATCGGATCAACGCACTGAGGTGCGTATCGAGCGGCGGCGCATGGCGGCCAGCGTCGCGCTGATCAAGGCGCTCGGCGGCGGATGGACGACCGCCGCGTTACCAGATGCGGAAGAAGTATCGCGGCAAGAGTGAGAGCGCATTTTGCATTCAGTCTTTTGCATTCAGTCTTTTGCATGCCGAATGCAATTGCCTGGCAGAAGCGCTCGCCATGTGAAACGCCGGGCCGCATTCGTCGCGTTCCC
This sequence comes from Caballeronia sp. GAWG2-1, assembly GCF_023631405.1. Classification (NCBI taxonomy): domain Bacteria; kingdom Pseudomonadati; phylum Pseudomonadota; class Betaproteobacteria; order Burkholderiales; family Burkholderiaceae; genus Caballeronia; species Caballeronia sp. GAWG2-1. The sequence goes on from NZ_JALQDD010000007.1 coordinate 332,542, forward strand.
GGCGTATCGCCCAGCAGTCGAATACCTCAACCTTGCGCTTTCGGCCTGCAGATCATGAAGTATTGCGAACTCAACCACCAAGGCATATGCGGCACCGGGCTCATATGCACGGCATCGATATCGAAGCCCACGCTTACGAGATCGCGCAACTCACGGAAGTCGAAACCCTTATGCGTGATGCGCGGATTGATCGGCCGGCTCACGGACATGCCGACCATCGACTTGAGTACTTCGGAAGGCGTGTATTCCGACTTGAAGGAACGACTGCGGAGCATCCAGTTTGATACCTTCGGCGCGATTGCGAGGCCGTACATGATCGGCACCGAGATCACGAGCGCGCCGCTCGGCTTGAGAATGCGCGCGGCGTCATCGAGCAGCATGGCCAGTTCGTTGTCGTAGAGATGCTCGCAGACTTCGAAGGCGGTCAGCACGTCGACGCTTTGCGGCGTTACGTTGTTCAGCGACTCCGCGTATTTGACTTCGGGAAAGGTGGGCGCCATGTACGGATCGTGACCGACGAGCGTCACGTCCGGGCGCGCTTCGCCGAGCGTGTGCAAAAAGAGTCCAGGGCCAGCACCGAAATCGACCACCGTGCCGCGTTTCGCACATAGTCCGGTCACCAAATCGATCGCCATGTTCATGCGCGTTCGATGTGCATAACGCGCTAGCGGATTGCCGGATTTGACGGTTTGTTCTTCGTATGAAATTTCGCGCATCGGTGTGCTCCCCCTCGTTCGACTAGGCCATTTGTTCCTGGAATTTTCTGCGCCGCGTTCTTTTATTTTTATCGTTATGTCGGTTGATATTGCCGGGACTGACTGAGTCACGCAATCGACGACAGTAGGCCTTTAGCGCCTAACTTCTGCCGGCGTCCGCCACGTGCGTCGGCCCTTGAGGCCTGTCTTGCAGCAGCGGAATCCAGACTACACGAAGAGCCACGCGCCGCATGCGATGAGGGCCACACTCCAGAGCCAATCGACGTTGACCCACCCCGTGCGTAGAAACCCGAGCCCCACACGCTCATGCACCGTCACGGCCAGCAGGGAGATGACGGCAATGACGGCAAGCATCGACGCCGTGTGGATGGCGAGCGCGAGGGCGCCCGCTTCGAGCGCGCCGCCGGCAAGCTTGCCCGAGCACAGGGGCAAGAGCGCCGGCACGAGCATGAGGCCCGCGCCGTGTGCGCTCGACATTACGAACGACCACAACGCGAGGCCCGCGAGGCCCGTGCGCATGCCAACCGAAGGCCGTCCACGATGACCGCGCCACAGCCGCCATATGCCCCAGCCGATCAGCACCAGGCCTGCACCACGCGCGAGCATCTCATGTCCAAGCATGGTCCCGAGCGTAAGCGCGCCAACCAGCACGAGCCCTACCGATAACGCATGACCGAGCGCAATCGGCACGAGCGAGATCAGAACGACGCGCCTGCTATGCGCATAGAGTCCGAGCGCGACGGCAAAGAGCCAGCCCATTGCGGGATTGAGTCCATGAAAGGCGCCCAATCCCGCAGCCGTGAGCCATAACGCCGACGAGGAGGTCACGGATAGCAGAACGAATCCGACGAGCAATCGCCGCCTTGCAGCCTGATCTGATGCGGCCTGTGCCCCTTCGGCCAGTCGATGAAGAAGTTCTTGTCGGTGCTCAGGCCGCCGTTCGGATCGGCGTCGAGTTTCACCATCCAGCCGTCGATACCTTCGGGATAAAACTGCGCGTCCACCGCGCCATAAAGCGAATTGGTGAAGTAGACGCGCCGACCATCGCGACTGACTTCGACCATTTGCGGTCCGCCATTGAGTGCACCGTTTTTAGCGCCGGGATGAGTGGCGCGCGACACGATCCCACCGATGCGGACCTTACCTGTGAGCTTGGGCGAGAAGGGATCGGAGACGTCATACTGAAGCATGTCGCCCGTGCCCCAGCAGGACACGTAGAGGAAGCGATCATCCATCGAGAGATCGATGTCGGAGACGAGCGGCGGCACCGCGCCGAAGCCTTGAAGAAGCGGCGGCAGAACCGAGGCATCGGCAGGTTCCGCGGGAATGTCGATGATCTTCTTCACGGCCCACTTGTCCTTGTCGCGATACCAAGTCCATATCGACGAGGACAGATCCTTCAAGCTGATGACGCAATTCACGAAGCCGTACGCCTTGGTCGGATCGTGCGCGGGGCGCAGTTCGAACACGAGTTGATACTCGTCGCCAAAGTCGATTTCCTGAATATGCTTGCGCTTGGTGAAGTCCCAGAAATGCAGTTTTCTGCCGTATTTCGCGCCTAAAAGAAGTTCGGGTACGAGGCCGCTCTCGAAGGTATCGGGCGTGCCCCATTCGCTCGTCACCATCGTGTCGTAACCGAGATGCCACCAGCCATCGTAGGCAAGCTGTTGCGGGCCGCGGTCCACTTCCCATCGGCCTAGTGGATCGAAGCTCTGTTGATCGAGCATCAGCACGCCGCCGGGCGCTTTGCCTTCTGCATTGCCCAATGCCGTGACGTAGATGCCTCCCGGTCCGCAATGCACGGTATGCGGACGCGTATAGCCCGTTTTCTCGGCGAGTTCATCGGGCTCGATCGTACGCACGATCTTGAGTTGCTTTGGATCGGGCTTCGTATCGACGATATGAATGCGCGACGAGCGCAGCCCCGGCACCACGAGATAACGCCTTTCCATATGCGGGTGCGGCGCATTGGGGCAAAGACACGAAGAGCAGGCGTTCCAGCCGAAGTGATGCAGTTCGTCGCCGGTATCGGGCATGGCGAGTTCGCCGACGATCTTCGTATAGTCCGGCGAATCGGGATCGACATCGACGACCGCTAGCTTGTCGGGCGTATTGCGCTCGGGGTCGAATGTCGCGACATAGGCGAGTGTTTCTCGCGGAGCCTTGGCTGCAAGGCGAGGCGAAGGATAGAAGCTCGGGTCGGGTTTCCATGTTGCCATGTTGCACGTCTCCGGTTAGCGGTCCTTGAGCGGCTCTTCTAAAGCGTTCTTGCGACTCTCTTACGTCTCTTCAAGTCTCTTCATCATAGGACAAGCGTGCGCGACTCGTTCCGTCAAGCTTCGAAGTATTTGCGCAATACAAAGCAACGTGCGCTTAAGGATCGCTCGGTCGCTCCAAGCTTTACCTCAGGCTGGCTTGAAAAATTCCATCGGCATGCACTGCGCCGTGAAGTTCGTTTAAGCGCATGATGCCTGGAAGCGCCGCACGCTCTCAAGCTGTGCAAGCGTCGCCCCTTGTTCCGCTAAGGAGGTTGCTTATGACCGAACCGATGATCAGCCTGATGGTGGGCATTGTCGTGCTGCTATGCGCCGCGGTGATTCTCGTGATGCATCATCGTCATCCGCATATCAACGTCCCCAAGGCACGATGGCTCGATACACATCCGCCGCGCGACTGGATGCGTCACAGACATTAAAGCTCGAAGTGTTTTAAGCACATGCGGCGCCGGCTGATTACCGGCGCTTTTTATTGCCTTGGCCTGGCTGCTATGAATCGCTTTAGCGTCTTGGCCCTTTCATCACTTCGGCTTCCATGGCGGCGTGCCATTCCTCGTTGTGCTCTATCGGCTCCATGTCTTCGTCGATGAACGCCGATGCACGCTCGGCCACGGAGCGCGTTTCCTCTTCATCGTCGATGTCGGCGGTATCGTCGTCATCGCCAGGAGGGTCGAGCATGTCCTTGATCATTGCGTTGAGTTCGGGTGTATCCCACGGCTCGTTCCGCTGCTTTTTCTTCTTGATGTAATGCCGCACTTCGGCGTCCTGCTCGGTGGTCAACGGCAGCCCGCGGAAGGTGCCTTGCGCGTCCAGGTTATCCATGATCGGTGCTCCTATTGCTGAGGCATTCAAGCGTTTTTGAGCCGTTCTAGTGTAACGCGCTTCGACCTCGTGCCACGTCGTATAAAATGGCGCGCTTTTCCCGAACGCATCGATACCTCGCCATGTGGTTCAAAAACCTCCAGCTTCACCGTCTGCCCGCACCGTGGAACATCACCCCTGAAAAGCTGCAGCAGTGGCTCGCGCCACTTGGCTTCAGTGCTGCATCGAGCGTCGAGAACGAACGGCGCGGCTGGGTTTCGCCGCACGGCGACGACTCGCTCGTCTATGCCGTCAACCGACAGATGCTCATTACGTATCGCGCCGAGAAGAAGCTCTTGCCCGCTTCGGTCGTGACGCAGTTCACTAAGGAACGCGCGCTCGAAGTGGAAGAACAGCAGGGCTTCAAACCCGGCCGCAAGCAGATGCGCGAGCTCAAGGAGCAGATCACCGACGAACTCTTGCCGCGCGCGTTCAGCATCCGGCGCGATACGCGCGTGTGGATCGACCCTGTAAATGGCTGGCTTGCAATCGACGCTGCGTCGGCGACGCTATGCGACGACATCATCGGTCTGCTCGTCAAGTCGGTGACCGATCTTCCGTTGATGAGTGTGCGCGTGGCACGGTCGCCCGTTTCCGCGATGACCGAGTGGCTCCTAACAGGCGAAGCGCCCGCGGGCTTTACGCTTGACCGCGATACCGAGCTGCGTTCTGCTGGCGAGGGCAATGCAACGGTCCGCTACGTGGGTCACGCGCTGGAAGCGGAAGACATGCGCCGTCATATCGAAGCGGGCAAGCAGTGCATGCGGCTTGCCATGACGTGGAACGACCGCGTTTCTTACGTCTTGACGCCATCGCTTACGTTGAAGCGGGTCAGCGCGCTCGACGTCATCAAGGAAGCCGCCGATCCCACCGCGACCAACGACGATGAACGCTTCGAATCCGACTTCACGCTGATGACAGGCGAACTCGCGCGCATGCTCGCCGACCTGACCGATGCGCTCGGTGGCGAGGAAGACCTTCGTGCAGCGGCCTAGATAGAAGCGGAAGCAGATGCAGCGGGTGCGAGAGAGGCGAAGGCGTAGTTGTTCTTGCCGTTACGCTTGACTGTGTACATGGTGTCGTCGGCGACCGCGACGAGGCGCCAATAGTCGCTCACCCGGTCCGGGTAGCTCGCGATGCCGATACTTGCTCGCACCAGCGAAAGACGCATCTGCATGTCGGTTTCGGTTACGCAATCGATAATCCGTTGCGCGATCGCGGCCAGCTCCTTGTCCCCGGAAAACTCGCGCACGAGCACGGCGAACTCGTCGCCGCCGATACGCGCGACGACGTCGCCACTACGCACGGTCTGGCGAAAGCGTCGCGATACCGCAATCAGGAACTCGTCGCCGATACGGTGACCGTGCGTATCGTTGACGCGCTTGAAGCCGTCGAGGTCGATATACAACACGGCGATGCGTGCCGGTTCGGTGCCGTTCGCAAGGCGCGCGGCCGACTCCTCCAGTGACGCGAACAGCTTGCGTCGATTGGGCAGGCCCGTCATCGCGTCGTGCAGTGAAGCGTGTTCGAACTCATGCGACATGCCGACCAATTGTCGATTGCGTTTTGCATACATTCCGATCGCCGTGATCAACACGCCGAACACGATCGCCGATAACGCGATGAGCGTATGCGACACGCTCACGATGCGCTCGCGCAGATCGGCGCTGGCGCGGTCGCGCTCGGTGCGCCAGTAGGCGTAGACGGAATCGAGCGCGCTGCTGGCCGCGCGAAAATCGGCAGCAGGCGAGAGGACGTCAGCGGGCATTGGCGGCGCGGGCACCGGGCTCGAACCGATGAGCGCGTGCAGGCTTCCGAGCCGCGCGGCAAACTCGATGCGCGCCTGGCGGTACGCAATGTGGTGCTGTGCATCGCTCGCCGGCGTGCCTAGCAGCACCACCGAGGCGCTACGCGCGGCATCGGCGCGCTCGACTGCTTCGAGCACGAGCCCGATGTATTCCTGATGCAATTGCACCGAGAAAATGGTGCGGACCTGAACCGCAAGAAAAAGCAGGCCGATGAGCAGCAGCGACAACGCCACGGCTGCAAGCGGAGCGGGCCCGCGAATGCCCGCACGCCGGGCGAGCGCCTGAACGGTATTCAAAATGCGATGCGGCAGCGGCCGATCCACGGCGTCTTCATCCGCGGGCATCGGTGGCGCTGCCGATGCTTCACGGACGGGAATATTCCTCTCGCTGACCGGCTGTTGCATTGCGTCGATAACTCACTCGATGAAAGAACGCGCCCACGCGCGCGAAGAGGCCGGTGTCCGTTCTGGCGCGCGCCGCGCGACGGCGTGCAGCCTGAGTCTGGCCGGCGCTCGCCTGGGCCGAAGCCGCGCGGTTTCCGCGCGCCGAGGCAGTTTGCGACTGAGGTCGCGTTGCGGCCACCGCGCTCGGACGTTGCACGGTCGGCGCCGCTTGCGTTGGAGCGGCGGCGATGGCGGCGGCATCCACTGTGTCCGCGCCATAGACGGCGGGTGCAGTCGTGCTCATGGACGCATCGCGAACGGAGACGGGCGCCGCTTCCACTGTGCCAACGGCTTGCGTCTGCGTTTGCACCTGTGCAGGCACCTGAGCCGCGACAAAAGTCGGTTGATCGACACCTAACGTCTGGCGTGCGCTGGACATCGCTTCGGCATAGACGCGTTGATCGTGCGAGAACCACATGCTGTAGGCGATGGTTCCCAGCACGCCGACGGCCAACGCGCCCGCCGACGCGCTCCACAAGGCGAGACGCCCAAAGCGCAATGGTGTGCGCTGCGCCACGGGCTCATCCTCCAAATCGAGCGGCGGTGTTTCCATGGCAATGACAGTGGGATCATTCGCGGGTCGTGCATGACCCGCGATGCTCTCCTGGGGTAGTTCAGCGTGGTGAGGCATGACAGCGCTCTCCGGAACGTGATCGTCGGGCGGTGTCCAACTAGCGTTACACAACACGCTCGACACCGCCGTATAACAGTGGAATGGCGCGCATGCGATATGAAAGCCCGCGTGGCGCACCCATTCAAACGAATGGCCCAACTGATGATGAGTACAGCCTTGAAGATCGATGGCTATGCAGCGACAGCCGACTGATCCTTCTCGCCGCAATAAAGCATGCCGAACGCCTCCGTTACCTGGCGCTCAACAATGGATGCAATTCAGTTTGCTTTGCGCGATGCCCGCGTAAGGAGGGCTGGCGCCGCGTTTAATGGCGAAGTGCTTGGAGCGGCACCGTGCCATCGACATTTACAAGACGTGTCGCTCGCATTTTGAATAGTACCGTAGCAGAGTTCACGCCCGCGCATCGAAATGGGGAATTTAGCGCTATTTGTCGGACGAGAAAGTCGAAGTTATGTGCGGTAACGCACATAAAATGCAATCTGATCATCAGGCGGATAGGTTCAGCCCGTGCCGGTGTGGAACGGTTGCGGCTCGGTGGCCTGAGGCAGGCCGAAACGCTCGAACTCGGAGATTACTTGCGCACCGAAGAGCAACAACGTGGCGAGTGCCTCCAGACTAAACAGCACGACAATCGACGTCGTCAGCGAACCGTACACCACGCTCACTTGCGAAAGCGTCGCAAAATACCAGACGAGCACGTGGCGCGTGATTTCCCAAAGAATGGCAGCCGTCACACTGCCTATCAACGCGAGCCGCAGCGACGGACGTCCCACCGGCATCACAAGATAGATCGACGTCAGCACGAACACTTCGCCCGCGAAGCCGAGCAAATACAGCAAAAGGCGCGACACGCCCTTGAGCGATATTTCGATGCCGAGGAAATAGAGGCTGTTCGTGCCCATCGCCTGGAGCCCGTTCGACACGAAAGTCACGATCAGCATGCCGACGCCCAAGAACAGGATGTAGCAGTACGGCAGCAAGGCGGACAGGAGAAAGTGCCGACGGCGGATCGCCACGCGATGCACGAAGATCACCGACATCGCGTTCTCGAGCACGGTGAAGGCGAGCGAGCTGAAGAAGATCATCGTGATGAGAAGAAGCCAACCGATGACCGCCCGATGCGTCAAAAAATTCGCGAGTTCACGCACGACTGCGCGTGCCTGTCCCGGCACGAGCCATTCGAGTAAATGGGAGAGCGTGTCGAGCAGTTCCTTCTGTCCGATGAATTTCGACAGCACGATCACGATGAGGATCAAAAGCGGCACGATCGACAAAAGCGCGTAATAAGCCACCGCGCCCGCGAGCAACATGCCCTGATTGGCGCGAAATGCCTTGATCGTGCGCATGACGAAGCCGAACGGGTGACGTGCGACGTTCGCTACGTGCGGGCCCAGAATCGGGCCGAGTATCTTCGACATGGAGCCTCCGCGGCGCGTGGCCCACGGCGCCATGTCGTTCTGAAAAGCAAGTAATGCTCCCGTCCGTGAATACTCTTGCTCAGCCGGGACGGCGTGCCTCGCTACGGGCGGCCGCTTGCTGCGCGGCTTCTTCGAAGGCGAGGTCGAGCAGTGTATCCACGTCCTGGGCGGGCAAGTCGGCGGCATCCACGTTGCGCAGCCGGCAAAAAAGGGCAAGCGCCTCGGCGGCTGCGGCGAAGGCGTTGTTCATATCGCGGGAGTGTAGGCGTTTCTTTCTCATGCACCGCATAACGGCATGCGGATCACCCGACTTTAGCGTGTGGTAAGCGTGTCGTTGCTCGTCGGTGCAATGATGCGCGCGGTCGTAAGCCAACACGGGCGTGGTGGATATGGACCTCGCGCCGTCGATGAATTTGCTCGGCTCAACGCAGCCACTTGCGCACGTCCTGCTCCCAGTCGGGTTGTCCGCAGTTCGGCGGGTTTTCCGGGCCTAGAACGGTGATGTAGCCTTTGCTCTTCATACAGGATTCGTAGGCGCGCACCTGTGTGCAGCGGTCCGCGCCTGCCTGTCGCGACTGCGTCTTGCAGGCGTTCATCGAGTCGTCCATGCCGCTGAAGTCGGCGGGACCGTCGTTGTCGGAAGCGGGTGGGTTGGCGCTCGCGGAGAATTCGACCGGGCCGGTCTGTGCGCAAGCCGAAAGGAATAGGGCGGTCGCGATTGAAAACGCTCGGAACGGCAGACCCAGCGGGAAAGTTCTCATCTTCTCGATTCTCCAGGCGTTATCGATGTTTTGCGTGGTTGTTGTCGTGCACGTTCGAGGTGACATGGCCCGGTGCGCTGGCGTGCTTGATGGCTGTGGCGCAAAACGGGCAAAGTTGCCGGCGACGCTGATGATCAAAAAACGCTGGCATTTTGTGTTTTGCATGCGGTGCACCTAATGCCAAGGGTGCTATTCGCAGTGCCGTTTGGGATGATGCCGTCGTGTCTATTATCCGCGCGAAGGTTACTGCGTGTCCCGAATCGTGACGTGATGGCTTTCTGCGTTTGACACGCGGCGGACTTGGCGCCCGCGCCTGTTTTGCCGCAGTCCCTCCTTGGTGGGATGCCGTCGGCTGCATTGTTCTTGTGAGTAGAGCGGATCTGCTTTGCGCTTGGCATTTTGCATGTGGTGCTTTGCATGCCATCCGCATCATTCGCCATTCGCCATCCCTGCGCCAGGACTGTGTGCAAATCTCCGGTCCAAAGACAGCCCATTTTCGCCGATACCTCTTGTCTTTGAGACGATCGAGTAGTCAATCGAGACGCTGCGACATTCGCGCAACGGCCTGACGGACCTAAGCTTTCTCCATCGACGGACACAAGAGCGCACCACGCGTTCTTACCCGCGCATTCACGGAGAAGGGCAATGGACACCAATGATCGTATGAACAAGCGTCAACCGATGCCGGTCGCTTTTTTCGGCATCGCGGTGGGCCTTCTGGCCTTGGCGGGCGCATGGCGAGCAGCGGCGCATGTCTGGGCGATTCCGGCCGTCGTGCCGCCGCTCTTGACCGCGGGCGCGCTGTCGGTTTGGCTCGCTTTGATGATCGCGTATGCACGCAAGTGGCTTATCGAGCGCGACGCGGCCATCGCCGAGATGGCGCATCCCGTGCAGTCGTCGTTCGCCGCGCTCGCGCCTGTATCGACATTGCTCGCGGCGCAAGCGGTGCAGAACTATTCGCGAGAATTAGCGATCGTGCTGTTCGTCGCGGGCGTGGTGAGTCAGCTCGGCCTCGGCGCTTATCTTCACGGACGCTTCTGGCAAGGCGGCCGGAAGCCCGAACTGACGACGCCGGCCATCTATCTGCCGACCGTCGCGCCGAGTTTCGTCGCGGGAACGGCGGCAGCGAGTCTTGGTTGGACGCAGATCGGCGCGTTGTTCTTCGGGGCGGGTGTGTTCTCGTGGCTCGCGATCGAATCGATCGTGATGCATCGCGCGGCTGTACACGATCCGCTTCCCGACGCGCTGCGTCCCACGCTCGGCATCCAGCTCGCGCCGCCGGTGGTGGGAGGCGTGTCGTATCTCGCGATTACGCATGGCGTGCCGGATCTCTTCGCTTACATGCTGCTCGGCTACGGTCTGTATCAGGCAATGATGCTCACGCGGCTCCTGCCGTGGATTCGTCAGCAATCGTTCACGCCTTCGTACTGGGCGTTCAGCTTCGGCGTTGCAGCGTTGCCGACGATGGCAATCCGCATGCTGGAACGCGGTGCAGCAGGCCCGCTGCTTTGGCTGGCTCCGGCATCTTTCATCGTGGCGAACGTGGTATTTGCGAGTCTCACCGTCGGGACCGTGCTGGCCCTGTTCAAGGGCAAGCTTTTTCCGATAATGGCCACGCAAGTCAAGACAGTTTGAGACGACGAGCCTGCGAGGTGCAGGCTCGTTCAGCACAAACATGCAACTAATGGTCGGCTTTTTGAACATCCACATTCAACTGTCGACGTCGTACCGTTCTCCAAAACTAGCATCCAGTTTGGCCTCGACGTAATCACGCAGAAACGCTACCCAAGTCTTGATCTTCGCATCGAGGTATTGGCGCGAAGCGTACATCGCATACACCGTCATCTTTTGCAGTTCCCAGTCCGGCAGCACGCGCACCAGCGCGCCATTCGAAAGCGAGGGCAGGGCAGACAACATCGGCAAAGGCGCGATACCCAGACCATTGGCCACCGCGACGGCGAGTGCATCGGCGGAATTCACGCGAAGGCGGCCAGGCGGAAGTTCGACATCGACTTTTCCTTGCGCGCCTTCGAACGTCCATCGATCCACCGGAAAGAATGTCGTGACGAGTTGAAGGCACGCGTGCTTCGAAAGATCTTCCACGGTCATCGGCATGCCGGCCCGCCGCAAATAGTTCGGCGATGCGCACAGCACGCTCGGCATCGTGCAAATACGCGTGGAGACGAGCGCGGAGTCGGGCAGCGTCGAACTCGTGACCTGCAGGAAGACGTCGTAGCCTTCGTCGAGCATGTCGGGAACCTGCTGCGACAAGGTCAACTCGACGCGCACGAGCGGATGCTCTTCCAAATACTGAGAAAGCGCCGGCACGACATAGTGATGACCGAAGGTGATCGGCGCGTGCATGCGCAACACGCCGCTTGGCGACACTTGCGCGTCGCTGGCTTCCGCTTCAGAGAGGTCGACCAGCGAGATCACTTCCTTGCAGCGCGCCAGATAGCGATTCCCAGCATCGGTCAATGCGACGCGGCGCGTCGTGCGATTCAAAAGACGCGTGCGCAGATGCGACTCGAGTTCGGTGATCGCGCGCGACGCTTGCGCGGTCGTAATGTCCATGTGCTGCGCGGCGACGGTAAAGCTTGCCGCCTCGGCTACCCGGACAAAGATTCGCATGCTGCGCAAGAGGTCCATTGGCCGGCATCCTTTTTATCGAGCCGGAAATATCCCATGCACGATACGAGCGCGCAACCCGCTGACGGGTTCAACAGGGCACTGCAAGCTTCATTTCAGTGTTCACATCTGTTACAGCGCTTGTAACTCAAGCCTGCGAAGGCATCGCTAACATGGATTCATGGCTGCGATGCGCGGTCGCTTCGGACGAGGAAAACATGAACGTGAAGAGTCTCATCGGACTGGGTATCGCGTCTTGTGCGGGGCTTGCTTGTGGATCGGCGCTGGCGGGTGTGAGCGTCGGCGTCAATCTGGGTGTACCGGTGCCGGTCTATGCGCCGCCTCCGCCTGTATATGTGGCGCCCGCCGCGCCGGTTTATGCCGCGCCGCCTCCGCCGCCTCCGGTCGTGTATCAATCGCCGCCCGTGGTCGCTTATCAACCGGCGCCCGTTGTCGTCGCGCCGGGGCCTGCTGTCATCGTCGGATGGCATGGCGACCGGTATTGGGACGGCTATCGGTACTGGAACCGGCGTGACTGGTACGCGCATCACGGTGGATATGGGTATCGCCGCTGGTAGACGGGGACGAACGGGGAGTCGCATCGATCATGAAAAACATTAATCGACAACACGGTAAGCGAGGTGCGGTTCGAACGCTCGCGACTGCAACTGCGATAGTCATCGCGGCGGGGCTTGGCGGCTGCATTTATGCGCCGCCTTACGGCTATGCGCCTGCGCCCGCTTACGGCTATGCACCGGCGTATGGCTATGCCTACGGCCCCGGTTATTACGCGGCGCCGGCGGTTTCAGTGGGGATCGGCGTGGGCGGTTATGGGCATTGGCACGGGCATTGATGCGTAATGGTTGTGAGGGCGGCAGGAGACGCCATGACTTCGTTGGAACACACGTTGCTCCTCCGTCGTAAGACCCGGAGGATCACGTCATGTCCCATGAAACCAAAACCTCACTTGCCGCCAACGCGCGCTGCGAATCTTTCATGCTGGCGCAAAACGGCTGGGTACCGAATAACACGCGCTTGCCGGTTCTCGTCTGGCGTAATGCAATCGACTCGCGCGAGTTCGACGTAGCCGGCCGCTTCGAATCTCTCTTTCAGCAAAACGGCTGGCCGCCGCAATGGCGCGACGGGGTCTTCGACTATCACCACTTTCACTCGACCGCGCACGAAGCGCTCGGCGTGATCTCTGGCGAGGCGGAATTGATCATCGGCGGGCCGAAAGGCCAAGTCATCGCGATCCGCGCGGGCGATGCCATCGTTCTTCCCGCCGGCACCGGGCACTGTCTTTTGACGAGTGGTCGTCGCTTTCAAGTGGTGGGCGCATATCCGCCGGGACAGCAGTGGGACATCCGCCGCGAAGGCATCAGCAAGGCGGAACGACAAGCGATGGAAGCGTTGCCGTTTCCCCATGACGATCCCGTGGCCGGCGAAGATGGCCCGCTCGTCCATCTCTGGCGGTAAAGCCACGCGCTCCTGGCGTCACTGCTTCGCCGCGGCTGCGCGTCGTGCGCGCGGCCACGCAACGCGCTTGACCACGCCCGTTGCAAGCCCTGTCCCGATCAGCACGATTCCGCACGCCACCGCCATCCCGATCGATACACGTTCGGCGAGAAATAGCGCGCCCCACAGAATTCCGAAGATTGGAATGACGAAGGTCACGGTAATCGCGCGAGCGGGCCCAGCCACGGCGATCAAATGGAAGAACAGCATGTAAGCGACGCCTGTGCATGCCACGCCCAATCCGAGCACCCCGCCCCACGCGTGCGTCGACACGCTCGCTGTCGGCCACCAGAACAGCGCAAACGGCAGCAGGACGAGCGTCGCGGCGCTCATGGTGCCTGTCGCGACGATCAACGAATCGACACCCATGAGATGCCGCTTGGTGTAACTGGCGGCGATCCCATAGAACAATGTCGCGCCCAGTGCGGCCAGGGCGGCGAGCGCAGTGGCGAGCGGTGCAACGGGCGCGGCGCCGGCATCGTGGACGAACATCTGATCCCAAACCAGCGCGAGCACGCCCGCAAAGCCGATGGCGAGTCCCGCGATGCGTAGCTTGCTCAGGCGATCGTCGAGCCAGATGTAGGCGACGAGCGCGCCCCACAGCGGCGTCGTCGCGTTGATGACGGAAGTGACGCCAGCCGACAGCGTCAACTCCGCATAGGCGAAAAGGCAAAACGGCGCGGCCGAGTTGAGGATGCCGACCATCAGAAGCGGCCATGCGCGCTCGCGCATCGTGGTGACTGCCTGACGCATGCGGCCGCGAAGCATGAGCACCGCAAACAAAAACACTGCGCCGATGCCGACGCGCGAGGCCATCAACGGCGCCACGCCCAAATCCGTTACGCCGATACGAATGAAAAGGAACGAACCGCCCCACAGTGCGGCAAGGATGAACAACTGGACGAGATTGACGGGATTCATGGCGGGCTTCGCAAGAGGAGGGAAGAGCGAAGCCATGGTATCGGCGCTTGTTGGGCGGATGCTTCTGCGCGGCGCGAAACGAATCATGCAGCATCAAGCCCGCATCACCGATAAACGCTTCGTTCTTGTTCGCCGAATCGTAGGCTGGCCGTGTGGGCGTCGCAAACGAGCAATTCTCACGGATATGTGAGCCAGATTGCGATTGATTCGATATCGCGTGGCGCCATATCGTCAGGAGCGAGTTGCCGCGGCGCCCATTCGGTGCGACTCTTGCGTAAGGGTGACATGGGCTTCACGACAGGCTTGATGACTTGGTGGGACGACGTAAAAAGGAGAGCGCCATGGACAATGCAAACGGCAACAAGAAGGGAGTTGCGGCATCGGGCGAATCGCTGCCGCTTCGGCAAAGGCGCGTGCAGGGCGCACTCGGGTCCGCGCTCACGCCCGGTCTCGAACAGCATCAGGGCGTGATTCCACTCTCGCCCGGCGCGCCGCACAAACCGGCGCACGCGGCGCATCCGTCGCATCCGTCGCGGCACGTGCATGGCAGCGTGCTGGAAGGCGGCGACAGTCCGGCCGTGCTCGCGCAGCCCGCAGCAGTCACGGCGCAGCATCTAGGTAGCCGGTTTCATCCGCAGGCGGCCAAGAACAAGTTCATCGAGCATGGGCGGCGCGCCAAGGACGCCGTTGCGATGCGCTATCGCGACGTCACCGAAGGCGCCGACGATTACGTGCACTACAACCCGTGGAAGTCGATTGCACTAGCGGCAATTGGTGGACTGATCGTCGGCTTGCTGGCCGCCCGCTGAACTTTTGTCGAAGTGCGGGCCTCGTCCTTGCTAAATCACGTAAATGGCGCGGTGCTTATCATTGCGTCATTCCGACATGAACCGACGACCCTTCAACACGCGCCCCGGGCGCAGCGAAATCTGGAATCAGCGTACCGCCGTGGAAAGCGATCCACGGCGCGTGATGCTCGTGCATTCCGAGTCCGATGTCGGCGAGTCTTTCGCAATGATGCTCGCCATGCGTGGCTTCGATGCCGTGCAGATCGCGGATGCGCAAAGCGCACTTCATTTCGCTCACATGTGGCGGCCGCAGGTTTTGTTCATCGATACACGCGTGAACGAGGCGCACGAGGTGCTGGCAAAGCACGACCATGCACTTGTACGCGCGTTGCGCGAATGTGGCAGGGAGGCATCGCTGGATCAGATGTTGATTGCGTTCGCGGCCGAGGAGAGCAGCGACCCACGCGACGTTTTGTTGAGCGCCGGCTATGACGGATTCTTCAGAATGCCGTGCCCCGTGTGGCGGCTTTTCGATGCAGTGACGCGTTTTTACGTGCACTGATAAGTGCATCGAGCGTCGATTTGTTCACCGAGGCGGCGGCGCCGCCCCGATGCAACGCGTACGCGTTTTGCTATTGCTTCGTGCTGTTCCTGAAGTCGCCGGTTTCGAGTTCCACGGACTGGCCGTGATTGCGTTCGAGCGCTCGCCGCGCTGAATCTTCGATTTCGACGCGTCCGCCTTCGAACGCGCTGAGGATGGCATGGGAAGAGGTGCCGGTATTGCCGAAGTGATCGTTGAGCGCATCGAGAGAGACGCTGCACCAGACTTCACGTCCATCTACATTGGCTTCGAACGCAACTCGCGCTGCCGCCACGACGTGACGCCGCCCACTGAACTCTATCGTCATCCTTATTACCTCCGGTTGTTCGTTTGAGGCACGTGGACCGCAATGCTCGTGATCCACGCTTCAGGTCGCGCAACGGCAATGACGCTGATACTCGACTCAAGCTGCACAACTACGCGCCTGTCCCGTGCATCATACGCCGCCCGCCACGGGTTCGTGCTTTTGCAATGGCCGTGCCCGAACGCATGTGGACACGCGTGCAACGATCAGCCACAACACGCACAACCGCCGCGATGGCGCATGCCGTAGCTCCCCGAATCTTCGCTCGCGTTGGCGCCGCCGTTACCGCCGCGTCCAAGCGATGGCGCGCCGATGGTGACGCGCGCGCTGGTTTCACCGCAGCGTGGACAGGCTGCGGGTTCATCGCGTTCGGCGATACGGCGATTTGCTTCGAAAGTGCCGCAGTCGGCGCATTCGTAATCGTAGACAGGCATGGCTTCTATCGGGCAGAAGATGGAATGAACGACCAGTTTATCAAGTTCGAGCAAGCGACATTCCGCTTCACGCATTCTCGAATCTGCCAGAAAAACATTGAGTGGCACCTGCATTGCTGACAGCAGATAGCACCAATCGCCACAGGAGGCCACATGAAACGCAATATCGTTATGATCGTCACCGCGCTTGCAGCAGCCGCGCCAATCGCGAGCTTTGCACAGACCGAAGCTGCCAGCACCACGCTTGCCAACGACCTTACGCAACCGGACAAGGATTTCGTGCAGGGCGCGTCGTCTTCGGGATCCACGGAAATCGATGCCGCCAAGCTTGCTCAGACGCACTCGCAGGACAAGGACGTAAAGAGCTTCGCGCGTCATATGATCGTCGACCATACCAAGCTGACCGTGCAGCTGAAACTGGCGGCGCCCAAAGGCGTGACCGTGCCCAAGGACAATTCGGATACTTCCGCGATCGATTCGCTCAAGGCACTGCACGGCAAGGCATTCGATACCGCATATATCCAGAAGGTTGGCGTGCAGGGCCACCAGGAGGCAGTGGCGCTATTCCAGAAGGAAGCAGACGGCGGCCAGAACGCGAAGCTGAAGGAAGCGGCGCAAAAGGCGTTGCCGACGATCCAGGATCACTTGAAGATGGCGCAGGATCTCGCGTCGAAGAAGGGCGTGCAGTAATCGTTCGTTGCGGCGTCAGCCCTATTGACGCCGCCATCCCCATGTTTTTCAACGCGCCTGTTCTCGTAGCAGGCGCAAGCGCGCTTCGGCAATCGACTGGAAGCCGCCCCCGTGTTCGTCGAAGATCGATACCTTTCCCTGCCCGATGTCGTACACCCAACCCTGCACTTGAAGCTGGCCAAGCGCGAGGCGTCCCGCGACTGCCGGATGCGTACGCAAATGCGTAAGTTGAAGGCGGATGTTTTCTTCGACCATCGCCTGAACCATGCGCTCGTGTTCGAGTTTTCGCGCCCGTACCACACTGCGCGCCGCTTCTGCGTTGCGTAACCACGCGTGCACGGTAGGCATTTCATCGGCGATGGTTGCGCCCGAGGCGAGGCCTTTCATCGCGCCGCAGTCGGAATGGCCGCAGATCACGATCTGCCGCACGTTCAATGCGAGCACCGCGTATTCGACTACCGCCGACACGCCGCCGAGCATCTCCCCATAAGCCGGCACGATATTGCCGATGTTGCGGCACACGAAGAGCTCGCCGGGCCGCGTCTGCGTGATCATCTCGGGCGACACACGCGAGTCCGCGCACGTGATGAAAAGCGTGTGCGGTGCTTGCCGTCGCGCAAGACTCTTGAAAAGCGCTTCGCTATCGGGGAAAACGAAGTGGCTGAAATCGTCCGCGCCCTGAAGGAGATAGAGGAGGTCGGGCGTGTCGGAGCCGTTGCGTTCTTCACTCATCGATTTATCGGACATGGGCGCCTCGGGTTCTGGACAATGCGCGGCGTTGGTTCGCGCTCAGGCGAGAGCTTGCGGGGTTTTAAGATAGATCGCAAGTCGAAGGAGCGAAGGGCGGTGCACCAGGAGAGGGCGTGAGTGGGGGAATCGCTTTGCAGGCGAGGACGTTTCTTTATAGTTATTGACGAATTCGGACCGGTGGTTTGTTATCTTTGGGTCCATTTTCTTATGCGTGCCCGAAGCATGTCCGCCAAATCCGATTCATACGGCGCAGCAGCTGCGTTTTACTCCAGCGAGCGGTTCGTTGAAGCGCTTGAAGCGCTGAGTTATCAAATAAATCAGCCGTATGCGGATATCGAAGCGCTGAATCTCGCCGCGGTGTGTTGCTATCGGCTGAATCGACTCGACGAGGCCGAATCGCATTGGCGTCGTGCGGTAGCGCAAGATCCTCAATACGCCGGCGGTTATGCCAACCTCGGTAATTTGCTGATGCTGCGAGGCAGATTAGAAGATGCGGAAACTGTCTATCGCGAGGCGATTGCCATTCGTCCTGATTTCGCGGAGGCTCATTACAATCTCGGTAATCTGCTTGTCAAAAAGAGACGTCTTGTGGAGGCAGAGGCCGCGCTTCGTCAGGCGTGCGCCGCGCGCGCCGATTTTGCGGACGCACATTTCAATCTCGCGAATCTTTTGAAGAGTCAAAGTCGATTGGCTGAGGCTGAAATTGCCTTTCAACGCGCAATTGCTGCTAGAGGAAATTACGCGGACGCATTCAACAATCTGGGTAATTTATTGCGCGAATCAGGACGCCTCGTGGAAGCGGAGGCGGCTTTGCGGCAAGCCGTGGCGTGTCGCCCTGATTTTGCTGAAGCAAATTTTAATCTCGCTCAGGTTTTGAACGATCTGAAAGACTTTGCGCAAGCTGAGGCGTTTTACCGGCGCGCCATCGAACTCCGACGAGACTACTCCGAGGCACATGTCGGTCTCGGCGCGTTTTTACATAAGCTGCAACGCGTGCAAGAAGCGCAAGTGGTATTTCTCGCGGCATTGTCGATTTGTCCAGACGACACGAATGCGCTTATGGGGCTGGCCAATGCCTACCACGCACTTGATTCGTTGGAGGATGCGGAACGCATATATCGTCGAGTTCTCATTCTGGAGCCGGATAACATACAGGCAAGAACCACGCTCGGTTATACGCTTCAAAAGCTGGAGCGCCTTTGCGATGCCGAGGCTGAATACCGCGAGGCGTTGATTCTCGCGCCCGATGCTGCCGATATCCACTACAACCTCGGCATACTTTATGGTCATCAAGATCGCCTGAACGACGCTGAACGGACATATCGCCGGGCAATAGAATGCTGTTCGGATCACGTCGAAGCGCATAACAACCTTGGCCGCATTTTGCAAAGCCTCGGTCGCCTTGAAGAGGCTGAATCAGTCCTGCGCCGGTCGATTGCAATCCGAGACGATATTCCCGAGGCTCATAATAACCTCGCCGGCGTACTCAAGGATATGGGCGCAATGGAAGAGGCAATCCAAAGCTTCCGTCGCGCCGTCTATTGCGGACCGAACGATGAATGTGTGCATCGAAATCTCAACTACGCGCTGACCTATCACGCAGAAACGCCACGCGAAATTCTCGAAGAATGTTTGCGCTTTGCCGCGCGACACGAAGCGCCGCTGCTTCGCCATGACATCGTCCATACCAACAATCGCGATTCTGAGCGACGGCTCAAAATTGGCTACGTCGCGCCAGACTTCGACGGACACTGCCAGGCCATGTTCACCGCGCCGGTCTTCGCGCAACACGATCACGCGGCGTACCACATCTTTTGTTATTCCAGCGTTAAAACGCCCGACGCGATAACACACCTGATCCGTCCGATGGCCGATACCTGGCGCGACGTTCACGCGCTCGACGACGAGCAATTGGCGCAACTCGTTCGCGACGATGGCATCGACGTATTGGTCGATCTGACGATGCACATGTCGCGCGGCCGTCCATTATTGTTCGCACGCCGACCGGCGCCTGTGCAAGTGCAATGGCTCGCGTATCCGGGCACGACGGGCAGCAGCGCCATCCGCTATCGCCTGACCGACCCGTGGATCGATCCGCGCGACACGGCCGATCTCGCGGATCGTTATAGCGAAGAAACCGTGTGGTTGCCCGAGACGTTCTGGTGTTTCGATCCGCGCGTCACGTCGCCGAATGCACCGGACGTGAATGCATTGCCAGCGTGGCGCAACGGTCGTATTACATTCGGATGCCTGAATAATCCGTGCAAGGCGTCCGAGCGCACGTTGCGCATGTGGGCGGCAATACTCGCCGCCGTGCCCAATGCGCGCTTCATTCTGCTAGCCGGTCCGGGCCCGCGCGAACGTTTCAGTGAGCGTCTCGGCGCGTTGGGCGTCGATCTGTCGCGCGTTCGGTACGTGGGATATCAGTCGCGCGTCGATTATCTGCGGACCTATCAATCTATCGATATCGGCCTCGACACCTATCCGTACAACGGCCACACGACTAGCCTCGACGCCCTGTGGATGGGCGTGCCCGTGCCATCGCGCGCGGGCGACACGTCGGTCAGCCGCGCGGGTCTGAGCCTGCTGATGAATCTCGGCATCGGCGAACTCGTGGTTCATGACGACGCGGCGTACGTCGATGTCGTGACTCGCCTCGCCAACGATCTGCCGCGTTTGACCGAGTTGCGCTCGACGCTGCGCGCAAGGCTCGAACGCTCGCCGATGATGGATGCACCGCGCTTCACGCGCAATCTGGAAGCGGCGTATCGGCAGATGTGGCGCGCGTGGTGCGCTTCGGCAGGCGCTTGAAAAAGAGCTTCGCTTCGGTTTTTACGAACCGACACCTCTAAAAATTCACGTTTTTCAATGTCGAATGCTGCGATAGGCTTAGGTCATCGTAAGCAAAAAGAAAGGTTCGACATGAAATGCCCCGTGTGTCCCGCGACGGATCTCCTGATGACCTCGCGCGAGAGCATTGAAACCGATTATTGCCCGTCCTGTCGGGGCGTGTGGCTCGATCGCGGCGAGCTCGACCGGCTCATTCAGCGCGACGAACAGGTCTCGCCGCAGCAAACGGCAGGGCGCGAAGCGTGGCGCGACAAGGACGACGATCGCGACCATCGCGTGCGACCGCGCTATGACGACCATCGCTATGGCGACTCGCACTCGAACTATGGACATTCACGCAAGAAGAAGTCGTTTCTCGGCGATCTGTTCGACTTCGGCTGAACCCGTCTTTCCAACTTTTCAGGCAATCCGACCCAACCGCGCGCTGCGCGAAGGAGATCAAGCATGGCAACGGTAAAGCAAGTACTCAAGGCCAAGAACGATGACGCGGTGCATACCATCGACGTCGAAGCGAGCGTGTTCGATGCGGTCGTGCTGATGTCGAAGGCCGGCGTCGGTGCCGTCGTGGTCACGGTGGGAGGGCGCGCGGACGGCACGGTGTGCGGGATCGTCACCGAGCGCGACTACGCGCGCAAAGTCATCTTGCAGGACAAGGCATCACGCAATACGACCGTGTGCGAAATCATGAGCGCGCCCGTGTTGTCGGTGAGCCTGCGCACGAGCACCGACGAATGCATGGCGCTCATGACCACGCGCCATGTCCGTCATTTGCCGGTGATCGAATGCGGCCGGCTGATGGGGATCGTTTCCATCGGCGACATGGTGCGGCAGTTGATCGATGAACAGCAGTTCGCGATCGAGCAGCTGGAAACGTACGTTCGCGGAACCAGCGAAGAAATGCCCGCTTGCGCGCTTACCCGGCGCAGTCCCGTGCCGCAGACGTTGGCGCTGCGCTTCGCTTGATGCGCAAGTCAGCGCGCATCCGTATTCAACAGACGCCCCAGGTTATCCGCCAAGCCACGCCATCCCCCCAACTCGTTCGCGCGTACGAGCCGCGTGGCCGGATACCACTTCGTTAACGCCGGATCGCGTTCGTACCGCCATTCAGCGACCTGATTGAGCAGCAAGTAATTGCGTTTGCCGAGCGCGCCCGCGATGTGCGCCAGGCTGCCATCGTTGCCGGCGAACGCATCGAGCCGGTCGAGCAGGGCGATGGATTGCGCGAAAGTCGTGTTGGAATCGAGCGTCGTGAAACGGTTGAGATTGCGTGAACGCGGGTCGTCCAGCCAACGCTTGCGCTCGAAGCCGCGCTGCATGATCACCCAGTAGATGTCGCCGGAGTGGTCGAACAGCGCGTCGAGATCGGGCAAACATAGGCTCCGATGACCGAAATTGTCCGGCGATTCGGACGACGACCAGAAGATGCCTACGCAGCGCCTGCCGCGCGCGCGATGCCAGATCGTGTCGAGAATGGCGTCGGCCGCATCCGGCTCTGCGGGCTCGATATAGCGCCCCAACGGCATATGACCGAGCGCTGGGAAGAGGGACGTGAAGAGCGCGAAGGGATCGGTCCACATGTCGCCTTCCGTCGATGCGCGTGTGAAGCCGGCCGCGCGCATCGCGGCAGCAAGCGCCTCGTGTTCGGATTCGGGAATGACGAGCCTGAACCGGCTGTCTTCATACTCGACTTTCACTCCCATGACTTCCAGCGCGCCTAGATAGCGCACCCATTGAATAAGATCCCCGTAACCGGATGCAATCGACTTGACGGTAATACGCGCGGGCAATTCACGCTGGCCGCTCCAGTATCCGTCGAGATTTAAATGCGGAAAGAGCACGCGCCGCGCTTCTGGCGACGACCACCATCGATGCATCGCCGCAACCCCGTGTTCGATGCCTTGCAGCCGCATCTGGCTGCGTGCCTGGTGATGACCGAGCACGTAGACTGAATGCTCGTCGACGCCATCCGCATTTAAATCGAGTACGCGTTGATCCTCGCCGAGATAGTGCCAGCCGTAGACGCGCCACAAAAACGCGCCGATGGCCTGCGTCGTCGGCTTCTTTCCGAAGTAATCGATGGCGGTGAGCGCTGTTTCCTTCAGTCCCAAGTGGGAGCAGGCATCGGCGAGACAGTGAATCTGGTAGCCGAAGACATCCGACTCGCGCGTCAGATAAAAACAGATGTCGAGCGCCTTCTCGAATTGCTGCGCGCGCAAATGCGTTACCGCGCGCCAATGCCAATAATCGGCGCTGTTGCTGTCAGCGGCGCGGCGTGCATCGAGAAACTCGAAGCATTCGTCGATGTCGCCGGCATATAGTTTCGGCGGAAGGTCCTGGTAGTTTTCGATCATGCGATGACTCTGTCGTTTGACGCGGACGCGCTCAATTGGCGTAACCGGGTAGTCTGGCACTTCGATGTCACTGTGTTTCGAAGTTTCGATTAATCTTTGAGAAAGATGACAATTTTTGAATTAATCGGTGACGAACGGCTATTAAGTATAGGTGGATGTTGCATGCAAAAACACGGCATCTCCTTATAGTTTTGCCGTTGAATGGTGCTACTTCTAAGTCTTACCAAGTAATTGGCAACGGATTCGGTGTTGGCGCATTGCGTGATCATGGCCGCGAAGGGAGACTCGATGGATGGCCAGGATGGACGACGCTGCCCGCCAGCGGGTGCGAGCCGCCCCGTATGTTGTCGGGCTTGACGCCATCCGCGTAGCGCCTAAAAAACACGCAGAATCTCATCGCGCTACGAGATCGACTTGTCAGACTGCGACCTTCAACAGCGCACAACAGAATGGCTGCGAATGCGGATTCTGCGTCATCAACGCCAAGCAGCCCTTCACTCCGGGCCGCGTGGCGCGTAAATCTTTTGTGCAAGGTCCGAAAATCAACTCCGCTTCGACGACACGAAAGGCGGCGAGCATGTACTTCTAAATGCGGAGCGCAATCGGGATATTGCAGTCGAGACTCACTGGGACGGGCACGACACGAAGATTATCGGAACAACGAAACCACCGTCGTGAAGCACGACCGGACCGAGTCGGTTGGCCATGACGAAACGATCACCATCGGTATTGATCGTAGCGAGCGGGGGAACAACAACGAGAAGATTCCCATCGGCGCGAACCGGACCGATACCGTAGGCGAGAAGAAGCCATCACCGTTGACGCCAAGCGCACAATCCTCGCCAAGCCCTGGAGACCGCGACCGTGCTCTTGCAACGCACGCGGTAGGCATCGATGAAACCGTTTCGGTGGCGCGATGCGGAGAGGTGACCATCGGCGCGTTTCAGGCGGTGACGATGGTGCTTACGAAAGCGTGAAAGTCGGCGCGAAACAGACGGTCGAAATGCAAGGAGATATAAACTGCGATCAATTTATTTTCATTTCTAGCAGTAATCTATCTTTTGAAAATGCCCGATGGCAACTACGTAATTCAGCTTCTCCCGTATTTTGATCGAGTGCAAAGGACGTGAAATTACAGCTTCAATACTTCACCTCACATGATAGGCTGCCAATCATTGATCTTTCCGCTTGTAACGGAGCAGGTAAAGTTTAGCGCGATTGGTTTTCCGGCGACGAAAGAGATTAATTCCGAGATATCCATGTCCGGCGCCTTTAGGCCGCACCGCCAAGTACGCGACACGCGCCAGCAATCGACACCGTTGCTTTAGCAGTCTTAGCTTACTTTTTCTTCGGATAATCAGACATATTCAGCAGTGCTCGAAAATCACAACTAGAAATGTCCTAATCAACATCTATCGCTTCCCCCTATTAAAACCCTGTCCGTGCCGAATAAGAATTAAGCCGTCGAATTTAAATAAACGTGATTCGAGAGCAGGCGCGACTCGCCGACAACAGTGTAAGAACCGTAGTCCTCGCAAGTGACGCGATGGATTTCAGACGCTAAACAAAACGCGCATGGAAGGTCGATTTTTTGAGCGCGCACCAGTCCATTTATCCGAACAGATCGTCGCTTAGCACGCGAGCATCCCAAATGAATCGACGTGCGCAACTAGAATCAGTCAAAGAGGAACAAGAAGAGATGAATTCCGGCTCGTTATTCGAAGTCTTCGTCCGCAATACAAACCGTGGAGTAGCAGCCTCTTACACCAGTCTACGGGACGGGGAAACCGTCGAACGCACATTGACTCACGTCGAACTGCTCCAGCGTGCCAGAGCCCTGGCAGGGTGGATGAAGCAGAAGGGCTTTTCGGGCAAGCGAGCCATCATGGTGTTCCCGGTTAGCCTGGAGTTCGTGGAAGCGTTTCTGGCGTGTCTCTTGGCGGATGTCATAGCGGTGCCGGTTGCACCGGTGCCGCTCACGGGCGACTCCAACAAGGTTCGGCGAATGCTCGCGATCATGGAGGATTGCCAGCCATCGCTAGTGCTGGGTGTCAGCAAGAGTATCGGCAATTCGGCGCTCTTCGTGGGACGGTATCCCGAATATGGAAACCTGACGTGGCTGGAAGTCGATCGATTCGACGAATGGGATTCGTTGTCCGACTTAAGCTTCGACATGCCGTCTCCCGAAGCAATCGCATTGCTGCAATACACGTCTGGCTCCACGGGCATGCCCAAGGGAGTCATGCTGTCGCACCGAAACATCCTCAGTAATTTGCAGCAATGGGATCAGGGACTGGGGCATGACGACGACAGCAAGCTCGTCTGCTGGGTGCCGCATTACCATGATCTCGGCTTGCTGTACGGCATTCTGTTCCCGATGTATCGATGCATCTCGGCCTATCTGTTGCCGGGCGTTGCGGTCGCGCAGAAGCCATCGCGCTGGCTGCGCGCGATTTCGGATTTCAAAGGCACGCACAGCATGGGGCCCAACTTCATCTACGGGCATTGCTGTGAGCGCATGACAGAGCAGGATTGCGAAGGTCTCGATCTGTCTTCCTGGCGCATGGCGCTCAACGCCGCAGAGCCGATCCGCGCCGAAACCGTGGAGCGATTCACCCGAAAGTTCGGGCCGTTCGGTTTCGATCCTCTCGCCATGACGGCGGCCTACGGTCTGGCCGAAGCGACATGCATCGTCACAGGCCAGAACTGGGATTCGCCATGTCGCATCCTGCGCTTGTCCGACAAGGAACTGCAGCGCAACAAGGTCCGGTTGGCGGGACCGGACGAGACGGTTGCGTCCCTGGTGGCCTGCGGTCAGCCGCTATCGGACACCATCGTGAAGATCGTCGATCCCGCAGGCTTGACCGAATGCGCGCCGGACGAGGCCGGGGAAATCTGGGTATCCGGCGACAACGTGGCGAGCGGCTACTGGAAGCGGCCCGACGAATCGGCGGCGACGTTCGGCGCCACCCTGGCCAGCGTTCCCGGCAAGGTTTTTCTGCGCACGGGTGACCTCGGTTTCATTCACGAGGGCGAAGTCTTTACGACCGGGCGCATCAAGGATCTCATCATCGTGCGGGGGGCAAACTATTATCCGCAGGATGCTGAAAGCCTCCTCGAGCGCGCCCATCCTGGTTTCGTGCATGGCTCCTGCGCTGTTTTTTCGGTGCTAAGAGAGGGCGAGGAGCGCGTGGTCGTGGTCCAGGAACTCACGCGCGGACATCGCAACGGCCCTTATGAGGAGATGTTCGATGCGATCCGGCGCGCGGTGGGGGCGGCGTTCGATCTCCCGGTGGAATCCATCGCCCTGATACAGCCAGGCACCACGGCCAAGACCTCGAGCGGCAAGATTCAGCGCCGCCAGTCCAGGCAGGCTTTTCTCGACGGTAGTCTGCGGCTCGTCGCAACGTGGAGTCGCGAACGTAACGCGGATGTGCCTGCCGTCGGGACCGCCGCGCCAGCCCAGGCCAACTCGGAGAAATTGGAACGCTTTCTGATCCGGCGTATCGCGGATATTTCGCGGCTTTCGCCAGAAAGCATCCGTGTGGATCGCCCGTTCTCGGAGTACGGACTAGGGTCGCTCGATTCGACGCGCATCGCGGAAGAACTGGCGGTCCACTTCAAGATCGCCGTCTCTCCCGCAATGTTTTATGACCATCCGGATGTCCAGCGGCTGGCGGCGCATCTGGGCGGCCTGGTGCGGACGCCCGCGCCCGCGTCCGGGCAGCCGCGCGTGGCCACGGCATCGCCCGATGACGACACTCTCGTCGTGGTCGGCATGGCATGCCGGTTTCCGGGTGCGAGTCATCTGGCGGCCTACTGGGAATTGCTGTCGGAAGGACGAAGCGGTGTCGGCACGCGCCGCGAAGCGGATGGCGCGACGCGTCATGGCGGTTTCGTTGACGACGTGGGGCAGTTCGACAACGCATTCTTCATGATCACCAATCGCGAAGCGGCGTGTATCGACCCTCAGCAGCGCATGGCGATGCAAGTGGCCTGGAATGCGCTCGAAGATGCCGGCATCATTCCGTCCACGCTAGCCGGAACGGAAACCGGTGTGTTTTTTGGCGCTTCCGCATTCGACTACGGATCGCTTCAGTTGGCGCACAGTGAACTGGACGCTTACAGCAATCAGGGGTCGGTGCTGGCGGTCATTGCGAACCGGATTGCCTATCATCTGGATTTGCGCGGCCCGTCGTTCGTCGTCGATACGGCTTGTTCGTCGGCACTGACGGCGGTGCATCTCGCTTGCCGCAGCTTGCGCGAGCGCGAATGCCGTACGGCTCTCGTTGGTGCGGTGAACGTTCTGCTTGCCAAGGACTGGGATATTGGACTGACCAAGGCCGGTATGCTCGCGCCCGACGGTCAGTGCAAGACCTTCGACGCAGCGGCCGACGGCTACGTGCGCAGCGAAGGTTGCGGCGTGCTGGTCGTCAAACGATACGAGGACGCGCTGGCCGACGGTGACCGAATCTATGGCGCCATCCTTGGTACCGCGATCAATCAGGACGGACGCAGCAACGGCCTGACCGCACCCAACGGCAGTGCGCAGGAAGCGCTCGTGTTGCGCGCGCTTGCGGATGCGAAAGTCGACCCGTCCGATCTTCAGTATGTCGAAGCACACGGCACTGGTACGGCGCTAGGCGATTCCATCGAATGCCGGGCCTTGTCACGCGTTCTGGCGCAGGGCGCCCACGCGGAAGGAAAGCCATGCTATCTGGGGTCGGCCAAGGCAAACGTCGGTCATCTCGAAGCCGCCGCCGGCATGGCCGGACTCATCAAGGCGTTGCTGATGCTGCATCACGGGTCCATTCCGATGCAGCGCAATCTGTCGCGGCTCAACCCGCTGCTTGATCTTGGCGCGCGCCTGCGGATTTCCCGCACTCGCGTCGATTGGCCTTCGTCGACCGAGGCTAGGCGCTACGCATCGGTGAGCGCCTTCGGCTTCTCCGGTGCAAACGCCTGCGTGGTGGTTGGGGACGCGAGCGATGCAGCTGGGGCGCAGCCCGCGCCGGTACCCTCTTCAGACGTTCTGCCCTTCGTCATGAGCGCTCGCGACAGGGCGGCGCTAGATCGCCTGGCCGTCAGTTATGTCGAGATGCTTTCGACCTTGCCCGCGCAGGATTGGCCCGACTTCACCTACACCAGCAGTTGCCGCCGAACGCCGCAAGATGTCCGTTTCGCAGTCACGGCCGACGGTCCGGCGGCGCTCGCGGCGAAATTGCAGGCTCTGGTCCAGGGTAGCGATGAATACGTATCCAGGCGTGCCGCGCCGAAGATCGCTTTCGTCTACACAGGACAAGGCATGCCGCTGAAGAACGCTGCGCGTGAGTTTCGTCGGATGCCCGTCTTTCAGGATGCCTTGAAGCGTTGCAACGAAGTCTTGCAGCCGGTGCTCGGCATGACGCTCGACGCGTGGCTCTACGAGGACGCTACCGGCCCGCTCACGAGACGGCCCGCCTTGGCGCAACCGGTCCATTTCGCCTTGCAATACGCCATCAGCCAGGTCGTACTGTCGTTCGGCATCCGTGCCGATCTCGCGTTGGGTCACAGCCTCGGCGAGTATGCGGCGCTAGTGACCTGCGGGGCCATGACCCTGGAAGACGCGCTCCGGTTGGTCCTCGTACGCGGCGACCTGTGCGAGAACCGGGTCGCTTCGGGCAGCATGGCAACGGTCTTTTCCGATGAAGATACAGTCCGGCGCGCAATACTGCTCGCAAATGGTCAGGTTGAACTGGCCGCGGTCAATGGCCCGCAACATTGCGTGGTGTCCGGGACCACCGATGCCGTGTCGCAGTTCTGCGCTCGCCTCAAAGAGCAGCGCGGAATAGACTCGCGCACGTTGCAGGTCGAGCGTCCTTACCATTCGGCTCTTTTGGAGCCGGCTCTACCCGCGCTGATGAACGCCGCCGAGGCGCTGGAACTGCACGCGCCCGAGATTGGCTTCGTTTCCACCGTGACGGGTGGCCTGTGGAATCCGGGAAAGAAGCTTAACGGCCACTACTTTGCGCGTCAGTTGCGTGAACCCGTGCGCTTTGCTGATTCGCTGCAAACGCTGGCACGCGCTGGTATCGACCTGGCAATCGAAATTGGCTCCCGGCCGGTTCTGTGCGCCCTTGGCAAGGCGTGCCTGGGAGATGCTGGCCCTCGCTGGCTGCCGCTGCTGAGGCAAGACGACCGCGACCACGAGAATGTGATCGAAAGCCTGCTGGACGCGATGGGCGCGGGCGCGGACATCGATTGGCGGCCGTTCTTCGACGCATCGTCACGCAAGATTCTGTCATTGCCGGTGTACGAGTTCGAGAAAATACAGCACTGGTTCCGGTCGCGTTCTCCGGAGCTGGCTTCGCCCGATGTTCCCGCCGCAACGACGCAATTGCCGACACGACCAGATCCATCGATTCCATTCGTCGGACTGCCGGCTTGGGATGCCGTTGTCCGCCGCGGCGAACAGGCCCTTGACGGCTTCCGCGCTGCCGAGCGCCCGGCGTTGGCGCGCTTTGAGGACATTTGGCAACGTCTAGAAGAGGCCTGCCCGCTGGTCATGGCTGCCTCACTGGCCGAACTGGGGCAGTTCCGCCAGCCTGGAGAAACGGCGTCCGCGCAATCTATCTGCAAACGGTTCGGACTCAAAGCCAATCGGCTTGCGCCGCTCGGACAATGGCTAATGACGCTCGAGCAGACCGGCTTCGTCAAGGCGGCCGGAAGTGACGGCCTCTTTCGCAACCTCGTTGCGTTCGATGCGGTGAAGCTGCGCAGCCAGGTCGCCACGCTGTTCGCCACGATCCAGGCGGACGACGACGTTCGACCGTTCGTGGACTATGTAAGGGCGTGCGCCTTCAGTCAGGTCGGGCTGCTCAAGGGCCTGATGAATCCGCTCGACTTGTTGTTCCCTGACGGCCAAACCAGTGTCGCCGACTCGCTTTATCAACTCAATCCTGTATCCAGAATGCAGAACCGTATCGCGGCGGAAGTGCTAGGGGCGCTCGTGGCCCGGCACACCGCTTCGCGCCGGACTCCCATGCGCATCCTGGAACTGGGCGCGGGGACCGGCGGCACGACGGCGGCGCTGCTGAAGGCGCTGCCGCAGTCAGGCGTCGTCTATCGCTTCACGGATGTCTCGCACTTCTTCACAGACCGCGCCCGGGCGCACTTCGCCGCTGTGCCGTTCATTGAGTATGGCCTCTTCGATCTCGACAAGGGCTTCGCCGAACAAGGCTATCAAGCGGCTTCTTTCGACCTGATTCTGGCCGCGAACGCTGTGCACGCCGCGAAATACATCGACCGGACGCTGCTGGACCTGCGCCGGCTTCTCGCGCCGGGCGGCGTAACCATGCTCATAGAGGGCACGGTCAATACGCCAATTCAGATGCTGACGCTCGCGCACATCGAGAGCTTTGGCCACTATCAGGACCACCGCAAGGTCAGCAACCTGCCGTTCATGGCGATCGATCAATGGCGGGAGTGTGTGCTAAAGGCCGGTTTCGATCACTTCAGCGCCATTCCGGGCACGGGCGTTTCGTCCACGGCGTGGCCGCAGAACGTGCTGCTGGCCTTCGCTTCGGAAACCAACGCTGCGTTGCCTCCGGCGGCCGCGCATGGCGCGCCCGCCATTCATCCGCCGGCTGCGGTGGCTAAGAAAGCGCCTAGTTCGGACGCACGGACCGAACCAGGCTTAAGCACCATGGACTCGCTGAAGAGTCTGCTAGCAAAGCTCATCCACGTCGATGCGGCGAGCATCGATCCTCACGCCACCTACATGGAGCTTGGCGTCGATTCCATCGTGCTGATGGAATTTACGCGCGTCGTCAGTCGGCAGCGTGGCATGAAGCTGACGGTGCCCCAGCTCTTCGAGCACTACCCGAGCCTGGATGTGCTGTCGCGCTTCCTCGATGCGAGCGAGACCAGTCAGGCGCGCTTGCAGGATATCGACGCCGCACAGGAGATCTCATGAGCGGAAGAATTGCGACCTTGCCTGTCCCGAACGACAGCGTCCGCGGGGCCTACCCGTTGACTCCGATGCAGCAGGCTTACTGGATCGGCGAAAAAAACGGCTATCGACTGAACACCGCTGCCAGCCTGTATCGCGGCTTCC
The DNA here is from genome assembly GCF_023631405.1 of Caballeronia sp. GAWG2-1. Taxonomy (NCBI): domain Bacteria; kingdom Pseudomonadati; phylum Pseudomonadota; class Betaproteobacteria; order Burkholderiales; family Burkholderiaceae; genus Caballeronia; species Caballeronia sp. GAWG2-1. Next base: position 363,386 of record NZ_JALQDD010000007.1, read on the forward strand.
GGACGACGGAACTCGATGTGCAGCGGCTGGAGCAGGCACTGCTCGTCCTCATGGTCAACCACCCGGCGCTGCGAACCCGCGTTCATGCGGACAGCACGCAGTCCATCGCCGCTATGCCCGAACGCTACGAGGTGCGCATTCGTGACTTGCGGCATCACGAAGTGGCATTCCAAGAGAGCCTCGCGGGTAGCCGGAAGGACGCGGCGAGCGAGCATCTGCCCGGCATGGACAGCGGCTGCCAGTTCGCCTGCTTCGTCGATCGTGTTCACGACGGCTATCGTGTTCATTTCCTGTTTCGTCTGCTGATCCTGGATGGTTACTCGCTCGCGTTGTTTTTCCACGACCTGACGCATGCGTATAGCGGAAGGGCGATGGACGCGCCGACGGCCGCGTTTCGCGAGTATGCCGAACGGCTGTCTGTGGAAAGGTCCGAGCCGGAGTATCAGCTGTCCCTCGATTACTGGAACAACAAGCTCAAGACACTGCCTTCCGCACCGGATCTGCCCATTCGGGATCTGGATGAAATTCCTGGGAAGTCGGTCTTCCGTCGCCTCCAGATCTGCCTTGAACCGGCCGATGTTCAGCAACTCGGCTTGCAGGCAAGAAAGCTCGGCGTCACGCTTAACGCCGTGCTATGCACGCTGTTCGCGGATGTCCTACGCATGTGGTCGCGTCATCCGGCCTTCACGTTGAATCTGCTGATTTCCAATCGGCCCGCAGACGATGCGCGCTTCGATCGCACCATTGGCAATTTCAGTAACACCTTGCTGCTGGAAGTGCCCGTAGTCGAAGGCGATTTTCAGGGGCGCGCGCGCGCCTTGCAAAGGCAACTCTTTCGCGAGATCGAATACTGCAAGGTGTCCGGCGTGGACGTGATCCGGATGATGAGCCGTCCGGCGTCCGTGCTGCCGGCCATGCCGGTGGTGTTTGCCAGCACCTTGGGACTCGAGAATGGCTCGATGGCCGCACCGGCCGAACTGGGCTGGCGCACCGACGGCGGCGGCATGAACACGCCTCAGGTATGGCTGGACCATCAGGTCTACATGGATGAAGGCCGTCTGATGCTGAACTGGGATTACGTCGACGGCGTGTTCATGGTCGGCGTGATCGATGAAATGTTCGAGACGTACGGCAACGCGCTGCGTCAACTTCTGGCGCTGGAGGACTCTTCTTCGCTCGTTCCGAGTCTGCCCGAGACCGCGCTTGCCGCCCGCCGCCTCGCGAATCAGACCGCACGGGTGCTGCCTCAGGGACTGTTGCATGACTTCTTCCACGCGGCGTGTGTTGCTTATCCCGAGCAAACCGCGCTGATCGCGTCCCGCGTCGAGATCAGCTACCGCGAGTTGTTTCACAGAACCACGCATTTGGCGGCGACATTGCGGCGCCTGGGCGTGTGCGCCAATGACCTCGTTGCCATCGTGGCACGGCGGAGCTGGCGTCAGGTGGCCGCGGTCATTGCCACGGTGCAGTCTGGCGGCGCGTACCTTCCTGTCGCCCATGACCTTCCCCGGGCACGAAAGCAGTGGTTGATCCAGCAGCCGGGCGTCAGGGTCGTTTTAGGCGAGCGGGAATGCGTTGCTAGTCTGAGCGTCCCGGCGGACGTGATAGTGCTGGCGCTCGAGGACGTGCTGCCGGACGAAGCGCCCACCGAGGCCTTCACACTGGCCAACGTTCAGCATCCGCACGATCTGGCCTATGTGATATTCACCTCCGGATCGACGGGCCAGCCGAAGGGCGTTGCCATTGATCATCGCGGGGCTGTCAACACGCTCCAGGACGTCATCGCGCGGTTTGGCCTAGACACGCACGATCGCGTCTTAGGTCTCTCGGCCTTCAATTTCGATCTCTCTGTCTACGATATCTTCGCCACTCTGGGCCGGGGCGCAACGCTGGTGCTGCCGCCTTACGGCGACGGCCCGTCTCCCGCCGACTGGGCCAAATGTCTTCAGGAGCATGGCGTCACCGTCTGGAACAGCGTGCCCGCGCTATTGGAAATGCTGCTCGAAGCATCGGCGGGTCAGGCGGCGGCGGTCTTTGCGAGTTTGCGGCTGATCATGCTGAGCGGCGATTGGATTCCGGTATCCCTGCCGGGGCGCATGGCCGCCGTCGCGCCGAACGCGACGTTTGTCAGCATGGGCGGAGCCACCGAAGCCTCGATCTGGTCGAACTATTTCATCATCGATACGGTGAACCCGGCGTGGCGGAGTATTCCATACGGATGGCCGCTTTCGAACCAAAGTTTCCACGTGCTCGACGACGCCTTGCAGGCCCGGCCCGCGTACGCCGTCGGCGAGCTGTATATCGGCGGCATCGGTTTGGCGCAGGGCTACTACCGGGACCCGGAACGGACTAGTCAGAGCTTCATCACGCATCCTCAGACCGGTGAACGTCTCTACAAGACGTCGGACCTCGGCCGCTACCGTTCGGACGGCTGTCTGGAGTTTCTCGGGCGCAACGACACCCAAGTCAAGATTCATCGGCATCGCATGGAATTGGGCGAGATCGACGCTGTGCTCGAACGATGCCCCGGCGTGCGTAGCGCCGCGTCGCTAGTCAAGACTGTCGGTGAACAGCACGGGCTGCAACTGCTGGCATTCTACGTTCGCGATCGCGCTGTTCCAGAGCGCGCTGTAGCAATCGAGACATCGATACGACAGCACTTGAGCGATTTGCTGCCCCAGTACATGGTGCCCAGTTTGCTCGTTGAAATCGATCATATGCCCGTGACGGCCAACGGAAAGATCGACCGCGCCGCGTTGGGTCAAAAAGCAGCCGTGCTACAGATAACAAGTACGGAAAAAATCTTGCCTCGCAACGACACCGAGTGTGCCTTGTCGAGCCTTTGGGAAGGCTTGCTGGGAATCGAAAGTCCCGGCGTTCACGACGACTTCTTCGCGCTGGGCGGCAGTTCGCTACTAGCGGTGCGCCTGCTCAACGCTATCGCGGTCGAGTTCGGGCAAAGCTTGTCGCTGGCCTCGCTGCTGCGTCACGGCACGATCGCGGCTCAAGCCGGATTAATCCGCGAAAGCGCCCCGCAAGATCATGCCCGGAGTGCCGGTTCAAATCTTCCACGAAAAGCGGTGGTGTGCATTCGGGACGCGGCTCTCGAGTCTGATTCGCGGGATGTGCTGGTCGCTGTTCATCCAGTAGGCGGCAACATCTTGTGCTACCGGGAACTGCTGGACTACGTTCCCGCGGACATGACTGTCATCGGCATCCAGTCGCGCGGCGACGGCGTCGCAAGGACGGTGACGGGTATGGCCGCCAGTTATTCCGAGGAATTGGCTAGCCACATTTCTTCCAATGCCCGAATCTCGCTGTGGGGATGGTCCATGGGCGGCGCCATAGCGCAAGAAATGGCACGTTTGCTGGAGAACGCCGGCGCGACGGTCGCGAACCTGATCATGATCGACAGTTGGGTCGGGAATCCAGCTCTCGATCGTACGGTGCTGGAAGGGCATCGACTCTTGGAGAATTTCGCTCGCGATCTGCTACAGACGCAGAACAGTCCGAAAGACCTGGAATCGCTGCTGTCGTTGCCTGAGGCCCGGAGGTTGCAGGCAGTCAGGTCGATGCTCGACGAGGCGGGCGGTGTGCGCTTGTCGGCGGCCGATTTCGACAGCCTTCTTGCCGAGCATCGGGCGAACTTCAACGCGCTGATTCTTCACCGGCCGCAAGCAACCCGTATCGCACCAGTGCAGTTTCGCGCGACGCGACTCTCCGACTTCCCCTTCCTCGTGCCTTTCCCGGCGTCAGTTGGCAATGCGGCCGCGCCAGGAGAGACGATCGATCTCGACGAAACCCATTTTTCGATTGTCCGCGGCGAGTGTCTTCGCCGAATCACGGATATGACTCTTGGTAGCAAAAACCTCGCATGAACCATCGATCATCTTTCATCAATACTGTGGACACGCTCGTCATCGGCGCCGGACAAGCTGGTCTGGTCACGAGCTATCACCTTCGTTCGCACGGCATCGAGCATCTTGTCATCGAGAGCGAAGGCCGCCCGGCCCACAAATGGACGGACCGTCTTTGGGACTCCTTTACCCTCGTAACACCCAACTGGACTTTCCGGATTCCTGGCGCGGAGTACGACGGGACCGATCCCCACGGGTTCATGACCAAGGCCGAAGTGGCGGCTCGTTTCAAGGCTTACGTCGCGAAGTATCAATTGCCCGTGCTTTACAACACCCGGGTGCTGTCAGTGACCGCGGGCGTGGACGACGACTTCGAGGTGGAGACCAATGCCGGCAAAATGCGGGCGAAGCAGGTGGTCATGGCCACGGGCCTGTTTCAGACACCTCGCATTCCTTCGTTTGAACGGGGCTTTTCCAGCCACGTCCGTCAACTGCATTCCAGCGACTACAAGAACCCTGAGCAGCTGGGACGAGGGGCCGTGCTCGTGGTCGGAAGTTCCCAATCTGGCGCCCAAATTGCCGACGAAATCAATCGCAGCAACCGGAAGGTATTCCTGTGCGTCGGCGAGTCGGGCCGGGCGCCGCGGCGGTATCGCGGCAAGGATAGTTCGGAGTGGCTGGAACTGCTTGGCCTTGCGGATAAAACAGTGGACCAGTTGATGTCGCCAGGAATCAAGTTCGCGGCCAACCCGCACATTGTCGGCCGATCGGATGGCCGCGATATCAATCTGCACCGCTTCCACCGCGACGGCATCACGCTACTGGGCCGGCTGATGGACGTGCGCAATAGCACAATTTATCTTGCGCCGGACCTGCACCGGAATCTGAAACTGGCCGACGAGTTCGAGAAATCGCTTCTCGAGCAAATCGATCAGTACATCGCAGAGCATCGACTCGACTGCGAATCGCAACGCTTGACGCAGTGGAAGGATGGTTTCGAGTGCGAGCAACTTTCTTCGCTCGACGCCACGCGAGAGGGCATCGAAACCGTCATCTGGGCAACAGGTTACCGGTTCGACTTCAGTTTGGTGGACTTCCCGGTGTTTGACGAGGACGGATATCCCGTCCAGAAGCGCGGCGTCACCGCACAGCCAGGCCTCTACTTCGTCGGACTGCCGTGGTTGTACAAGCAGAAGTCCGGCCTTCTGGGCGGCGTGGGCGACGACGCGGCGCACGTGGTGTCCGAGATCGTGCGGCGCACGTCTGCCGTAAGACACGGTTGATGCTTCATCACTGTCCTAATTCATACAGATCACGCAAAAGGTGGAGATGCCTGAGAATCAAGATACGGCGGCACGGTTATCCGTGCCCGATCCGAACGACGCTGCTGCTTCCGCAGTTTCGGCCCAGCGGCGCGATGGCCGCCGGAAGAACCGGTTGATCATCGGCGCGGTCGTCGTTGCGGCTTTGATGGTTGCGGCGCGCATGGCATGGCGAAGCCACTATTTCGAGGAAACGGACAACGCTTTTCTCGACGGCAACATCACTTTCGTTTCACCGCGTATCGCCGGCACGGTGAGCAGGGTTCTCATTAAAGAAAATCAACGAGTGAGCGCCGGGGACCTGATGATCCAACTCGACAAATCCGATCAGGAAATCAAGGTCCGCGAGGTCCAGGCCCTGTTCGTGGAAATCGATGCGCAAAGCAAGCAGGTCGAAGCACAAATCCGGAAGTCGACCGCCGAGGTCCAATCGGCCAGGGCAGAGGTCGAGCGCGCCGAGGCACAAGCACGCCGGGCGCGCACCGATGCGGCGCGCTACAAGACCGTGTTCACCGAGGAAATGCGGGCGGTGTCAAGGCAAGAGCTGGATAATGCGGTGGCCGCCGCCGACGTGGCTGCCGCCGAGCTGCTCGAAAAGAAGGAACGACAATCCGCGGCGCAGGCCGGCATGGCTTCGGCCGTCGCGTCGAGAGACATCCTGCTCGCCAAGAAAAGTGGGCTGCTCGTTCAACTTCAGGACGCGCAACTTCAACTGAGCTATAACGACATCCACGCGCCAGTCAGCGGCGTCGTAGGCAGGAAGAACGTGGAGGTCGGATCCCGGATCGCGCTAGGTCAGCAGGTGCTTGCCATCGTGCAGGACCATGTGTGGGTCAATGCAAATTTCAAGGAAACCCAGCTTGGCCAACTGGTGCCGGGGCAGACTGCGACCGTTCACGTGGATGCCTTTCCGGCGCACGATTTCGTTGGGCATATCGAGAGCTTCTCGCCCGCGTCCGGCAATCAGTTCGCGCTGCTGCCGCCGGACAACGCAACCGGTAACTTCACCAAGATCGTTCAGCGCGTTCCCGTGCGAATTTCGCTGGAGCCGTCCTCCGTCGATGCCTACAAGTCGCGTCTTGCGCCGGGCATGTCCGCAGTCGTGGAGATTGATCTTCGGCAGGGTCGCCCCGCGCATCCTGCCGCAGCAGCCAGTCATCAAGGGCGCTCATGAAGACCGTCGGCACCGATATGTTCCAAAGCGGCCCCGGCAAGCCGTCATCACCAGACCCGCTTACCGACGATGCGGCCTTGCGTCGGACGTGGGTGGCGGTCTCCGCCGCGATTCTCGGCGTATTCATGTCCATTCTGGACATCCAGATCACCAATGCATCGCTCAAGGACATCTTCGGCTCGCTGTCCGCCACACAGGACGAAGGCTCGTGGATGTCCACCGCCTATCTGGCGGCCGAGGTGACGGTCATTCCGGTGACGGCCTTTTTCATGACCGTTCTTGGTCTCCGTATGTACATGCTGGCCAGCGGATTTTTTTTCCTCGTGTTTTCCACCTTGTGTGGCTATGCGTGGAATCTGGAAAGCATGATCGTCTTTCGCATGCTGCAGGGCCTGGCGGGCGGCGCGCTGATTCCGATGGCCATGACGCTGCTGTTGACGCGCCTTCCGCCGGCCAGCCGCCCGGCAGGACTTGCGTGGCTGATGCTTTCCACCACCTTGGCGCCGGCCTTCGGTCCGACCATCGGCGGCGTGCTAACGAGTATGTATGGCTGGCCGTCGATCTTTTTCATCAACTGGGGGCCGGGCATCCTGTTGCTGATTGGCCTTGCCCACGGGCTCGACCACGATGCGGGCAAGGCCGGTGCGCTCCGGCAAGCCGACTGGCTGTCCATCGCGACAATGACGGTGGGGCTAGTCTCGCTGATCGTCTTCCTCGAAGAAGGCAACACGCGCGACTGGTTCGACTCGCGCTTCGTTCAGGTCTTCTTCGGGCTGGCGCTGGTGAACCTGAGCATCTGGATATACAGGATGTTCTCGCGCACGAGCCCTTACGTGAACCTGCGACTCTACGCGCGCCGGAATTTCGGCGTGTCGTCCATCGTCGGCGCCACGAGCGGCATGGCGCTGTACGGGTCGACATTTCTGCTGCCGTTGTTTCTCTCGCAGATCGCGGGCTACAACTCCTTCCAGATAGGCCTGGTCATCATGTGGATGGGGCTGCCACAAATATTTCTGATGCCTGTCGTGGCCAGGTTCGCAAAAGTCTACGACAACCGTCTAATTTGCGCGCTGGGTCTGATTCTGTTCGCCGTATCGTCGTTTATGAATACCAACATGACGGCGGGCACCATGCACGACCAGTTAGTGGCCTCGCAACTGTTTAGAGGTCTGGGTCAGCCGATGATCGTGTTGACCTTGTCCAATTTCGCCACGGCCCGGATGGAACTGACCAACATGTCCTCGGCGTCCAGCCTGTTCAATATGTCGCGAATACTGGGTGGCGCCGTCGGGACCGCCATCCTCGCGACATTACTCACTACGCGGGAGAAATACCATTCGATGCGCCTTGGTGAATCGGTTTCTTTTTTTTCGAACAGTGTGCTTGAGCGAATCGGGCGTTTGTCGTCCGGCTTTCTGCAAAGTGATGCGGACTCGTCCAGTGCGACCAATCAGGCTTTCGCGGCGATTTCGCATGTGGTGCGCCGGGAGGCGTACGTCATGGCCTATAACGACTGTTTTTTCGTCCTGGGTGTCGTGTTGAGTGCGTCGGCCGTGGTCATCTGGCTGGCAGATAGAGTGGTTTCTGGAACGGGAAAATGAGCATCCGCAAGAACAAGTACCAGCTTCTTTTGTTGACGCTCGCGTTGTCGCAGGCGGGTTGTTCCACGGGTCCGCTGACTCCCATCGAAGGACCTGTCAACGCGCCGCAGCAGTTCAAGGGTGACTTTAACGGCGAGCGTATTCAGGGCAAGTGGTGGGAAAATTATCACGACCCAGTCCTCAACCAGCTCGTGAAAACGAGCTTGCGGGACAATCCCAATCTGGGTGTCGTTTATGCCCGATTGCGTGCTGCCCGCGAACAGGTCAATGCCGTCTCGTCCACATCACTACCGCGTCTTGATGCCGACGTCGGCATTGGCTACTCTCGCACTTCGCCCAATACACCGTTCGGCCTAGCGCTTGGGCAGCAATCGATCAAAGGCAGCCAGTATACGATCGAAACCAGAGCCTCCTGGGAACCGGACCTGTGGGGACGCGTGGCCAATGCCGTGAAGGCAGCCAATACCCGGGTCGAGTTGGCGAAGATCGACATCGATTCGTACATGTTGATTCTCTGTTCCGAAGTGGTTCAGTTTTATTGGCAGATGCGCTCGGCGGAAGCGGATCTGGCATTCCTGCAAGCTGTTCAGCGCTCACATGCCGAAACCGTTGGCCTGCTGACAACGCGCTATCGCGGTGGATTGGCGGGCGAACTCGACTTGGCCCGGGCCCGCGCCGAACTGGCGAACTCCACGGCCGACATGGAAGAAGCGCGCAAGCGGCGCGAGTTGAACGAGCACAGCCTCGCTACTCTGACCGCGCGGCCGGTGGCGGAGTTTTCCGTGCCGGCGATTCATCACGACGAAGCCACCGCCGACTGGCTGCCGCCACCGCCGCCGCGTATGGCTCCTGGCGCGCCCGCGACGATCCTTTCGCGACGTCCTGATCTGGCAGCGAGTGCGCAGGACATCCGCGCGGCGATTGCCGATCGAAACATCGCTGAAACGGCGTTTTACCCGACGATCAAACTGACGGGAGATTTTGGATTCGCGTCCAGGGATCTTGGTTCGCTGCTCAGCGGTCAACAGTTGTCGTTCGGCCCCCTGGCCATCTCCTTGCCGATTTTCGATGACGGCAGGAACAAGGCAAACCTCGCGGCGGCGGATGCGCGCTACCAAGAGGCCGTGGCATCGCACAAGAGCAAGCTGTTGCTGGCGCTGAAAGAAGTCGACGATGCGCTGACTGAAATCGCGACGAACGAAACCGCTGTGACGGGACGACAGCAAGCGCTCGATGCTGCCAGACGAGCGATTGCAGTCGCCAAGGCCCGTCAGAAGAGTGGCTTGACCAACTACCTGGATGTGCTGGAGTCGGAGCGCACGATGCTGACCATCGAACGAGCCAGCCTGCAAAACCGCATGCGGGCGCTCGTCGCTAGCGTCGAACTAGTGCGTGCGGTAGGCGGGGGCTGGGACGCAGGGAGTGCGGTAACTCCCGGCCAGTTGGAGTGATGGCGTCGCCAGGATGCGCGTTGATGCGCCTCCTGGCGACGTGACGGTTCTACGACGATGCCAACGGCTTCGCCTTCTGGGCGGCGATCTTCTCCACAAGACCTGCGAGCCAGCACATGGGACACCCCTTGAGCAGGAAGAGGGCGGTGACAAAGCAAACCATGGAAAACAGCTTCACTGACAAGGCGGAAAAAATCAGGAGATACATGCCCGCGCCGATGAGAAGGAGCGCTAGAACTCCCATCAACAGATGAATGGTGATAGATCGACTGCAATACATGGATGCCTCCGAGATGAGTGTTGTCGATGCGTCTTCGGGAAGATTCGAACGGAGTTCGTTATCCCTTCAGTCTTCGGCCCACCATCGCGCACATTGGACAAAAACCGACGAAACCCATCACGACGAACGACACGCCCGCAACGACAAGCAGCCACTTGAGCCACGGCTCCATAGGGATGACGAACGCGACGATGGCGACAGCCACGCCAACGCAGGTTCGAAGGGCACGCTCCCACAGAGGCAGGTTTTTCTGAAAAAAAAGTGCAGACATATGCGTTTGTTCTCTTGTTCGATTAATGAGTTAAGACGGCAAGCTTTCTGTTGAGATGTGTGCGAAAAAGCTAAATTGAAGCTATCTTGAGCAGCTGATTCTGCGCCGACGGGAATACTTGCGCTCGCAAGAAATACATTTGCCACTTGCCAGCAAATCCGCTTGAAATTCGTTATGCGAAGCAAATATTCAATGCTAAGGATATGCGTCATACATGAACGATGTCAATGAGTTGATCGTGATCTTATTATGAGATAAAAAATGATTAGGTATTCTTATATACGTCATTTTTATCGATAGGAAAGGGAGATTGCCAGGGCGCACGCAAACTCGGCGATTCGCGGATTTTCACCACCTGTGTTGTCGCCGATGTTTGCTTTAGTCAAGGCAAGGCACGCATCGCCGACGTTGCGCTCGACTCGAGAATTGCTCGTTAGCATCAGGCGGCAATCGGCCGCCTAAACTCTTTGCCGAGATAAAAAACGTCAGGCAGGTCAAAGGACGATCTACCCTATAGCTCTTTCAATTCCCGGATTGTGTCGCAGCAAGTTCGGAAGAGGTCGGGTCGGCCTTAAGCCACGTCATCAACATTTCATCGATTGGCGGCTAACGGGCGGCGGCCGGTTCGGTCGTGTATTCATCGACAAAGTTCGCGGTCGAAGGCATCACGGAAGCCATGCATGCCAAATTGGAGCCGCTGGACAGTCACACGACAGTGGTCGAGTTGGGCTATCTCCGCCCGGAGTTTCTTGATACGTCCTCGCTGCTCGCCACGCCCGACGTGATCGATAAGTACTACGAAACCCCGGGCGCAGTTCGACGCACGACATTAGAATATGCCCGCTACACGCATGTCGAGGCCAATTTGAAATGTCCGATATCCGGCTAAATTGAAATGTCCGGTTTGGGGTCGGTTCCTGCTTCCAA
>NZ_JALQDD010000008.1:0-255 GCF_023631405.1 Caballeronia sp. GAWG2-1
GCGCAGTCGCGAGGATGAGAAATGGGCGCATCGCGTCAGCCTCCCTGCGTCGGCTTGATGGACACGCTGTACGGCTGGCGCGCGCCGGCGGTCAGGTTTTCGAGACTGAGCTTGACCGCATGTCGCGCGGGAATGCCTTTCCAGATCGCCTGATTGAGATAGGGAAAGTCCTGCGCGAGCGCGGTGACGAGAATGGTCGTCGGCTGCTTTTGAGCGGCGGCGAGCGCGCCCGCTTTGGCGAGGATCGCCGTGAGT